>NZ_CP081149.1:325014-650028 GCF_019665785.1 Deefgea piscis
GGCAAATCAATCTCTAATACCACCGCACCGCAATGACAACTGGCTTGGTGCTTTAGCTGAATAACTGTCTCACCCACTCTCTTGATCATTGCAATCCTCGCGTCATTTTAAACTGCACCTGCGTCTAAACCTGCTCAATATACTCCCGCCGCAAGACCCCAAACTGCACAAAATCGTTGAACTTGCCACCCCAAAATCCAGCCTCACGCAACTGGCCTTCGTGAACAAAACCGAGCTTGGGCATCAATTTAAGTGATGCTAAATTGTCAGGATGAATTTGTGCTTCTATGCGGTTGAGGTTCATTACGCGAAAACCATACGGCAAAATGGCAGCTAAGGCCTCTTGCATCAAACCTTGCCCCCACGCCGATTGGGCTAGCTCGTAGCCGACCATCGCGGAGCGCCAAGCGTGATTCCAACGGAAAAATCCGCAACTACCCAGCAATTTTCCATCTGATTTTTGGCTAATGCCCCAGCGAATACCGGAGTTTCCCTCACCACGCCAGTGTGAAAAAGTGGCCACCAAGGCCTTCGCTTGCGCTAATTCAATCAAAGGATCAGAACCAAAGTATCGCATCACTTCAGCACAGCCATGAATATCAAGCAGAGCTTGTGCATCGGCATCGACAATTTCACGCAGGATAAGGTGCTCAGTGTGTAAAACTGGAAAATCGCTCATGCTTAAAACCAACGACTAAACGGCGTAATTGACAGTGCGCTGTTGTAATAGCGCGCATCTCCCGAAACTTCTGCACCTAGCCATTCTGGCTGTGGATAAGTGCTATTTTCGCTAGCCAGCTCGAGTTCTGCGACGATTAAGCCGGCATTGTCGCCATGAAACTCATCAATCTCAAAGGTGTGCTGCTCAATGCTGAGTAAGTGCCGAGTTTTATCCAAAACTTGCGGGCAAAGTTTGAGTAATTCGACAGCTTCCGCCAGCGGGATTTCATATTCAAATTCAGAGCGGCTAATTCCAGAATTTTTACCTTTAATCGTCAAGAATGCAGCGTCGCCTTTCACCCGAACTCGCACGGTGCGCTCAGGATCGGTGCATAAATAGCCTTGCGCGATGCGTGTACTACGATGAACATCGCTGCGCCAAGTGTCATTTTTAAGTAAAAATTTTCTTTCGATTTCAACGGCCATTATTCAACCGCCTTTTTAATTTTGGCGGATTCGCGTAAATGATAAGCGCCATCGTCGGCTTTGTAGACGTTTTTATTCCAATCGCTTTCGATCTCAAATACGCCCCAATCTTGGTGTTTTTGATCAATCAATGCCTGCCGTGCTTCATCGGCGCTGCAATACACGCCCATACCACGATAGAAATTTTCTGGGTCGAGTAGCGCGGTTGGAAAGTCGGCGGGTAAATCAGCTTTCGCCGTCCGTCCTGGCGCTGGCTCACTTTGCGGGCTGGCCAGAATCTCTTTAATTTGATTTGGGCCGATGGCGTAAACGCCACATTGCTTGGTGGTTGGCGCAGTTTCGCCGCATCCGGCAAGTAAGGCGACCAGTAAAATAGGCAGCATGATTTTCATTTTTTAATCCTTTTGCATAAAAGTTGGGCTATCTCGCAATGGATAGCCCAAAAATTAAAACGGTTTAACAATCACCAAAATCACGATGGCAAATAAAATCAGCACCGGCACTTCATTAAAAAAACGAAACCACACATGGCTGCGGGTATTTTTATTGGCAGCAAAAGCCAATACCATTTGGCGACAGGCAATATGGTAGCCGACTAAAATTGCGACTAAGGCTAATTTGGCATGCATCCAGCGCCAGCCTTCTCCCATATAAAAGTCATAAAAACCCCAGGTCCAGACCCCAAAAATTAACGCCAAAATGCCCAGTGGCGTCATAAATCGATAGAGTTTATGCGCCATTAAATTAAGCCTAGCTAACTCATCGGTCTGTTTGGCCATGGCTAAATTGACAAAAATACGCGGTAAATAAAATAGCCCAGCAAACCAGCTAATTACAAAAATCAAATGTAATGATTTAATCCACAGCACGGCTTTTCCTTATTTGTGCTAACAAGCAAAGCTAACTGCGTTAAGACGCGTTTTTCTTTGGCTTGCCACTGGGTTTTGGTTTGTTTTTAGCCGTCTCATAGAGCGGCATCACCACCGGGATTTTGGCTTGTAATTCGGCAATCCGCGTATTGCTCGAAGGATGAGTCGACATAAATTCCAGCCCTTTACCTGCGCCTTGGGCCGCCATTTTTTGCCATAAACTCACTGCAGCATTCGGGTTATACCCAGCACGCGCGGCCAGCTCTAAGCCAATGGCATCGGCTTCGCTTTCACTGGTTCGACTATTGGGCAATGAGTAACTGACATCCACCAAGGTATTTAAACCGCTACCAGCAAGATCTTGGTAGGCATCATATTTACCGCCAGTGACGATAGAAAACAGCTGCATACCACCTTGTAAAGCAATGGTTTTGCCGTATTCCTCGCTCATTTTTTCACGCCCATGTTCGCGCAAGGCATGCGCGATTTCGTGGCCCATGATTTGCGCGATCTCATCGTCAGTGAGTTTTAAGCGCTCAATAATACCGGTGTAAAACATAATTTTACCGCCGGACATACAATAGGCATTGAGTTCAGGGCTTTTTTCTACATTCACTTCCCATTGCCACTGCAAAGCATCAGGGCGAAATACCGCCGTTTGCGGAATGAGTCGCTGAGCAATATCGCGAACTCGCCGCACCGTGGGGTCGTTACTCGGTAAAAGCTTACCTTGGGATGCTGATTTTTTAATGGTTTCGGCATAGCTAGCGGCCGACATTTGATCAACTTGCTGACTAGACAGCAGCATGCTTTGTTTACGCGTAGCGCCAATTGCCCCCGCTTGGGTGGTGTTCACTTGCTGACAAGCCGTCAACATCGAGGCTATCGCTAAACTAAGAATTAATCGTTTCATCGGCCTACTCCAGCAAAATTAGATTTGCACCATTTCAAAATCATCTTTGCGTGCACCGCAATCAGGACAAGTCCAATTCATTGGCACGTCCTCCCACTTGGTTCCCGCCGGTATACCGTCTTCTGGCCGGCCTTCAGCTTCATCGTAAATAAACGCACAGATTAGGCACATATATTTTTTCATTGCGATAAGTCACTCAGAGTGGTTTAGAATTCTAATTTTACCGAACAAAGAAAATCTGTGCTTATGAATCCAACGCCACCCACTGTACTAGTTTTTGCTGCGAATGATCCTTCTGGTGGTGCGGGTTTAATGGCCGATGTATTGACCCTTGCCTCACTGGGTTGCCACACCTTACCGATTATTACCGCCATCACGGTGCAAGACAGCGCAGGCGTGCAAGAATTCCATGCCGTCGATTCTGAAATCGTTGATGAACAAGCGCGCTTTATTTTAGAAGACATCAAAATTGATGTGATTAAAGTCGGCATGGTCGGCAGCGTGGAAAACTTAGCGGTAATAGCTGAAATCGCCTCAGACTATCCAGATATTCCTTTAATTTTAGAGCCGGTATTTAGCATGGGGCGCGGCGAGGAATTATCCAACGAAGAGCTGATTAGCGCGATGCGCGAATTGCTGTTGCCACACACGCATTTGGTTACGCCGAATAATACCGAAGCGCGATTATTGGCTTCCGACGATCCCGATGAGCAAGAAGAAATGCCGCTCGATGCCGCTGCGCAACGCATTTTGGAATGTGGCTGCGAGTATGTGTTAATCGCCGGAACGCATGAAAAAACGCCGAAAGTGGTCAACACCCTTTATAGCCGCTTAGGTCGAGTGCGCACCGATCAATGGCCACGTTTACCCGGCAGCTATCATGGGGCGGGCGCCACCTTGGCCTCGGCCATTGCCGGCGCACTCGCCAATGGTGCTGATATCGGTGATGCGGTAAAAGACGCGCAAGACTTCACCTCGCAAGCGCTGTCGGCGGCATTTCGCCCGGGAATGGGGCAATTTGTTCCCGATAGAATGTTCTGGGCGCGCCCAACTGATGAAGAAGCAACCGCAGAAATCGAAGCGGCAATCCGTAAAGAATTAGAGCCACCAACCCAGTCATAAACGTTGTTTCACGTGAAACATCGCGGTATAAACGTGCCCAGCCAAAATTGAGTACAAACAATATATTCATTGCTGACGCATTTTTATACCGCTTCTTGGATTATTTATGCCTCTCCCCCAAGTCATTGTTTTAAACGGCAGTAGCAGCTCTGGTAAAACGGCCGTGGCCAAATTATTACAAGAAATGCTGCCACAGCAATATCTCAATTTCAGCATCGATATTGTGCTCTATTCCTTGCCCGCGAGTGATTTACGCAAAATGCAAACAGGTGCTGAAATCACTCGCCCCGGTTACGATTGGCCGAGTTTAGTTCGCGGCTATCATTATTGCTTACCTGCTTTGCTGCAAGCAGGTTGCCATTTATTGATTGATCATGCTTGGTGTGAGCGTGGAGAAAAACGCGAGTTGCTCACCGAACTGGCAGGTTATTCAGTGGCTTTAGTTGGCGTGTATTGTAATTCAGAGGTGGCAATGGCGCGCGAGCAAGCACGTCAAGATCGGGCGATTGGTTTGGTTGCTTGGCAAAGTGCGCGCGTTCATCAAGATATGCAATACGATTTGAATATTGATACGACAGGTATATCGCCACAAGTTGCAGCTGAAAAGCTATGTAGCGACATACTCAAACATGGTGCATGGACGGGAGCAATCGAAACGCTAGAGCACTTGAATATGCTGAACTAAAGCACGATGATAGTAAGGGTCAACTCAGTCTTTCCATTTTACCAACGTAAGGAAGTGCCATGTTCGACTACTACCAGCTCACCGTACCTGTTTACAATCGCGCACTAAACCAACTCGCTCATTTGCTGGATAAGGCAGCAGAATTTGCTGCGCATAAAAAAATCAGTGATGAAACCATGCTCGGTCTGCGTCTTGCACCCGATATGTTTAATCTAACCAAACAAGTGCAAATCGTTTGCGATAACGCCAAATACTGCGTTGCTCGCCTCTCTGGTGTGACCGCTCCGGTGCATGAAGATGATGAAAAAACCTTTGCCGACTTGCAGCGGCGTATTGTTGCCACTCAAGAATTTATTGAATCGGTATCAGAACACGATTTTAAAGACGCCGCCGGCAAAACGATTACATTGTCTTTTTTGCCTGATCATCCAATGAGTGCCGATGTTTATTTGCTCTCGTTTGTGCAACCTAATTTTTATTTCCACCTGACCACTGCTTATGCCATTTTACGCAGCAATGGCGTCGATATTGGCAAGCAAGACTATATGGGTCAAGTTTAAACATCGCCTACAAAAAAACAGCACGGCTTGCCGTGCTGTTTTTTTATGCATTTTCTAATAATGCTAATTGAAGTAATTGTTGGCGTAGTGCTTCGATCGATTCAAGGCAGCCTGCTTGAGCAATTTCTTGTTCACCATCTGCGCTGATTTTATATAAACCGTAACGCATCAATTGTGGCTGTTGCGTCGTGCTCCAAACGGGGTGAATAGCGTAAGTCATGATCTTCATCACTTTGAGCACGACGGCAAGAGGCCGTTGATCTATTGCTCTTAGCTTTAATATCGTTGAGATTGGGCAAAACTGAACTACCGCTGGTCAGCAAAATGCTGCACTGCGTCACTTGGCGTATTTTTATCCGCCCAGCACCAATGCCAAGGCTCATACACATAGCCATAACGATTGTCGCGTGGAAAAGACAAAGTAAAACCAAACTCAGCTGCATGCGAATTTAACCAAGCAAATGCCGGCGTATTTTCAAACTCTTCCGTCACCACAGGGCCACCCGGCGTAAAAATATCCACCGCCCTACCTGTATGATGCTCGCTACACCCCGGTGGCGCGAGCACCTGTAAAACCTCGTCGATCAGCACACCTGCAATCAACTTTCTTTGGATTAACTCCACTTGCCGTGTGCTAGCTCGATAGGCCGATGCAATTTGTAAATCAACGCCATCTTGCCAAGCTGCCCGCTGCATCTGCGCCCATGCAGCAGCTGCCGCGGGAATCAATTGCCAGATTCGTCCATCGTCACTCACTGCCACATCGATTAATTCAGTGGCTTCGGTAAACAAGGTTAAATTGCGGCTTTGCAATAATTCAAAAGGTATGCCCAGCTCAGCCCATGCGACGGCTAGCTCTGGCGTCATACCTGATGGATGTGCTTTCATTTAAAATCCAGGCAGTTTAAATGCAGTGCTAATCGGCTTGCCTTTTTTGGCGCGTTTACCAATATACGGCGCCATTTCGTTCTCATTTAAAATCCACTCTTGCGCCTTACCGCCACGCCCTGTGTAATTAATGGTTAACGTTAAGCCGTCGCAAATGGTAATGGCATTGAGCTGATCTTTTGGATCAAGCGCCATGGTAATCACACCACGTCCACCGCCAGTGAGCTGCTTAAATTCGCTATACGCAAATAAATGCAATTTACCTGCCGTCGATAAGCAAGCCACCAATGATGTTTCACGTGGAACAAAAGTCGACACCCGCAACAATGTCTCACTCTCTTCCAAGGTCAAAAATGCTTTACCGGCTTTTTGTCGACTGAGTAAATTATCAAACAAACAGCTAAAGCCATAACCACTCGAGTTGGCCAGCACCACCCAATCACCTAATTTAGCTGCCAGCATTTGGGTAATCCGCGTTTTAGCCACCAAATCAACCAAGGTCGTCACCGGCACGCCATCGCCACGTCCACCAGGGACCACCGAGGCTTGAATTGAATACACCCGACCATCACTGCCAAACAGCGCAATCTGGTCAATCGT
This sequence comes from Deefgea piscis, assembly GCF_019665785.1. Lineage (NCBI taxonomy): Bacteria > Pseudomonadati > Pseudomonadota > Betaproteobacteria > Neisseriales > Chitinibacteraceae > Deefgea > Deefgea piscis. The sequence goes on from NZ_CP081149.1 coordinate 331,798, forward strand.
GCGGCATTCAATCGCCGCCAATTGGCTGTCGCCGTCTTTAAAGCTCAGGCTTTGCAAATCAAGGCCATGCCCTTGGCGAGCACGTAACCAGCCTTTTTCTGACAAAATAATCGTTACCGGCTCATCCACTACCGCCACTTCAGCAACGGCGCGTTCGGCGTGCTCAATTAAAGTACGACGAGGATCGGCGTATTTCTTTTTATCAGCTTCGATTTCTTTGATAATTTGTTTTTGCATTGCGGCTGGATTAGCCAACAAGTTTTCTAGCTCGGTTTTTTCTGCACGCAGCGCCGACAATTCTTGCTCAATCTTAATCCCTTCAAGTCGCGCTAATTGGCGCAATCGAATCTCAAGGATGTCTTCAGCTTGGCGTTCCGATAACAAGAATGCCGCCATCAACGCCGATTTGGGCTCATCCGAATGACGGATGATGCGAATCACTTCGTCGATATTGAGCAGAACCAGCAAGCGCCCTTCCAGAATATGGATGCGATCATCGACTTGGCCCAAACGATGCTGGCAACGACGCGTCACCGTCACAAAGCGAAAATCAATCCACTCGGCGATTAAATCACGCAGCGTTTTTTGCCCAGGTCGACCATCACGGCCAATGGTAACAATATTGATCGATAAGCTACTTTCTAAGCTGGTATGCGCTAACAGCAAATTCATCAAATCATCTGAGCTTTGCCGCGATGATTTTGGCTCAAATACCAAGCGAACTGATTTATCTTTTCCCGACTCATCGCGAACACGATCCAGCACGCTCAAAATCAATTGCTTAGTTTGCACTTGATCTTGGCTGAGCGCTTTTTTGCCTTTTTTCACTTTGGGATTAGTGAGCTCTTCGATTTCTTCTAATACTTTTTGGCTCGACGTACCTTGTGGCAATTCAGTCACCACCATTTGCCATTGCCCACGCGCCAGATCTTCTTTTTCCCAACGAGCACGGACTTTCAAACTGCCACGGCCATTTTCATACGCGCTGGCGATGTCTTTATGCGAAGAAATAATTTGCCCGCCACCGGGTAAATCGGGGCCTTGGATATACGTCAGTAATTCAGCAGTCGATAATTTAGGATTACGAATCAGCGCAATACTCGCGTCCGCCACTTCGCCTAAATTATGCGATGGCATTTCAGTAGCCATCCCCACCGCAATCCCCGATGCGCCATTGAGTAGCAACATAGGCAATCGCGCCGGCAATAAAACCGGCTCTTGAAAAGCGCCATCATAATTTGGCGTGAAATCGGTGGTGCCTTTATCGAGCTCACCGAGCAGCAGATCCGCCACCGGCGTTAAACGTGCCTCGGTATAACGATAAGCCGCAGCACCGTCACCATCGCGTGAACCAAAATTGCCATGACCATCAATCAAGGGATAGCGCAGCGAGAAATCTTGGGCAATACGAACCAAAGCGTCATACGCCGATTGGTCACCGTGGGGATGATATTTACCCAACACATCACCCACAATCCGCGCCGATTTCATCGGTTTGGCCGTCGCCATTAAACCTAGCTCGTGCATCGCGTATAAAATCCGCCGCTGCACGGGTTTTTGGCCATCTTCAATTTGCGGCAAGGCGCGGCTTTTCACCACGCTCATGGCGTATTCAAGATAACTTTTTTCGGCATACAGTCCTAGCTGTACTGATTCACCATCATCAGGTACAGCAGAAACTTGAGTAGCAATAAAACGCGCAGCGCCGCCTTGATTGGGTTTCAAGGGCGTTGCAGACATTTCTACGGGGTCGAGTAAATCATCAGACATGGATCAGGCCAAAGTGAATCTAGCCTCGTATTCTATCTGCCTGAATGGCTAGGTTCAAAGCGCTAACGACAAACAACAAAAGATATATTGAACTCAGGGTATATGTAAGAATACTGTTATAGTGTGCAAGGCCCATTTTTATTCGCTCGAGCACGAATTGCAAACCAAGATATCACTACGATTTGCCGTGAGTTTTACCTTTGCCGCCCTACTCATTTTGGCGCTATTGCTCAGTAGTTGGCTGCAATTTCAAAACCAAAATAAGGCCATTGAAAACCTAGCTGAAAAAATCATGTCCGCACAGGCCAATGAAGTGCGCCATCAATTGCTGGATTTTTTATCTGCGCCAATTTTAAATAATCAAATCCTCAATAATTTATCTGAAATTAAATCCATCAATACCGCAACTGATTTAAGTGCACTGAATCAACCCTTTATTAATACCTATACCCAAGTGCTAGGTAATAAACCGGCACTGAGCCTAATTGGTTTTGGTAGTGTTAGCGGGCAATTTATCGCCCTAATGCGAGAGCAACAAATCACTCGCCTACTACTAAAAGACCAAAGAACTCAAGACCAACTGCAGCTATACCCAAACACCGAAATCAGTGCCGATAGTCAAACCCTCCCCGGTTACGACCCCAGAGAACGGCCTTGGTATCAAGCAGCAATCCACAGCGGCCAAGCCAGCTGGTCAGATGTCTATGCCACATTCAATCAAGAACAATCGGCCACCTTGTCATATTCCAGTCCGGTATATAACCAGGACAATCAGCTCATCGGGGTGATAATGAGCGATATTAATATCGATCATTTCAATCAGTTTTTACTTCAACAAGCCCAACCAGGTCATGGCGCAATCTTTATCGTTGATCAACAACAACGCTTAATTACGCACTCCTCTCCTCGTAGCGTAATGAGCGCCAATCCAGACCCACAGGCCCCAGCGCAGCGCACATTCGCCAAAGACAGTGAGCAAGCCCAAATTCGTGCCGCCAGTGCCTTACTCAATCAAGGGCCCAATTTGCGCACTCACTTTCAAGTACAAGGCGAGCGCATTTATTTTCAATCCATTTCACTGAATAATCAGCCCGGCATTGATTGGCGGATTATTATTTTAATTCCTGAAAAAGACCTGATTGGCAATCTAAAACAAAATCAACGCAATACCGTGCTGGTCATTTTATTGATTGGTCTTGCAGTAGCCATGTTGGCATGGTGGGTATTAGGGCGTATCACTCGGCCTATTATTTCTACTACCTTGGCTGCAGAAAAACTCGGACATGCCGATTGGCAAGCGATTCCTAGCTCAGGCATTCAGCTTAAAGAAACCGCCCTACTGACCAAAACCTTTAATGAGATGGCAGGCAAGCTGGCACTCTCTTTTGAGCAACTCAATCAACAGATCCGTTTTGACTCAATGACAGGGCTTATGAATCGCAATGGCCTTGCTGTTGCCATCAATGATTGGGCTTATACCCCAAGCCAGTCGCAGCTGATGTTGCTGATTGGTTTAGATGGCTACCGCGCCATCAACGACAGCGTAGGCCATGAGCTCGGCGATGCCCTATTGCAATCGATTGCCGTGCGACTGATCGAGCATCTGCCACCCAATGCCTTACTCGCTCGAACCGCCGGTGCTGAATTTACGATTTTATTGCCCGAAATCAGTAGCCCAGAAGATGCGACCTATACCACGCTGCGTTATCTAGCCTATTTTTCAGAAGCCTTTCAAGCCGAACAATCAGCCGATGAAATCGTCGTCACCGCATCCATTGGCGCAGTGTATGAACGCTTTCGACGTTGTGATTTAACCGATTGGCTGCGTAATGCCAGCGTGGCCCTCGGCAAGGCCAAAGCCAAAGGCTTTGGTTCTTATACGCTATTTGAAGCGCAAATGATTGAGCAATCCATCGCCAAAACACGGCTCACTTCTGAGCTTAAACTGGCGCTGGAGCGACAAGAATTCCGCGTGTTTTTCCAGCCGGTGATCGATTTACAAAATGGCGAAACCATAGGCGCAGAAGCGCTGATTCGTTGGGAAAGCCCACGCGGTATGATTTCCCCCGGCGTATTTATCCCAGCTGCAGAAGATTCAGGACTGATTTTACAAATTGGAAATTGGGTATTGCGAGAGTCTTGCCTGCAAATTGCCAATCAGCTTAAAGCCGGCTGGCGGGCTGATTTTGACGTGCATGTGAATGTCTCAGTACGGCAATTAATTCAATCTGATTTTTATGAGCAACTGCAGTTTATTTTGCAAAGCACTGGCTTACCGGCACATAACCTCACGCTAGAAATCACTGAATCTTGTTTAGTCACCCAAAGCGAAGTGGTCGCCAAATTAATTCGCCGTGTTCGTGCCCTTGGCGTCGGCATTGCGATTGATGACTTTGGCACCGGCTATTCATCGTTAGCGTATTTGCATCAATTTGATTTTGACTACCTTAAAATCGATCAATCCTTTATCGCCAGAATGCTCGAAAACATTCAAGACGAAGCGATTGTCTCGGCCATTATCAGTATGGCTTCCGGCTTTAAAGTGATTTTAGTCGGTGAAGGCGTAGAGACTGAAGCCCAAGCCAACCGTCTACGCGAGCTAGGTTGCCAGCGGGTTCAGGGTTATTTCTTTGGGCGACCAGCGCCATTAGCGGCATGGACTGACGATATTATTCAACAAAAAGACCAGAAAGAAAACAAAGGTATATTGTCCAATACTTTGATTTAAAAGGATTGGACGAATATACCCATGCTGTTGAATTTCTATATAGCTAATGCAATGCGCGAATCATCTGCGCCAATCCCAAGCTATTTATTCCCATGCTGCAAAACATAATCAATCGCGGCGCAGATGGTCGCTACTTGGGCTCGATTGCATTGCTCAGCGGTGGCATTGGGGCTATCGGGATACACTTCGGTCGTCGTGACATACATCGCATCAGTCATGCCGCCGCAAAGACCCAAAGCTTGTTTAGCATAATTGATTACGCCCAATTGCTGTAATGGCTCACCAATAATGCAGCCCGCGGCATCGGCGGCGGCAATATGCGTCACTTGGCTAACCGCAGAGATTAATGCCTGTTGAAATTCAGGTTGGGGATTTTCACTATCGCCAACCAAATAAAAGCCATCAGGAATATCGTGATATTCAAAAGCCACACCATCACGAGCGGCTTTAGCCGGACCAAACTCTGAATTGTCGGTATCGGTTGTTTCGTGCAAATCGATATGCAACGCCACATTTTGGGTTTGTGCGCGAATAAAGGCCATCGCAGCGGCGGATTCTGCTGCTGGGCTATGCTCGACAAAAGCGCGATTCGGATCAATGGCCAGCGGATTCCAGCGATTAATCGTTTCATAAGCCCAAGGGCTAATACACGGCAAAATTAATAAATTAACCGCAGCCTGATAATGGCTCAATTTTTGGGCAATAAATTGCAAAGCCCCTTGCACACCACTGGTTTCATAACCATGTACCCCACCAGTGACTAAAACCGTTGGACGATGCGCTTGCCAATCACGGCTACGTACAGCAAACAATGGATACTGCGCCAAACCCTGAGGCTGATAGTCCAAGACCGCATATTCCACCAACTCGGCCCAATCGGCCAGTGGCGAATCTCGATCTAATAATAAGGTCGTTAATGGGCTAACCACTTCATCCCAGTAGTTGCGCTTTCTTTGCTGTATCGCCAGCCAATCGGCTTTTTCTTTTGCTTGCCAAGCTATACCCAATGTACCGATCGGATAAATAGGCTGATTTACAGTGCTCGATTTTGTCATGAGGATACGCCTTAAAATTACTCAGTAATTCAACTATACCATCGCAACACCGCGTCGCAAGCGTGCTGGTATGGCAAAAAAAACCGCAGAAAAAAATCAAAATAATCCAAACATAAAAAAAGGCGCCCGAAGGCGCCTGATCTTTGTTGCTATCAGTGGCTTACTTGGCTGCTGCCGCGCCACCAATTACTTCTAGAATTTCCCATTTACCGTTTTTAACGGTGTAAACCGTAATCGCGCCATTATTGATATCACCTTTGGCATCAAACGAAATCGGTCCGGTCACCCCTTCGTATTTCATTGCTGCCAATTTTGGTAGATATTTAGCTGGATCAGCCGAGCCCGCTTCTTGCATCGCTTTTACCATCATATTCACTGAATCGTAGCAATATGGAGAATACAGCTGCACTTCATTGCCAAATTTAGCTTTGAATTTTTCTAAGAATGCCTTGCCGCCTGCCAACTGATCTTTAGGTGTGCCTGGGCTGGTGGCATACATGCCATCCGCATCAACACCGGCAAGTTTGATAAATTCAGGCGTTTGCGCACCATCGCCGCCCATGATAATGACATTCAAGCCCAGCTTTTTAGCTTGTTTTTTCATTGGTGCAGCTTGAGCATCCATGCCGCCGTAAAAAATCAAATCCGGTTTACTGCCTTTAATACTGGTTAATACCGCATTAAAATCAGTTTCTTGGTTATTACTAAATTCACGCTTCACGATTTGCGCGCCAGCGGCTTTAGCGGCAATTTCAAATTCATCGGCCAAGCCTTGGCCGTATGCAGTGCGATCATCAATGATGGCAATTTTTTTCGCGCCTAATTTACTCACCGCGTATTGGCCCAGCACTTTACCTTGCTGTGCATCATTGGCCATTACTCGAAATGCCGTTTTAAAACCTTGGTTGGTGTAATTCACCGCAGTGGCCGAAGGTGAAATTTGCGCAATTCCCGCATCAGAATAAATTTTAGACGCAGGAATCGTCGTCCCTGAATTCATATGGCCAATGACACCTGCCACATTGGCATCAACAAAGCGCTGCGCCACAGTGGTCGCGGTTTTCGGGTCACCTTGATCGTCTTCTGAAATCATTTCTAATTTCATTTTTTTACCAGCAATATCCACCCCACCCGCTGCATTGATTTCATCAATAGCCAGCTTCACGCCGTTTTCATTGTCTTTACCAAAATGCGCAGCTGGGCCAGTTAAAGCCGCTGAATGCCCAATTTTAATCACCGACTGGCTTGGCTCTTCCGCCGCCGCCGGTGTGCTCGCCGCTTCGCTGCCAACTGGCGCTTGTTTACCACACGCAGCCAAACCCATCACGGCCGCAGCAATCAAACTATAAGAAGTGATATTCATTTCAGGACATTCCAAAACAGAGAAAAAGACGGATCGGTATTAATACCAATAATTGTAAGGCTCAACGCATCATGCAGTAGCATGCCACAGAGGAATACTAGGGTATTCCTGTAGTCGATCGTCAGCTCTAATTGATTACTGAAGTGCAGTAAACCACATCGGTTTGATTTCTCGAATTTTAACCAAGAGTTGCTGCGCAATTTGTTGATGATCTTGTAAATTCGGATGCCACTGACAAGCCGTTAGCTGCAAGGGATTTACGGCTAAATAATGCACATTTCTGAGCCCAGCAGCCTTTGCCGTTGCCATTACCGCTGGCACTTGTACGCGTAATTGATCATCAGGCCAAACTTTATACGACATCAACACAATCTGTGGTTGCTGATATTGAGTATTAATTTCAGCAATCAATGCTTGATACGCGGCCTGAAAATCGGCAGCCAATTGTTCAGCATTGCGTTTTTCAGTTGGATTAATTGGCGTAGAAAAATCATTTAAGCCCAAGGCTATAACGACAATTTGTGGTTGCCAATCTGTCGCAGTAATCAAAGAACTCGCATCACTTTGAATTTTTCGTGGATAAAAAGTCCGAAAATCTTGATCTGCTAAACGACCATTCCAATTACGCACTAAACCCATTCCCGACATCGCATTAATTTGCCATTCGGCATCTAATTCACGCGCCACATTGACTGCAAAACCTTGGCGAATATCGGTATTTACTGCCAAATCAGCGTCTTTACATTCACGCTGCGTGGATAAACCCGCCAAAGCTGCGGTAAACGAATCACCAATAAATTCAATTTTGCGTTTCTTTGCTGCTGGCGCAGGCAACCATTGCCCACCTTCCGCTAAAACAAAACCATCCACTTGACCAATATAATCTGGCGTTTCGTTACGACGAATTAAATCAATTCGATGCCGAGATGCCGTTAAATTTTTTAGCCAAATCACTCGTTTACCCGCTGCTGGAGCGATATTCAGTAGAAATTGGCCATCCACTTCTACTGCGTAATGACTACGCTCATCATTTAACGCAATACCAATACGCTGCCCAATAAATTGAGCGGATAACACCCCACCTGGCCATGTAGCTTGATAATTGCCATTGCTGTGCACCCAACGTCCACTCGCCAAAATAGGTTCTGCAGCGAGCGCTGTATTCAGTATCGAAAACAGTAATGCCAAAATCCCAATGTATTTCATGATGAGCACCTGAAAAAAATGGAGTTTACGGCTTAGTTGGCTATTTGGCTGTGTTCAAAACTAATCAATAGTTTGTCCAAATCAAACATCAATGAGATCGATACTTTTATATGAAGCAAAAAAAGCCCCACGGAATTGGGGCTGTTGTATTTTATAAAATCTGGAACGTAAAATACTTAAACTGCATTTCTTGATATTGACCCGATTTAATGAGTTGGTCTAAAGCTTTATTAAATTTTGCCACCATTTCATGATCATCTTTAGCCAAAGCAATCGCTTCGCCTCGTCCTAAGCGAGGGTCACCCTTAATGATATTACCTACATAATTATAGTCTTTTGCATGCAGTGGATCGCGTAAAAACTCACCAAATACCGCGCTATCACCAAACACTAAATCTACTTCATCTTTATTCATCGCCAGCAATAAAGCATCGGCATCAGGATAATGCTTTAATTTCACTTTGCTATTATTAAATTCAGCAGTCAGATAATCTGAAAAAGTTGTATTGCTCACCACGCCAATGATTTGGCCTGCTAAGCGTTCAGGTGTCATCACCGGGAAGATAAATTGACGATTATTTTTAGCTAAATACGCCGCAGGAACCCGTGCATAAGGCTGTGTAAACTGAACTAATTTTTCACGCTCATCGGTAATCGACATCGTGGCAATAATCGCATCGGCTTTTTTGTCTTGCACCGCTGGAATTAAATCATCCCATTCATAGCGCTCAATACTGCACTTAACCGCCATTTCTTTGCACAGCGCATTGGCCAAATCAATATTAAAACCCACTAATTGCTGGTTTTTATCTAAATATTCGAATGGTGGATATTTACCCTCTAGGGCAATGCGTAAAAGTGGTTGCGATTCAGCCGCTGCACTGGCGATCTGATTTGTCGACGTTGGTGTTTTTTTATGTATCAGCGAAAAATACAATACTGGCGCAGCGATGACTGCAACAGCAATCACAATCCATTTTTTCATGACGATTCATCCATTGCTCTGTAAGTAGCAAATCATACGGAGAGCGGATTTTAATCGAATCAGTAGTTTCCCCGCTTGTTTATTATTAAATTTATTAAACAAAAAATATAATCACGTCAAACCATAAAGCGTCGTTATTTACCACGCTATCACCACCACAAAAGCGTTCCGGCAAAATTATTCGCTATACTCAGTAACTTAAACTTTGTGGAGGCTAAAATGTTCTTTACTGATAAAAAATACATTGCCGATTTAAATGAGCAAATTCGTCAGTTGCATGCAGAGAACGCACAACTAAAAAAAGAAAACACAAAGCTAAACAGTGATCAGCAATTTCTCTCTAGTTTACAAGTGCAAGATAATGGCGATGGAAAATACTATCAATCCTTATTCAAAACTATGGATTTATTTGGTGAGTCGCTCAAATTAAGTGCACACTCTATCGGCCATCTTACCGATAAAATGCAAGACGAATTACGCTGCGCCGCTGATTTATCTCGCGTGGCCCAAGATAATAATCAAAAGATAAATACGATTGCAAATAGCTTAAATCAACTATCCAGCACTGCAATACAATCAGTCAGTGACGTCGATAAACTTAATCAGCAATCAGATCAAATTAGCGGCATCGTACAAATGATCAAAGAAATTGCGGATCAAACGAACCTATTGGCACTCAATGCGGCAATTGAAGCCGCGCGTGCTGGCGAGCAAGGTCGTGGTTTTGCGGTCGTTGCCGATGAAGTCCGGAAACTCGCAGAACGCACCGGATCGGCCACCAAAGAAATTAGTCAATTGGTAGGTGATATTCGTACTGAAACCCAATCGGTTAAATCCACAATGAACACCCTCGCCGAGCAAACGGCGCAATTTAGTGCAATGGGTAGCAATGCGGCGAATGAAATGAATTTATTGATTAAAATTTCTGCCGAGATGGAAAAACTGGTGGCTGCAAATCAACTCAATACTTTTGTTGAAGTGAGTAAAATCGATCATATTGCATTTAAATTTAAAGTTTACGAAAGTGTTGCCGGTGGCGCAGCCATGCCAAATATCAATGATCCGCATCAATGCCGCTTTGGCCGCTGGTATTACGAAGGTGAAGGCAAAGCGCAAGCGGGAAATCATCCGGTTTATCGTGAATTAGAAGCGCCACATAATGAAATTCATCAAATGGGTAGCCAAGCCTTTAGCGCATGGCAAGCTGGGCAAAAATCACAAGTGATTGAAGCGCTCAATCGAATGGAAAATACCAGTTTAAAAATGATCCATATTTTAGATAAGTTGATTGATTAAACAGTCAAAAATGACGTGGCCATAACTTGCTTCGATCGAATTGCCTGCGCAACGCTTGTTGTAGCAGCTGTTGCCCAATCAAATGCCAGTAACGATTCGACAGTGCCTCAATTTAGAAACAAAAAAACCCGCAATCGCGGGTTTTTTATTCTTTGGTATCTCAATAGATGCTTCAAATACAAAGGGCTACAAGCCAATACCCATTATAAATCTGCTTCAACCTCATTCCCGCGTGCTTCCAGCCATGCACGGCGGCTAGAAGCCTCTGACTTACTCATCAACATATTCATCACATCACGCGTATTGGCAGCCACATCAGAATGAATCGATACCCGCATCACGCGGCGAGTATCGGGATTCATCGTCGTGTCGAATAATTGCTCGGCGTTCATTTCACCCAAGCCTTTGAAACGTGAAATATTCCATGCTGATTCACGTAGTTTTTCGCCTTTAAGCTTATCGAGAATCGCGGTCAATTCACCTTCATCCAGCGCATAAAACTTGCGCGGCGGTTTATTTTTACCACTGCCACCCACGTCAACGCGGTACAACGGTGGCTGCGCAACATAGATATGACCGTTAGCAACCAACAGCGGGAAATGACGATAAAACAAGGTCAATAGCAGCACTTGAATGTGCGATCCATCCACGTCCGCATCGGACATAATGATGACTTTGCCATAACGCAAGCCACTCATATCTGCGCCGCTATCGAGCGTATGCGGATCAACACCAATCGCAACCGCCATATCGTGAACTTCGTTATTGCCGAAAATTTGGTCTTTATCGACTTCCCAAGTATTGAGCACCTTACCGCGCAGAGGCAAAATCGCTTGGAAATCTTTATCGCGGCCCATTTTGGCTGAGCCCCCCGCCGAATCCCCCTCGACGAGGAATAATTCGCAGCGCTCAGTTTCATCCGACGCACAATCGGTCAATTTACCCGGCAATACCGCGACGCCAGAGGATTTTTTCTTTTCGACTTTCTGCGCGTTTTTTTGCCGCGATTGCGCAGCGCGAATGGCGAGTTCAGCGAGTTTTTTACCCAAATCAACGTGTTCATTCAGCCATAATTCAAATGGCGAGCGTACCATCGCCGATACCAGTTTAAGGCCATCACGACTAGTGAGTTTGTCTTTGGTTTGACCTTGGAACTGCGGGTCGAGCACTTTGGCAGACAGAACAAATGAGCAGCGGCTAAATAGATCTTCCGGCAGTAACTTAACGCCTTTGGGCAGCAAGTTATGGAAATCAATAAACGTTTTTACGACTTGAAACACCCCATCGCGCAGACCAGATTCATGTGTTCCGCCGGCTGGTGTTGGAATCAAATTCACATACGATTCGCGATTGACGCTACCGTCTTCAGTCCACGTCAGCGCCCAAGCACAACCTTCCCCGCGCGAGAAAATTTCATCTTCACCTTCGATGTATTTTTCACCCTGCAAAATAGGAATCAGCTGGGTATAACCGGCGACTTGTTCATTGAGATAGCCCAGTAAACCATCGGGATAACACCAACGTTTTTCGAGTAACTCACCATTCGCTTGCTCAATATTGAGCGTCACGATCAGCCCAGGTAAAAGCACGGCTTTAGATTTTAATAAATGCTCAAGATCGGCAACTGGAATAGTTGGGCTATCAAAATATTTAGCATCGGGTTCAACAAAAACCCGAGTGCCTGTGTCTTTTTTTAAGCAACTTCCAGTGACAAGTAATGGCTCAATCACATCGCCACCAGAAAAAACTAGGCGGTTAATTTGTCCTTCACGACGAACTTCAACCTCAAGTCGTGTCGACAAAGCATTGGTAACAGAAACACCAACGCCATGTAAACCACCCGAGAAGGCATAAGCGCCACCGTCTTTTTTATCAAATTTACCGCCAGCATGCAGCTGAGTAAATACCACTTGCACCGTAGGTACGCCCTCTTCAGGATGTAAACCTACTGGAATACCCCGGCCATTATCAGCCACGCGCATTGATTGATTACGATATAAAACCACGTCGATTTGCGTGGCATAACCGCCAAGCGCTTCATCAGCAGCGTTATCAATCACCTCTTGGCAGATATGCAAGGGGTTATCAGTGCGGGTGTACATGCCAGGACGGTGGCGGACTGGATCAAGGCCTTTTAAAACCTTAACGGAAGATTCGTCGTATTTAGGAGCTGCCATTGTTTCACGTGAAACCGGTAAAAATGATTGGAGGGAAGTCTAGCAGAGAAAGCCTGAAACGACACCGTTTCAAATGTCCAAAACCATGATGGCATACTCAAGCCCAGTGCCAATCTTAAGCATTGAAAGTCCATTTTAGATTCAGCTCATCACAATGCACGTGTCGATTTGACGCACTCACTTTGATTGCTACTGCTTAACAATATTTGATAACACACTAATGTTATATATATCTATTTCAACTTGGGTATATCGATAAATAACATTACTAATAAAGCTTATAGAGTAATACCTTCACTCAATACCCCGGCGATATTGGATTGCTTCAGCCAGATGCGGCGTTAAAATCGCCTCACTACCAGCTAAATCAGCAATCGTTCGGGCTACGCGCAATACTCGATGATAAGCACGCGCAGACCAGGCTAATTTTTGAATCGCATTTTGCAACATGGCCAAACCTGCGGCGTCCGTTTGGCAATGGGTATCCATTGCCGCGCCGAGTAAAGTAGAATTATTATGACCTTGCCGTGCTAGCTGCCGCTCACGGGCTTCACAAACCCTTTCACGCACCAATAAACTGCCTTCACTTTGCCCTTTGGCCAATAACACCGTATCAGGAATCGCCGGTACTTCGACCACCATATCAATACGATCCAGTAATGGTCCAGAAATGCGGCCTCGATAGCGCAGCACTTGTTCTGGCGTGCAACGACATGCTTTCTTCAGATGCCCTAAATATCCACAAGGACAGGGATTCATCGCCGCCACCAGTTGAAACCGTGCCGGAAATTCAGCTTGCCGTGCTGCGCGAGAAATATGAATTTTTCCACTCTCAAGTGGCTCTCGCAATACCTCTAAAACTTTTCGATCAAATTCGGGTAATTCATCTAAAAACAGAACCCCATGATGCGCCAGTGAGATCTCTCCAGGTTGCGGAATACTGCCACCACCCACTAAAGCAACGCTGGACGCCGTATGATGCGGGCTACGAAATGGGCGCTGACCGACATTACGCAGATCAAGCCCATTTTGCCCTAAGGACTGAATCGCTGCCGCCTCTAGTGCTTCATTTTCCAATAATGGCGGTAATAAACCCGGTAGCCGCTGCGCCAACATTGATTTACCGGTTCCTGGTGGGCCAATCAGTAATATAGAATGATTGCCCGCTGCCGCCACCTCAAGACCACGCCGAGCGGCAGACTGCCCTTTTACATCGGCTAAATCAGGATAAATAGGATTTGCCCTATCCATTGGCGCTAAAGCCGTTGGTAATGGTTGAGCTCCACTAAGATGGTGGCAAACTTCAAGTAAATGCGCTGCAGACAATATCGCTGCATTTTGAATTAATGCCGCTTCATGACTGCTACTGGCACTAATAATCAATGTTCGCTGCGCATCACGAGCCGCCATGGCTAATGCCAAGCCACCTCGTACTGAACGTAATTGCCCAGTTAAGCCTAATTCACCCGCAAATTCATAATCAGCTAAATGCTCGCAGGGTAATTGCCCACTCGCAGCTAATATACCCACCGCAATCGCCAAATCATAATGCCCTGCCCCTTTGGGCAAATCGGCAGGAGCTAAATTTACGGTAATTCGGCGATTAGGAAATTCAAAACCAGCCACTTGCAATGCCGCTCGAACTCGTTCTCGAGATTCACGAACTTCAGTATCAGCCAGCCCCACCAAATTAAATGCGGGCAAGCCATTGGCTAGATGAACCTCAACAGTAACCGATTGCGCAGATAAGCCATCTAATGCTCGAGAATACAAAACGGCAAGCGACATGATTGATTCACAAATGCTATGCTAATTCATACAGTGTAAGCAGGAAAATCAGATTTAATGGAACAATCAACGATTTTAATGCCTAATTTCCGAAATTTAGGCGTAGTGTTGCGCGCCTTAGTCTTAGTGCATTTAGGCGTCTTGATTTATGTATTTATTAGTATTAATCGCTGGAATGAATGGATAAACAAACTCACCGAAATTAGTTTATGGGTTGAACCTGTCCTACTTATTTCATTAGCAGGGCTAGCAGTAGTGAGTGCACAACTACAAAAAATGAACTACCGAAATGCTGTGATGACTGTATTGCTGTGGGTTTTCTGCGTCGCGTTTAGCATATCAAAGCTATTTCAAAATTTAATTCCGCTTGACCAGAGCGTTGTACCTTGGCGCTTTGAGTTTATTACGCTCAGCGTGACTTTTTTGCTGCTGCATTATTACCAACTTTGGATTCGTGCCCTATCACCGCGTTTGGCTGAAGCCAGACTTGTCGCCTTACAGGCAAGAATAAGACCGCATTTTTTCTTTAATAGTTTGAATGCGGTGCTATCTTTAATACGAAGTCAGCCAAAATTAGCTGAGCGGCTGCTAGAAAACCTGTCAGAACTCTTTCGTGTAGCAATGGGTACAGAGACAGGTCTTTCCACAATGGCGCGCGAAGTAGAATTGGCGCAAGGTTATCTTGAAATTGAAAAGGTACGTTTAGGTGATCGCTTACAAGTTGAATGGCATATCGACAAGATGCCTAAAAACGCCCTGATCCCACCGTTGATTCTGCAACCATTGCTAGAAAACGCGATTTATCATGGTATTGAGCCAAATATCGAACCTGGGATTATTCAATTGAATATATTTCGAGTGCGTGAGGAAGTACATATCAACATTCGAAATCCTCTTTTAAATAGTACGCCGCTACGACGCGGTAATGGCATGGCACAAGAGAATGTACGCGAGCGTTTACTGCTTTATTATGATGCCGAAGCAAATCTCAGCATCACCACAGGAAACGACTATTATCAAATACATATCATGCTGCCCTATCGGGAGCTTTAACAATGAATACTGCGTTACGACTCTTTCTCGTTGATGACGAACTACCGGCACTCAACCGATTGCAGGACCTTCTAAATGATTGTGCGCAAGAATGTCCAAATCAGGTCATTGGCACAGCAACCAATGGTATGAGTGCGCTACCGCAAATTGCTGAGCATGACATTGATGTGGTGATTTTAGATATCCAAATGCCGCAAATGAGTGGAATTGAGGTGGCTAAAAAACTAATGCATTTAGCAAAACCACCAGCAGTTATTTTTGCAACTGCATTTGAAGATTATGGCGTTGCTGCATTTGATGTACGTGCGGTTGATTATTTACTCAAGCCAATACGACAAGATCGTCTTCTTACAGCATTAAAACGAGTCGTAGAACAAAAACAACAACATCATATACCAAGCAACAATCAAACTATCGAAGGTGCACGTAGTCATTTCAGTGTGACTGAACGCGGACGCGTTCACTTAATTCCTGTGAGTGAAGCTCGCTTTTTAAAAGCAGAACAAAAATACATCACACTACGTACTCGTGACCGTGAATACTTACTTGAAGATTCGTTAACTAAGCTAGAAGATGAATTTGGATCAAAATTTGTCCGAATACATCGCAATTGCTTAGTCTCTCGCGATAATATCGCTGGATTCGAACGCGAAGTGCAAACTGGGGGCGAAGCGCATTGGGTTGTGATATTACGTGATGTGCCAGAGCGATTACCTGTGAGTCGTCGCCAACAACATATTATTAAAGACTTCAAAAAAGGTCATGATGGATAATTTTAGTATCAATACCCCTTCATTATTATTTCCTGCTATTTCCTTGTTAATGCTGGCGTATACCAATCGATTTTTAACTATTTCAAGTATTATTCGTCAGCTTTATGATCATCACCGCAGTAATCCGCATGATAATATTTTGCGTCAGTTAGCTAATTTAAGAAAACGAGTATGGCTTATTCGTTATATGCAAGCTTTTGGTATTACTAGTTTATTACTGTGTATTATTTCAATGATTTTTATGGCCATAAACTTAGATCAGTTAGCGCAGGGATTATTTGTTGCTAGTTTAATATTAATGATAGGATCATTAATATTATGCTTACAAGAAGTCATGGTATCAGATTCAGCATTAAAAATTTTATTGTCTGATATTGAAGATGAAATAAAAAATCCTAAAAAATAACTATAAAAAACGGGCTAAAGCCCGTTTTTTATTATGCTAACAAAGCTAAAATCCACATTGCTGCTAAATTAAATAAACAGACTAATTGTGCTGCACTACCTAAATCCTTAGCCCTTTTGGCTAAATCATGTTTAGCTAAAGAAGTATGATCAACAGCCGCTTCAATCGCTGAATTTAGCAATTCAACTATCATAGTAACTAAATGGCTTGCAACAATAATCGCATGAGCCCATGCCGGCATAGCAAGGAAAAAAGATAATGGAATACCAACAATCGCTAACAAACTGACTTGACGAAAGGCCGCTTCATTTATCCAACCTGCTTTTAATCCATCAATTGAATAACCTAATGCATTTAATACTCGTTTTACGCCTGTTTTACCTTTAAAGGGGCTTTCGCTCACTCTTTCTCTCCCGTTAAGATTCAAATACATCAACATAACAAATATAGCTAGTTAATAAAGCTACTGGTAATGCAATAATTAAACCTAAAAACATTGGCAATATTGCTAAAAATAAAAATACACCGCCAATCATAGACATGATTAAGATTGGTTGCCAATTTCTCCAAAAAGCTAGAAATGATAACTTCATTGCCTCATTAGCTTTCATTCCTTGCAACATCACTAAAGTTGGGGCATAAAAATAAGCACTATAAACAATTAAAAAAGCAAATAATACAACGATTAACAAAGGCCAAATTACACCAATCTGCTCAATAATTTGAATGTTTTTATTGATCGAAAGAAAACCAAAAAAAGACGATATTGCAAATAGCACAGTCATCAATACCATAACAAATATGGTACCGAACATATATAAAACACCAACTTTTATTAATTCAAAAAATCTTAATTTAAATCCTGAAAACAAATCAATTAATTCTGGTATTTCTCCATCTGCTTGTTTTTTTGCCGACCACATAATACCACCTAAAAAAACCGGCCCAAGCAAAGTAGAAATAAACCCACCAATTACAGGTAAGAAAGCAATACCAAAAAATAGCGCCACAAAAACGCCACAAATACTAATCCAGATTGTTGGTGCTTGTTTAAATAATTTAAATGCATTCACAATCCAATACCAACCTTGTATTGCGGGTATTTTTTTTGGTTCAATACTTACATCGATTACATTATCTTGTTCTAACATACTTATTACCTGGTTAAAAAAGGTTAATCCCCACATCCTAACTGAAATTAGATCTTTTTTAAGCCTGTATCTTGCCAGATAAAGATGAAGCTCACATGAAAAAGCCGCTGAAATCAGCGGCTTTTTTATTAAAATACTATAAATTTATGCGATGCAAGCCAATGCTTGGCGAGCAATCATTAGTTCTTCATTCGTTGGAATCACATAAACTGCGATTTTACTATCAGCTAAAGAAATGCGGCGTGGTTCACTAGAGCGTACCGCATTTGCCGCTTCATCAAGCTCAACACCTAACCAACGCAATTGATGACAAACTGCTTTACGTGTATTTGCATCATTTTCACCAATACCAGCAGTAAATACTAAAGCATCAATACCACCGATCGCCGCAGCTAAAGAAGCAGCTTCTCGAACTACACTGCTTGCAAAGTAATCAACTGCTAATTTTGCACGTGGCGAATCTGAATTTTCTAGATCACGCATATCGCTAGAGAAACCTGACAAACCAAGCAGACCAGATTCTTTGTATAGCAAGGTTTCAATTTGTTTTGCATCCATTTTTAAATGGTTCATCAAATGCAATACAACACCCGCATCAATACGTCCACAACGAGTACCCATTGGCAAACCATCTAATGCAGTAAAGCCCATCGTTGTTAATTGGCAGCGACCGCCAAGTAAACCAGCCATTGAAGAACCGTTACCTAAATGAGCAACGACAGTACGACCTTCTGCGGCACGAGTATCAATTTCTGGCAATACGCTGGCAATATATTCATATGACAAGCCATGGAAGCCATAACGACGAATGCCTTCTTTTTGTGAGAATTCATACGGTAGTGCAAATAATTGGTTTAATTCAGGTTGAGTCGTGTGAAATGCAGTATCAAAACAAGTGACTTGCGGCACATTTGGCAATAATTCTTCAAGGACACGAATTGGTGTGATGTTATGTGGTTCATGCAAAGGTGCCAAAGGAATCAAAGCTTCTAAACCAGCAATCACTTCTGGTGTCACAAGTTCAGGTTTTGAATAAGTGGTTCCACCATGAACTACACGATGGCCAATAACTGCAATTGAACGTCCTTCAATGCGTGATTCCAACCAGTTGAGCATATAGCGTAAAGCATAGTCGTGATTTTTTGGCGCATCACTAGGTAATGTTTCATTGGCTACTTTATTATCAGCTGCATCTTTTGCACTAAATTTTGGTTCTACATACAAACCTTCCATTTGGCCTTTAAATAAGACGATAGGATCAGCTGCGCTAGTCTCAAATAATGAAAATTTAATACTTGAAGAACCTGCATTGATAACTAAAACTAATTCACTCATTTTTTACTCCAAATTAAAAAATAACGAAGGGTATTGATCTATAAACCTAGTAAATCAAGACCTTGAAGGCCATACTACTTAAACTAATTTTAAAAAATTATTAAATATAAACATATAGAAACTTAATTATGCAAATAGTTATTAAGTTGCATCATATTATGATTTTGTATAGTTCATATAAATTCTTACAGCATAAATTGCAATTTTATTGTAAGTTACTTACATTTCTTGATTGCGCAAAATAGTACTTCTTAAAATATGTAAGGTTTAATCCAGATTTACAGCGAACTACAGTCACTTACTTATTATGACGTGTAGTTTGGCAAACACTTGTAGGCTATGCAAAGTAAATTGTGGCATATCAGTAGTGATATGAAGCTTTAAAATCAACCTTATCTATTTGTTTTTATTCAATATTTTTAAACAAAGCTATTCTTTTTATCATTAAGTTAGCACTTGATTCATCATTTTTATTAGCAGTTAGCTCTACAATTACGGTAAATTTTACATAAATTGAAAGTTTAAACTTGATGAATGTATGTGCTTAGCTTCTGATATTGATCTAGTTTTTACTTGATTTTTAAAAGATGTCGTTTGCATAACTCATAAAATTAACAGCATTATAAACCGTGAAAATTATAATAACTTGGTTAATATCAAGGTCTTGAAGGTCATCGTTAAAAATGAATACTAATTACACTACGCATCTTATTTGTGCTCCGGATTTATCAGATGCTTTTAAAGTAACTAATATTAATATTAAATTAGGTGAATTTGTACATAAAAATGAATTGCTAATATCCTTAACTAAAAACAATGAACATATTTATATTAATGCAATTGAGGATGGTCAAATTAGTTATTTATTTATTAAAATTGGTGATGATATTAATAGCGGTGATTTATTATTATCAATGGAAATTGAAGAATTGCCAACTGGGTTTTTAGATATTGCAGATCAATCTGGTTACAAAGATTCAACACAAATAGATATTGAAAATTCATTATTGATAATACCTTCTGCAGCAAGTTTAGCTTCTCGTTTAGGTGTTGATTTAAGTTTAGTAACTCCAAATTGTATAACTGGTTATATAGGTAATGAAGAAGTTGAATTATTTGTTAAGCATGAATTATTAAAATTACAGCAGTTGAGGAAATTATTAGCATAGCTTGTCTGTTTCAAAATATGTATTTGGTATTTCACTTTGGATTGATGTTTGTTGGTTGCAAGTTTTAAGTCATTGATTTTTATAGCTTAAATTTAAAATTGTTTATAAGTTATTGATTTATATATGTTTTTAGATCTCCCGAATTTTAAGGTGATCATGTTTTGAAGCGTTTGTTTTTTATATATATATTGATAAGTAAAAGATAGTAGTAATAGATAAGGATCAGAAATTCTGTGGATAACTCGATAAACCTATATTTATCAACATTTTAAGTTATCCACATGGGTGCTGATAGTCCTTGTTCCTGCTGTGGATAATATGTGTTGAGTTTTAGCTTTGATCTGTGGGTAACACTTATCCACATTGATCGTGGACTTCCCCACATTTTAAGTGATTGATTTGTATAGGGTTGTGTGAATAAGCGTATAATCGCGGCTTTTATTGGGGGTGTTTGATGGCAATTCAGTGGTTTCCGGGTCATATGCATGTGGCGCAGAAGAAAGTGGCAGAGACAATGGCCAAGGTGGATATGGTGATTGAAATCGTGGATGCACGTATGCCCTTGTCCAGTAGTAACCCAATGATTGAGAAGTTGCGTTTGCATCGGCAACGTCCAGCTTTAAAAATTATCAATAAAACAGATTTGGCTGATCCTAAGTTAAGTCAGTTATGGTTGAACTATTTCCGCCAGCAAGCTGGTACTGAAGCCTTGTTGATGGGCGAAGACAACAAGCAAGCGGCTATTAAACAGATCGCTGTCTTGTGCAAAAAATTAGCACCGTTTCGTAATGATGCTGAAAAGCCGTTGCGAGCGATGATTTTGGGCATCCCTAACGTTGGTAAGTCGACTTTATTAAATACGCTGGCGAAGCGAAAAGTGGCGCGTGTTGCAGATACCCCCGGTGTTACTAAGTCTCAGCAGCGGATTGAAACGCTTGATGGGGTTATTTTGTATGACACGCCAGGATTAATGTGGCCTAAAGTTGAGCATGAACCTTCAGGTTTTCGCTTGGCTTTGGGCGGCTCAATTGGTCGCAATGCGTATGATGAAATTTTGGTGGCTTATTTTGCGATTGAAACTTTACGTGAGCGCTACCCTAAAGAATTGATGGCACGCTATAAATTGAGTAGTTTGGATGGTAGTGTGGATGAGTTGTTTAATTTGATTGGTCGTAAACGTGGCGCTTTGATGGCTGGTGGTGTGATTGATGAACAAAAAACAGCTGATTTAATTATCACGGATTACCGTAGCAAAGCGATTGGTCGAATGACTTTAGAAGTACCTGATGACTTTATCGGGGTTGATTTAGGTTCGGGGGATGATCTTCCTGACGAACTTGAAACTGAAGATGAAGATTGATTTGTATTCGTTGGCACTGATGTACTTGCTGAATGTAACATCACATAATATGTAACTCGGCATGCATTATCTAGCTTTGGTGTAGGTATATCGCTGTAGATCTTTATTTTAAAGGGTTTTGTCTGTATACCTATATGTAAGTTTAATAATTTATTGAATTTGTATCGAGATGCATAATCAATATTTTTACTTTTTTGTCGCTGCATGACGTCAAAATTGCGATTGATAGGAAATCAAAAATGGATGTAGAGCTTGGTCATTTGGAAGGCAAGGTCTTGCAATTAGTGAACTTATGCCGTGAATTACGCACTGAAAATCAAGAACTTAGAGCCAATTTGCAATTGGCTCAAGAAGAAAATCAAAGCTTAAACACTAAATTAGTTGGCGCAAAAGACAAAGTGAATGCGATTTTGGCTAAATTACCTGAGGATGGCGTATGACTGATGCCGTGAAGTTGTTGGATATTTCAATCATGGGACGTGAGTTTCGTGTGGCTTGTCCTGCGCATGAAGAAGAAACCTTACTTCAAGCTGTGCAACTTCTCGACGCACGGATGCATGAAATTCGCACTGCTGGTAAGGTCATTGGTATCGAGAAGATCGCAATGATGACGGCTTTAAATATGACGCACGAGTTTTTAACGGCAAAGGTTGAAGGTGGCTTTGACTTTAGTGATTTTCAGCGTAAAATCGGTAACATCAGTTCAACGATCGACGCAGTTTTACAGGAATAATTTAATTATTTTGAACTGCGCCGTGATGCAAGTTAGCTTTCCTGCGGTGTTCGCGACGGTTCTAAATCTTTGAACCGATAAGCTGTATAGCACGTTTGCCAGTCATCTAGACGCCTGTTGTGAGCGTTCCTTGAGAATGCACCTGATGGCATCTGACCGGCAACAACTTGAACCATGGGTTCAAGATGCGAACCGAAACGGCACTGTGGGAAGCCCTCATTTTTTGTGATTACTCAAAAAACTCAATTACGTCGTGATCTTCGGCAACGCCGAACTGCGATATCTAAAATACAGCGACAAGCTGCTGCTTGGGCTGTAACTCATTATCCGCAAATTTTACAAAAACTTCGTCGTGGCAAAAAAATTGCATTATATGTGCCTGTTGGCAGTGAGTTTTCTGCTTGGCCATTAATTTTTTTAGCACTGCAACGTGGTTGCTTAGTCTATTTGCCGGTTGTACCTAAAGTGGGTCGACGATTAAATTTTGTTCGCTTAAATGAAGATGCAGTTTGGTCTTATGGCGCATTTAATATTCTAACACCCAGTCATTTTGAGCAATGTTCAAGCCGTGATTTGAATTCTGTTTTTGTTCCTTTGCTTGGTTTTGATTTGCAATTAGCTCGATTAGGGCAAGGTGGTGGCTATTACGATACGACATTTGCATTTCGTCGATTACGAAAAACTTGGCTTAAACCGGCATTAATTGGCTTGGCGTATTCATGCCAACAAGTGGAACGATTGCCTTGTGAGGCCTGGGATTTAAAGTTAGATGCAATTGCAACTGAACAAGGATGGATTCGTCGCTCGGGTATCAATTGAGAGTAGTGAAATTACTGACATACTTTCGCATTCTACTTGTTTATGATGTCAAGCTTGCTCTATGCTATTTGCATCGCAACGGTTTGAAGTAAATCAAGTGAGGTAATTATGGTTGCTGTAATTTCTTCCCCTGTGCGTATTATGAATGCGGCAGGCCTTCATGCTAGACCTGCGGCGAATATTGTTAATACTGCTAAGCAGTACCAGTCTGAGATTAAGTTGTTACATAAAGGCATTGAAGCTAATGCTAAATCTCTTGTTTCTGTGATGGGCTTAGATGTTTCTAAAGACGATCAGATTCAAATCAAAGCGGATGGGTTAGATGCAAATGAAGCAATGCTTGCGGTAAGCGCAATGATTGCTTCTGGTTGTGGAGAAGACTAAATCGGTTAAATCTATAAATAGGGTGGCTTAAGCCACCCTATTTGCTTCTGAATAGTAAGTATTCAAAACCATTTTCTATTTTGCATGTAAAAAAATGTAATAAAGTAATATTTTAAATTAAATGAACTCTTGAAGCTGATTAAGCACAAAACATGTATTTTTTATAAAGTTAAAATGAATAAATATGGTTTAAGCATATCTAGATTTCGATCTGTAAAATTTACATATAAATTGAGCAATATTACGCCCCATGTCAATAGCATTGGCGGGTAAACTAAAAAACAAGAATATGTCAACGCAATAAAAATTAATGCGGGTCAATTTGATTGACCAATTTGACTAAGAATTAAACCAACAGAGGTTGTTATGTCGATAAATCCAGTTTCGCAATTTGTATTGCTGGCCCCACTATCGGGTGTGATGGTGCCTTTGGATACCGTACCTGATCCAGTTTTTGCCCAAAAAATGGTCGGTGATGGTGTTTCAATAGATCCAACCAGTAATGTTTTGTTGGCGCCGATGACCGGCAAGGTAACGCAGGTTCATTCAGCAAAGCACGCAGTTACTTTGGTTGCCGCCAATGGGATTGAAGTATTAATCCATATTGGTTTAGACACTGTGATGCTCAAAGGCCAAGGCTTTACTGCGAAGGTCAAAGAAGGCGATATCGTCGATGCGGGTCAACCATTAATTGAATTTGACATGGATGCCGTGGGTCGTAAAG
Organism: Deefgea piscis; assembly: GCF_019665785.1. Taxonomy (NCBI): domain Bacteria; kingdom Pseudomonadati; phylum Pseudomonadota; class Betaproteobacteria; order Neisseriales; family Chitinibacteraceae; genus Deefgea; species Deefgea piscis. The sequence goes on from NZ_CP081149.1 coordinate 356,073, forward strand.
CGTTGTCATTGTTGACGCAAATGGTGATTACCAGTGGTGAAAAAGTAGCGCGCTATACACCCAATACCGGTTTGGTGATTGCTGGTAAAGATATTGCGTTAACGCTCGATTTGGCTGAAGGTATTGTTCAAACTTCAGCGACTGCAGATTCATCTGGTGAGGCGTATTCAGATCCAATTCGTACGCCTAATCCAACAGGTTTACATGCTCGCCCTGCTGCTGTTTTGGCCAATGCTGCAAAAACGTTTAAGTCTGAAGTTAAATTAGTGCGCGCTGGCCAAGAGGCGAATGCTAAATCAGTCGTTGCAATCATGGGCCTAGAAGTTCAAAACGGCGATGAAATTCGCGTTCGTGCTATTGGTCCTGATGCCTCTGCAGCGATTCAAAAATTAAGCGCGCTGATTATTAGTGGTTGTGGTGAAGACGTCGGTGGCGTAGCACCAAAACATAAACCGGCACCACTGGATACGATTAAAACCACTAAGGCACAACCTAAGTCAGAAGATCCAAACGTGTTGACCGGTGTGTCAGCATCGCCAGGCTTGGCTGTGGGACAAATTTTCCAAGTTAAACAAGTGGATATTGCGGTTGTTGAAGCCGGTGAGTCACCAGAATTAGAGCGTCGTCGTTTTGACCAAGCGTTGAAAGATGCACATCAACAACTTGAAAATCTAAAGTCTGAAATTAGCGATGAAAGTAAAGCTGAGATTTTTGCTGCTCATCAAGAGTTGCTTGAAGATCCGGATTTATTAGCCATTGCGATTGCTGGTATCAGCAACGGTAAGAGTGCTGGTTTTGCGTGGAAAGAAGCCTACAACACTTATTCAGCTAAGCTTGCGGCACTAAAAAATGAAGTGTTAGCGGGTCGTGCGAATGATATTCGCGATGTGGGCTTGCGCGTATTACGCTTGATTGCGGGTATTGAAGAAACTGCGATGATCGTTCCAGAAAATGCGATTTTGATCGCAGAAGATCTAACGCCATCAGATACCGCAAGCTTGGATCGCACTCGTGTACTTGGTTTTTGCACCGTTGGTGGCGGGGCAACCAGCCACGTTGCTATCTTGGCTCGTTCACTTAATATTCCCGCAATCTGTGGCATTGATGAAGACGCATTGAATTTAAGCAATGGTATGCCGGTTATCTTGGATGGTAGTCGTGGTACTTTGCGCAAAAATCCATCAGAAGCTGAAGTCAACAATATTCGTGAAAAGCAAGCCAAGCAAGCCATTAAACGTGATGCTGAATTAGCCGCAGCATTTGAGCCAGCCGTAACGCAAGATGGCATTCATGTGGAAGTGGTGGCGAATATTGGTGGCATTGACGATGCGATTCAAGGCGTAAAACTGGGCAGTGAAGGGGTGGGCTTGTTACGCAGTGAGTTCTTGTACTTAGAACGTACTGATGCACCGACCGAAGAAGAGCAAAGCCAAATTTATATCGATATCGCCAAAGCACTCGGTAACGATCGTACATTTGTAGTGCGGACTTTGGATGTGGGTGGTGATAAACCATTGGCCTACTTGCCAATGCCAGTCGAAGAAAATCCATTCTTGGGTGTTCGTGGCGTGCGTTTATGCCTAGCAGAACCAGAGCTGTTACATACTCAAGTTCGTGCCGTACTACGTTCAGCGCCATTCTCGAAACTAGCCATCATGTTCCCAATGATTACTAGCTTGGAAGAAGTTCGTGAAGTGAAGCGTATTGTTGCTGAAGAAAAAGCAGCTTTAGGCATTACTCAAGACGTGCAAGTCGGCATTATGGTTGAAGTTCCAGCCACTGCCGTTATGGCCGAGCAATTTGCGCGTGAAGTTGATTTCTTCTCGATTGGTACCAACGATTTAACGCAATACACTTTGGCGATGGATCGTGGTCATCCAAAATTAGCCAAGCAAGCCGATGTGATGCATCCTGGCGTATTGAATTTAATCAATATGACGGTAAAAGGTGCACATGCACACGGCAAGTGGGTAGGTGTTTGTGGGGGTATTGCTTCAGACCCTATGGCTATTCCATTGTTGCTGGGCATAGGTGTGGATGAGCTATCTGCGAGTGTACCGACGATTCCTGCAATTAAAGCTTTGGTTCGTACTTTAAACAAAGTTGAATGTGAGAAACTCGCTGCAGAAGTTTTACAAATGGGTACCGCCGCTGAAGTTCGGGCTCGTTTGTCGCAACTGGTCGATTAAAGAGGTTTAATATGGTATTGGTCGTTATTGCACTATTAGTAGGAATTGGGATTGGTTGGGCATTGAAAGGTCGGCAAGTGCCGGTGGCACCTGCATCGGTTGAAAAACCGGTTGTTATTGAGGTGTTACCTTTGTCGTCAGCTGAGTTGCTCAATCCAGAGTGGTATGCCGCTTTAGGTGGCAAAGCGAATGTTCGCTTGGCTGAATCCATTGCAACCACACGCATTCGTGTTGAATTGCTCGATGCTGCTTTGTTAAATGAAGCCGTATTAAAAGATTTAGGTGTTGCTGCTGTTGCCAAAATTGATGCACATACAGTGCATTTAATTAAGTAAATCGCTTGTAAATAAATACAAAAATCCACCGGTAGAATGGTGGATTTTTTTTATCAAAATTGATCTCGACGGATGAATTTTACTTGCGGTGCTTTATATTAAAAATGATGACTGATAATTTTATTAGTAAGGTATATCCCTGTAAGGTCATCGCTGCATAGTCAATGTTTAATTTTTGTAACAGAATCTAAAGTGAGTTCGATAAACCGGCGATTGCATGACAAATAAGAAACAGCAATGGCCTTTGGAGAAAAATAATGTTTAAGAATGCATTTGCAGTCTTACAAAAAATTGGTAAAGCATTGATGTTACCGGTTGCAGTATTGCCTGTGGCTGGTTTATTACTTGGGATTGGTGCATCTAATTTTCCATTTATCCCAGAAATTGTTTCGCAAATTATGGCCGGTAGTGGAGATGCGATCTTTGGCAGTTTGCCTATTATTTTTGCGATCGGTGTAGCATTAGGTTTAAGCGATAACGATGGCGTTGCTGCGATTGCTGCGGTAGTTGGCTTTGTGGTATTGCAGGCCACTATGGGAGTAATGACAGGAGTCGCCTCATTGCCTGCCGATCAATTTCAAGCGTTACTAGCATCACATAAATCGTTTGAAGCCACTGTTTTTGGAATAAGCCAACAAGTTTACCCTGCTCTAGTATTTGGATTTAAAACTATTAATACAGGGGTGTTTGGGGGGATTATTATTGGTGGTGTCGCTGCGGCTTTATTCAATAAGTATTATCGAATCGAATTACCTGCGTATTTGGGATTTTTTGCAGGCAAGCGCTTCGTACCGATTGTAACCGGGATTGCGGCAATTTTTGTTGGTTTGGTCATGTCTCTCATTTGGCCACCGATTCAAGATGTGTTGAATACCTTCTCACATTGGGCTGCGGTATCAGATACGCGTACTGCTGCGACGGTGTACGGTTTTGTTGAGCGGATGTTGATTCCATTTGGTCTGCATCATATTTGGAATGTACCGTTTTTCTTTGAAATGGGTGAATTCACCGATGCTGCAGGTAAAGTGGTGCGTGGTGATATTAATCGTTTCCTTGCCGGTGATCGTACTGCGGGTATTTTGTCTGGTGCATTCTTGTTCAAAATGTTTGGCTTACCTGCCGCAGCTATTGCGATTTGGCATACTGCAAAACCTGAAAATCGGGTGATGGTGGGTGGGATTATGATTTCAGCTGCGCTGACTTCATTCCTTACCGGGATTACCGAGCCGATTGAATTTGCCTTTATGTTTGTGGCTCCCGTGCTGTATGTCATTCATGCGGTATTGGCGGCGTCGACACAATTTGTTGCCAATACCTTTGGTATGCATATGGGCTTTACTTTCTCGCAAGGCGGCATCGATTTCTTGCTGTTTAACGTGTTTGGTAAAAACGCGCAAAACTGGTGGTATGTACTGTTCTTTGGGCCAATGTATGCAGCCTTGTATTACTTTACTTTCCGTTACGCCATTCTCAAGTGGAATATGAAAACCCCTGGTCGTGAAGATGTAGCGGTTGATGGTGTTCAACACCAAGCCAGTGGCCAAGGTATGGCGCATGATTTGGTGGTTGCATTTGGTGGTGCTGCGAATATTGAAAGCTTAGATGCATGTATTACACGTTTGCGGATCTCTGTTCGCGATGCGGCCAAAGTTAATCAAGCTTCATTAAAAGCGTTGGGTGCTGCTGGGGTCATGCAAGTTGGCAATAATATGCAGGCTATTTTTGGTACCCGTTCAGAAAATCTGAAAACCGATATGACTGAATATTTGAAAGCTGGCGGAACGGGTGTAGCAGCACCTGCAGCGGTTGCACCAGCAGTCAGTGCGACGGCAGGTACGATTCGTAGCCCCGCATTATTAGCTGCTTTGGGTGGTCAAGATAATATTAGTGAAACAGCGCCAATTGCAGCTACGCGGATTCGTGTGCAATTAAAGGACGCTAAACAATTTAATGAGGCGGCTGTTTTAGCATCGGGTGTTTCTGCGGTGGCAAAGCTTGATGGCAATGTATTTCATTTGATTGTTGGGGATTCGTCGCAGCTGCTAGCATCGACTGTTTAAGTTAAATCTAACGTTAAAAAGCCCATCATGTGTTGATGGGCTTTTTTTGTAATCAGTTTGATTTTTTGTTTTGCGCTCATTTCATGTATTACGCATTTGCGTGAAGATCATATACAAATTTAATTTGTCATTACCTGCTAAGCATTGAGTGGCGAGTGATGTTGATTGCATAATTTGGGGTTAAGGCTAAACAAAGAACAAAATTTTGCGTTAATTTGATCTGTGAATAACAAGCGCACTTGCATAGCTTTAAGCATGTAGATCATGATTGGCAAATAGCGAGTCGCCAAAGTCTACTAAAGCAGATTGCATTACCGATTTTTTGTGTACCTCAATGCACTTTTTCAATTTCATCTACCGACTGCATGATTAAAATGACTTCAATACCTAGTAGTTTATTTAAAGCTTATGATATTCGGGGGCAGATTCATTTATTAACCCCTGATTTTGCGTATTGGGTTGGTCGCGCTTGCGGTGCTGTGGCTAGTGAGCAAGGTATTGTAAAAATAGCCCTCGGTTTTGATGGGCGTTTATCCAGTCCTGATCTCGCATTGGCGTTGGCAAAAGGATTGCTTGAGGCCGGTATTACCGTATTAGATCTCGGTATGTCCTGTACGCCGCTATTGTATTATGCGGCCCGTCATCAAGCTGCCGGCTCTGGAATCATGATTACGGGTAGTCATAACCCGCCAGATTATAACGGCATTAAAATTATGCTGGCCGGTGTAACGATTGCAGGTGATGCGCTGCAAGCGTTGCGGCAAAGAATTATTGCGCAGCAATTACCACTTCAGGATGGCGGTTCAATCCAGATGCTCGATGTCGTTGCTGATTATGTGGCGGCGCTGGAACAGCAATTGCCGTTGGCAAAACCATTAAAAATAGTCATTGATTGTGGTAACGGTTCACCGGGAGCATTGGCACCTACTTTGTATCGACAATTGTCGTGCGAAGTGATTGAGCTTTATTGTGAAGTCGATGGTCGTTTCCCCAATCACCACCCAGACCCCCAAGTTGCAGAGAATCTTCGTGAGCTCCAAGCGGCTGTACTGGCAGAACGCGCCGATGTCGGTTTAGCGTTTGATGGTGATGGCGATCGTTTAGGTGTGGTGACGCGAACCGGAAAAATAATTCCCGGTGATCAATTATTGATGCTATTTGCCACTGCCGAGTTAGCCAATCAGACAGGCCATGTGCTCTTTGATATCAAATCAAGCCGAGCGGTCGCCCAATGGGTTAGTCAGTTGGGCGGCACCTCAGAAGCGATACCAACTGGGCATTCGCATATGAAGCGTCGTTTACGCGAAACCGGGGCCATCGTTGCTGGTGAGTTGTCTGGGCACTTTGCTTTTGCGGCCTGGCAAGTGGATGATGCTTTGTATGCCGGTGCCAAGCTATTGCAACAAATCGCCACCGGTGTTGATTTAGATGCCGAACTGGCACGGTTTCCAATTTCTGTGTCATCACCAGAGCTGCAAGTTCAATTAACTGGCTCTGGTCATGCTTTGGTTGATGAAATCCGCCAACGTGCTACTTTTCCAAGCGCCATTCAAGTGCTTTGTATTGATGGACTACGAATTGAATATAGCGATGGTTTTGGTTTAATTCGTGCATCAAACACTACGCCAGTCTTAACGTTACGCATTGAAGCCGATAACATGCAGGCCTTACAGCGGATTCGGCAAGAACTTGCTAACGCGATTGCACCGCTCCCTTTTCCAGAAATTAAAGAATAATGATGAATTTGAAACTACCCCCCCAATATCTGATCGCAGCCAATGTGGCCAATGCCTTAGCCGAAGACATTGGTGATTGCGACTGGACAGTCCAACTGATTCCTATCGAACAACAAGGTATTGCACGCATTGTGGTGCGAGAGGCAGCCATCATTTGTGGACAAGCTTGGTTTAATGAAGTCTTTTATCAAGTTGATGCCAATATTCAAATTGAATGGAAAGTCGCAGAAGGGGAGTATGTTGCTGCGGGACAAGTTATTTGTGAGCTACAAGGCAATACTCGTTCATTACTTACCGCAGAGCGTTCGGCACTCAATTTTTTGCAGACGCTATCTGCGGTTGCAACAGAAACACATCGCTACGTTGAAGCAGTAGAAGGCACCAATGCTAAAGTTCACGATACCCGCAAAACGATTCCTGGGCTACGTCGTGCACAAAAATATGCCGTTACAGTCGGTGGCGGAGAAAATCAACGCATTGGTTTATACGACGGCATATTAATTAAAGAGAATCACATTTTAGCGGCAGGCAGTATCGCCAATGCAATTGGGATGGCCAGCACCATTGCACCGGCACACGTTAGTATTCAAATTGAAGTTGAAAATCTCGCCGAACTGGAACAAGCCATTACTGCTGGTGCTGTATCTATTCTATTAGACAATATGAGTCTCGAAGAAATGAGCGCGGCAGTAAAACTTGCAAAAGGGCGAGCCATATTAGAAGCCTCTGGTGGCGTCGATCTAACTCAAATTCGGGCAATTGCAGAAACCGGCGTTGATCGAATTTCGATAGGAAAACTCACCAAAGATGTAAAAGCGATCGATTTATCAATGCGATTGACATAATTGAATTAAAAAGACGCTAAATTGGAAATAAATGGATTTAATACTCATTCATTTTTAAAGATAATTGTAGATTAATATAAAATTAGATCTTTTTAAATTCAACTACTTAGCGCCTTCGTTTGGTTTTCTTTGCAACAAGGTGTTGACGGACTTTCGGTGGGTGGGTATAGTTCGGCCTCTCTGCTGCTGACACAGCAAACGAAACAAGCGGTTTTCCAGCTGGTTTCAGTGTCTAAGCCACTGATCTTTAACAAAATACAGCCGATGAGTGTGAGTGCTTGGTTTGCCAGTCAAACAAGTGCTTACACTCAAGATATAAAAGAAATCTTGGTTTCTAACCAAGTGTTTCTTTGAGTAATGAGTACTAAGCCAAGTATGTAAATTCAGCTAGATTAAACGAAAGAGTTTGATCCTGGCTCAGATTGAACGCTGGCGGCATGCTTTACACATGCAAGTCGAACGGTAACAGGGTGCTTGCACCGCTGACGAGTGGCGAACGGGTGAGTAATACATCGGAATGTACCCAGTAATGGGGGATAACGCTTCGAAAGGAGTGCTAATACCGCATACGCCCTGAGGGGGAAAGTGGGGGACCGCAAGGCCTCACGTTATTGGAGCAGCCGATGGCTGATTAGCTAGTTGGTAGGGTAAAGGCCTACCAAGGCAACGATCAGTAGCGGGTCTTAGAGGACGATCCGCCACACTGGAACTGAGACACGGTCCAGACTCCTACGGGAGGCAGCAGTGGGGAATCTTGGACAATGGGCGAAAGCCTGATCCAGCAATGCCGCGTGCGTGAAGAAGGCCTTCGGGTTGTAAAGCGCTTTTGTCGGGGAGGAAATCCTAGTGGTTAATAACTACTGGGGATGACAGTACCCGAAGAATAAGGACCGGCTAACTACGTGCCAGCAGCCGCGGTAATACGTAGGGTCCAAGCGTTAATCGGAATTACTGGGCGTAAAGCGTCCGCAGGTGGCTTGATAAGATAGACGTGAAATCCCTGGGCTCAACCTAGGAATTGCGTTTATGACTGTCTCGCTAGAGTATGGGAGAGGGGGGTGGAATTCCACGTGTAGCAGTGAAATGCGTAGAGATGTGGAGGAACACCGATGGCGAAGGCAACCCCCTGGCCTAATACTGACACTCATGGACGAAAGCGTGGGGAGCAAACAGGATTAGATACCCTGGTAGTCCACGCCCTAAACGATGTCTACTAGTTGTTGGGCTTTTCGGAGCTTAGTAACGCAGCTAACGCGTGAAGTAGACCGCCTGGGGAGTACGGTCGCAAGACTAAAACTCAAAGGAATTGACGGGGGCCCGCACAAGCGGTGGATGATGTGGATTAATTCGATGCAACGCGAAAAACCTTACCTGGTCTTGACATGTACGGAAGTCCGTAGAGATATGGATGTGCCTTCGGGAACCGTAACACAGGTGCTGCATGGCTGTCGTCAGCTCGTGTCGTGAGATGTTGGGTTAAGTCCCGCAACGAGCGCAACCCTTGCCATTAGTTGCTAACATTTAGTTGAGCACTTTAATGGGACTGCCGGTGACAAACCGGAGGAAGGTGGGGATGACGTCAAGTCCTCATGGCCCTTATGACCAGGGCTTCACACGTCATACAATGGTCGGTACAGAGGGTCGCCAACCCGCGAGGGGGAGCTAATCTCACAAAACCGATCGTAGTCCGGATTGCACTCTGCAACTCGAGTGCATGAAGTCGGAATCGCTAGTAATCGCGGATCAGCATGTCGCGGTGAATACGTTCCCGGGCCTTGTACACACCGCCCGTCACACCATGGGAGTGGGTTTTACCAGAAGTAGCTAGGATAACCTTCGGGAGTCCGGTTACCACGGTAGGATTCATGACTGGGGTGAAGTCGTAACAAGGTAGCCGTAGGGGAACCTGCGGCTGGATCACCTCCTTTCAAGAGAAAGATTGGTAGATTAAGTACTCACACTCATCGGCTGTAGATTTGAAAGAAACGATATGGGTCAGTAGCTCAGTTGGTTAGAGCACCGTGTTGATAACGCGGGGGTCATAGGTTCGATTCCTATCTGACCCACCAGTATCACGGGGGTTTAGCTCATCTGGTAGAGCACCTGCTTTGCAAGCAGGGGGTGAACGGTTCGAGTCCGTTAACCTCCACCATTATCTGCTGTAGAAAATAGAATTCTATGTATTGCACGTTGTTGGGTGCAGTGTATTTTATTCTGGTTTCTAAAATTAGATAAATCGGCTGTTTATATTTAGATATGAATGATTGATTTTAGTAATATCGCTCTTTAACAAAATAGAAGAAGTAATTAATTCCAATAAACATTGTAATGGAATTAAATAAAACAATAACTGCGTGCAGTTGTGGTTGAGTTTAATTTCAAAGTAAAAATATTGGGTTGATTGTATCTGTTCAGTTGTGCTGGTCTCATGCCAGTGGAACTGAACCGCAAGTGAAATGAGAACTCACTTGCAAGTCGCAAATACGATTTCAGTAATCTGAGATACGTTTTACGTGTTTGAGGTTATAGGATCAAGCGAATAAGTGCATCTGGTGGATGCCTTGGCGATGATAGGCGACGAAGGACGTGATAGCCTGCGATAAGCGTGGGGGAGCTGGCAAAGTGCTTTGATCCCACGATTTCCGAATGGGGAAACCCGGCCCTTTTGGGTCATCCTAGACTGAATACATAGGTCTAGCGAAGCGAACCCGGTGAACTGAAACATCTAAGTAACCGGAGGAAAAGAAATCAACCGAGATTCCCAAAGTAGTGGCGAGCGAAATGGGAAGAGCCTGTACGTGATAGCAGTAGACTTAATAGAATGGAATGGAAAGTCCAACCATAGTGGGTGATAGTCCCGTATATGAAAAGTCAATTGTGATACTAAGCGTACGAGAAGTAGGGCGGGACACGAGAAATCCTGTTTGAAGATGGGGGGACCATCCTCCAAGGCTAAATACTCATCATCGACCGATAGTGAACCAGTACCGTGAGGGAAAGGCGAAAAGAACCCCGGGAGGGGAGTGAAATAGAACCTGAAACCGGATGCATACAAACAGTGGGAGCCCTTGAAAAATGGGGTGACTGCGTACCTTTTGTATAATGGGTCAGCGACTTACGTTCAGTAGCGAGCTTAACCGAATAGGGGAGGCGTAGGGAAACCGAGTCCGAATAGGGCGCATAGTTGCTGGGCGTAGACCCGAAACCAAGTGATCTATCCATGGCCAGGATGAAGGTGCGGTAACACGCACTGGAGGTCCGAACCCACTAACGTTGCAAAGTTAGGGGATGAGCTGTGGATAGGGGTGAAAGGCTAAACAAACTTGGAAATAGCTGGTTCTCCTCGAAAACTATTTAGGTAGTGCCTCATGTATCACTGACGGGGGTAAAGCACTGTTATGGCTAGGGGGTCATCGCGACTTACCAAACCATGGCAAACTCTGAATACCGTCAAGTGCGAGCATGGGAGACAGACCTGGGGTGCTAACGTCCTGGGTCAAGAGGGAAACAACCCAGACCGCCGTCTAAGGTCCCAAATGATCAATTAAGTGGAAAACGAGGTGGGAAGGCACAGACAGCCAGGATGTTGGCTTAGAAGCAGCCATCATTTAAAGAAAGCGTAATAGCTCACTGGTCGAGTCGTCCTGCGCGGAAGATGTAACGGGGCTCAAATTGATAACCGAAGACGCGGATATGACCATTTATGGCATATGGTAGAGGAGCGTTCTGTAAGCCTGTGAAGGTGTCTTGAGAAGGATGCTGGAGGTATCAGAAGTGCGAATGCTGACATGAGTAGCGATAAAGGGAGTGAAAAGCTCCCTCACCGAAAACCCAAGGTTTCCTGCGCAACGTTCATCGGCGCAGGGTGAGTCGGCCCCTAAGGCGAGGCAGAAATGCGTAGTCGATGGGAAACAGGTTAATATTCCTGTACTTGATATAAGTGCGATGTGGGGACGGAGAAGGTTAGGTTAGCCAACTGTTGGAATAGTTGGTTTAAGTGTGTAGGCGGGTGTCTTAGGCAAATCCGGGACGCTGTTAACGCTGAGGCATGATGACGATTCACTTAGGTGATGAAGTAACTGATACCCTGCTTCCAAGAAAAGCCACTAAGCTTCAGCTTATATTGAACCGTACCGCAAACCGACACAGGTGGGTAGGAAGAGTATTCTAAGGTGCTTGAGAGAACTCGGGAGAAGGAACTCGGCAAATTAACACCGTAACTTCGGGAGAAGGTGTGCCTTATTGGTGAAGAACTTCGCGTTTGGAGCTATATAAGGCCGCAGAGAAATGGGGGCTGCGACTGTTTATCAAAAACACAGCACTCTGCCAACACGAAAGTGGATGTATAGGGTGTGACGCCTGCCCGGTGCTGGAAGGTTAATTGATGGGGTGCAAGCTCTTGATCGAAGCCCCAGTAAACGGCGGCCGTAACTATAACGGTCCTAAGGTAGCGAAATTCCTTGTCGGGTAAGTTCCGACCCGCACGAATGGCGTAACGATGGCCCTACTGTCTCCTCCCGAGACTCAGCGAAGTTGAAGTGTTTGTGAAGATGCAATCTCCCCGCTGCTAGACGGAAAGACCCCGTGAACCTTTACTGTAGCTTTGCATTGGACTTTGAAGTGGTTTGTGTAGGATAGGTGGGAGGCTTTGAAGCAGAGACGCTAGTTTCTGTGGAGCCGTCCTTGAAATACCACCCTGACCCCTTTGAGGTTCTAACCTTGGTCCGTTATCCGGATCGGGGACCGTGCATGGTAGGCAGTTTGACTGGGGCGGTCTCCTCCCAAATTGTAACGGAGGAGCTCGAAGGTCGCCTAGGTACGGTCGGACATCGTACTGATAGTGTAATGGCAAAAGGCGGCTTAACTGCGAGACCGACAAGTCGAGCAGGTGCGAAAGCAGGACATAGTGATCCGGTGGTTCTGTATGGAAGGGCCATCGCTCAACGGATAAAAGGTACTCCGGGGATAACAGGCTGATTCCGCCCAAGAGTTCACATCGACGGCGGAGTTTGGCACCTCGATGTCGGCTCATCACATCCTGGGGCTGTAGCCGGTCCCAAGGGTATGGCTGTTCGCCATTTAAAGTGGTACGTGAGCTGGGTTCAAAACGTCGTGAGACAGTTTGGTCCCTATCTGCAGTGGGCGTTGGAAATTTGAGAGGGGCTGCTCCTAGTACGAGAGGACCGGAGTGGACTGACCTCTGGTGTACCGGTTGTCACGCCAGTGGCATTGCCGGGTAGCTAAGTCGGGAAGAGATAAGCGCTGAAAGCATCTAAGCGCGAAACTTGCCTCAAGATGAGATTTCCCTAGGGTTTTAAATCCTCTAAAGAGTCGTTCGAGACCAGGACGTTGATAGGTTGGGTGTGGAAGCGCAGTAATGCGTTAAGCTAACCAATACTAATTGCTCGTGAGGCTTGATCCTATAACCTGAAGCGCGTAGTGCGACGATGGATATAATCAATCCAAGTGTTGTTGTTGGAAAGTGTAGTATAATTACTTCTTCTATTGATTTTACGAGTTAGCGCTGTAGGTTGTGGTCTGAAAAGATAGCGGCTGAATGCGATAACTCTCGTGTGACTTGAAAGAGTTGCACCAGACAGTTTAATGTCTGGCGACCATAGCGAGGTGGTCCCACTCCTTCCCATCCCGAACAGGACAGTGAAACACCTCAGCGCCGATGATAGTGCGGATTGCCCGTGTGAAAGTAGGTCATTGCCAGACTTCCCTATAGAGAAGCCCGATTCGAAAGAGTCGGGCTTTTTGCTGTCCGTCGTTTATGGCATGAATGCAACGTTATAATTTAAAGTGTTAATTTGTTGCGCCGCAATAATTTATATTAGCTAGAATGAATTTATTACTTCATTTTGGACTCATTATGAATGTTGCTGTTTCTCCTTTATCGACTGTCGATATCTTACGTGCGGCAGCAATTGCTCAGGCATTGCTTGATGGTTTTAATCATCATTATGCTTTGTTTCGTGAAGCCAGTTGTATGGCCAAATTTAATTTTGAGGCTGGTGATGTAATCGCACAAAGAAATAGTGTGCGTAATCGAATTACTTTTTATGATGCTCGTGTATTGGAAAGTGTTTCACGCTTGAAGCAAGAATTTGCCGCTGAAGATTTACCAGATTTGATGTGGTCTGCGGTGAAGCAGCAATATATTGCTTTGTTGCTTAATCATCAACAGATTGAACTAGCGGAAACATTTTTTAATTCAGTGTGTTGTCGTATTTTGCACCGAACCTATTTTCATAATGATTTTATTTTTTATCGTCCAGCAGTTTCAACTGAGTATATTGAAGAGTCTGAGGCGACTTATCGTAGTTATTATGTGAATGATTTAGGATTAGTACCTACATTCGGCTTTGTTGCACAAATCAGCGGCGCAATGCTGCTGGTAGAATAGCGATATAGAATAGCGATATGAGCAAACCAGCACCCCACAAATACAAAACCACCAACTGGCCAAGCTATCACGCAGCTTTGAAATCGCGTGGCGCATTAATGATTTGGCTTGATCCAGCGCTGAAATGGGCTGCTGAGCCCACTGGCAAGCGCGGACGAAACCCCACTTTTAGCGATGCTGCCATTCAATTCTGCCTCACCATCAAATGCCTGTTTGGCCTCGCATTGCGCCAAGCAACCGGCATGGTTGAAAGCCTACTTCGGCTCGCCAACTTAGATTGGAACGTTCCTGATTCGAGCACGATCTCTCGTCGACAAAAAACGCTGAAAGTCACGATTCCGGCCCGTCAAAGTCAGGGTGGACTGCATTTACTCGTCGATAGCACAGGCATCAAAATGCTCGGTGAAGGTGAATGGAAAACCAAAAAACACGGCGCTGAATATCGTAGGCAGTGGCGTAAAGTTCACCTCGGCATTGATGCCGAAACCCTTGAAATTCGTGCCATCGAGGTCACCGATAACAAAACAGGTGATGCGCCCATTTTGCCGGAATTGATGAATCAGATTCCCGAGTCTGAACAGATTGCGGCGATTTACGGTGATGGCGCTTACGACACCAAAGAATGCCACAATGCCATTGCGGCAAGAGGTGCGGCAGCGATTATTCCTACACGGAAAAATGCACAATTTCGGAAAGAAAATACGGCCGGAGCGAGAGCGCGGAATGACATCTTACGGGCGACCAAATACTTGGGTAGGGCCATCTGGAAAAAATGGTCTGGGTATCATCGACGTAGCTTGGTAGAAACCAAAATGCAATGCTTCAAACTATTGGGTGAACGAGTGATGGCGCGGGACTTTGATCGTCAGGTGGCTGAGTTGCAAGTGCGTGCAGCGATCTTAAATCGCTTCACGCAACTGGGTACGCCAATGACGGTAAGAGTGGGATAAATCCGTCTGGGGTTAGGGGTGACTTACCCTCTAGTTGATTTGTGCAACAAAGCCCCTACATTCAAAAAAATACTGTTAGATTTTTCTTGGAATTTATCATTTGTTGATTTGAATCGCGATGTAATGCGGATTTTATCGACATTACGCCATCATTTAGCTAGAAAGCTATCTCCAGAGTTTAATTCACATATTGAAGTTTTAGCCTCTCCTTTCTATCGAAGCAAAGCGGCATATATTATCGGTAGGGCAACGCATGGTGAGCTAGAAATTCCATTTGCGATTCCTTTGTACCGAAATCAAGATGGCCAACTTTATGTTGATGCTGCTTTGTTTGAGATGGTGCATATCCGTCAATTATTTTCATTGTCTCGGGCTTATTTCTTGGTCGATATGGAGGTGCCATCGGCTTATGTGCAATTTTTGCATGATTTAATTCCGGGCAAATCGCGTGCTGAGTTATACACCATGCTGGGATTGGGAAAACAGGGTAAAACGATGTTTTATCGCGAATTAATCCATCATTTACGCCATTCTTCTGATCCATTTGTTAGTGCGCCAGGCACTAAAGGGATGGTGATGATTGTCTTTACCTTACCGTCATTTCCCTTTGTATTTAAAATTATTAAAGACGTATTTGCGCCGCCAAAAGAAGTTGATCGAGCAACCGTTCGGATGAAATACCTATTGGTTAAGCAGCATGATCGTGTTGGCCGTATGGCTGATTCGCTAGAGTTTTCTGATGTCGCTTTGCCTCGTTCGCGTTTTGATCCGGAATTGCTGGCTGAAATGCGTTTATTAGCACCATCGATTGTAGAAGAAGATGGTGATTCTGTAGTGTTTCGGCATATGTATATTGAGTGCCGAATGAAACCGCTTAATTTGTATATTGAGCACCGCAAAGATCAAGAGGTTGAGGCGGTTATTCGTGATTATGGTAATGCCTTGCGTGAATTGGCTATTGCCAATATTTTTCCTGGGGATATGTTATTTAAGAATTTCGGTGTAACTCGCGCTGGGCGTGTAGTGTTTTATGATTATGATGAAATCGAATACATGACCGATTGCGATTTTCGGCGCATTCCACCGCCGCCAACACCAGAGTTTGAAATGAGTGGTGAGACTTGGTTTAGTGGCAATAAAAACGAGGTATATCCAGAAGAGTTTGGTGGTTTCTTATTAGCTCGATCGGATGTGAAGCAGGCTTTTAATAAATACCATGCTGATTTATTAACGCCCAAATTCTGGCAAGATACCAAAATGCGAATTAAAAATGGCATTGTGGAGGACTTTTTCCCTTACCCACAAGCATTACGATTTTCGCAGGATGAATAAAATCAACGTTGTATTCTAGCCTCTTCTTTGAAGAGGCTTTTTTTATTTATATTTTTAGTTTCGATGATATACAGCAAGATTGATTCGGCTGATAATTCGGGCACGATTTGTTTTTGTTCTGAGGTTTATATGACGAGTGCTGCGGATTTATTACCTTATCAACGCCTTCATTTGAAGTCGTTTACTTATTCTGCTTTGGATGCTGGTCCAAGCTTAATCGTACTTGGGGCGGTGCATGGTAATGAAGATTGCGGTACTAAAGCAATTGCCCGCGTGATGGCTGAGCTCGATTCTGGCGCTTTGCATTTGCAGCGTGGCCGAATTACTTTTGTACCGATTACTAATCCGCTGGCATTTGAAAAACAGCAGCGTAATGGCGACCGAAATTTGAATCGTAATTTGCGAGTAACGGATGAGCCATTAGATTTTGAAGATCGCATCGCCAACGCACTTTGTCCCTTGCTCGCTGATCATGATGTATTGCTCGATTTACATTCAACGAACAATCCTGGTGAAGCATTTATCATGCTTGGGCCTGAAAATAATCAAGGTGATTTGCAACCATTTACCCATGCCGAGCAAGAAGAAGCATTAGCGGTTCGCTTGGGGCCGCATCGGATTGTTGAGGGTTGGTTATGCACTTATGCCGAAGGGGTTAAGCATCGATTGGCATATACACCGCAATGCGAACGTTCGCATTTACTCAATACCGATCCGAGTTATGGGGTCGGCACCACCGAATATATGCGTGCTCATGGCGGTTATTCGCTGACTTTAGAATGTGGACAACATGCTGATATCAGCTCGCCTGAAGTGGCCTATCAGGGCATTCGCAATGCCATTGCGTGCTTGCAATTAGCGGATGTACCTGCCGCGCCGGTGCAAACGGATATTGAATTTTTAAAAATTAGTCGTGTGATCGATCGTCATCATGCTGATGATGTTTTCGTGAAAACTTGGTCTAGTTTTGATCCGGTTCAGGCCGGTGAAGTGATTGGGGTGCGCCATGATGGTCAGCAGGAACTTGCGCCGTGTGATGGTTTTGTGTTGTTCCCCAATCCGAGTGCAGTTCCTGGTAACGAATGGTTTTATTTTGCTCAGTTAAGTGAGCGTCAACTGAGCGCGTTGAAAGAATAAAACTAGGTATATGCTGCTAGACCATAATATATATGGTCTAGCACTTAATACTATGGATGAATTAATGGACTCACCATTTTTGGCTTCGCGGCTAAAATGGCTTCATGCACGGCATCATCTTGTAAGCCATGCCAAAACACATGTGCGGCAACGGCATGGCTATGATCATTGATTTGTTGCCATGCGCGAACGGCATCACTGGCAAATTCAAATAGAATAATTGATTTATGGGCTTCAATAGCCTGTGCCTCGATATTCATGCCAATATCGCTTAAATAATCGAGCAAGGCATTGCGAGACTTCGTGGTGCGTTCATCGGTGGTATCGTAAGTTAAAAAAATCACTGCTTGTGCCATATCGGTGGTGGCTAAGCGAATAAAATCCACTCGCGATAAAATATTAACTTTGCCTTTGGTTTGAATCGCTTGCATGATGTGCTCCTGATCAATTTATCCGTTTTTCTGCTGTCTGCAGGGCTGAGTGTGTCACTGATGTTACGATTAAAGCACCCAAGTTATCCTTGATTAGGTTTGTGGGTAACTTTGTGATTAAGTTGTTAGTTTCTCGGTTTAACTCAGTATATTTATAATTTTTCTCTAGGTATTTCTACAGAACCCTTTTATTTATTGCTTTTAATAAAGATACCTATTAATTGTTGCTTTTGGTCGAGCTGTGCATAAAATTGTGAGTAAGCTGTTATTTGGCTGTTGATTCATTGCTTAGGCTCTGAGCGAGTCGTTTAGATTCTTTATAAATATTTTTCATGGCGTACATTTGTTGATCGGCTTTTTCGATCAGCTCAATGGCGGAAATATAGTGCTCTGGTCCGGTTGCGGCGCAACCTATGCTGAGTGATACGCAGTCTTCTGATTTATACATTTCTTCAAATAATCGACGTAAATAAACCGCCTCGGCTTCAATTTTATTGCAGCGACTCATTAAGATACAAAACTCATCCCCGCCATAGCGAAAACAATAATCATCGCTACGCGAAATTTGCTTAATCGATTGGGCAACGTAGCGTAAAACCTGATCACCTTTGGTGTGGCCATGCACATCATTAATTTGTTTGAAGTCATTCACGTCGATATACACCACCGCCACCGATTCGGCGCGTCGTTCTGCGGCGCGTAGCATTCGGGTTAGCGTTTCATGCAGATCACGGACATTGAGCAGGCCAGTCAATGGATCGGTGCGCATCATTTCTTCGAGCTGCTGGGTGCGCTCTCGCACTTTGTCTTCCAGTGATCGAGCGTAGTCTTCAGATTTATTTTTTGCGCTTTCTATTTCGGTAACCAAGCTGCGGATATAGGTTTCAAACACCAAGGTGATGTCAAACATAAATAGCTTTTCAAGTGCTAAAGCAATTTTATTGCGCTCGGCTTCATGCTCAATTGGCGCGGTAAAAATAAGTTCCAGCAAGAGTTGCTTGAGGGTATGAATGCCTGAAAGATAGAGTTTGGGCTCAACGCCGATGCGTTTGTGTACCAGACCAATGCGTAAACGATTATTGACGTAATCTAAGTTATAAACGCCACTAAATAAATCAAGGATGTATTTCCTTTGTGCATTGCGCAAACGATCTAGCGTATCAAGATCGCCAATCAGCAGCGCTATTTCTGGGATGTTGGTCTGTAAATCATAAAATCGACTAACGAGATGATCGAGATTGGCAATGACACTCGCTTTAAAGTTCAGTAATAAGCGGATATCTTCGCTGTTAAGGGTAACCAATGCTTTGCGGTGACTGATATCAAACTCAGTGATCCTCATTTGTTCTAGTAAAGTTTGATCGGTTTGCCGCATGATCGAGTCTCAAGCTGATCGTATTAATGCTTGAGTATAGACACCGGCTAAAAAAATCGCTTTCAAATCAATAGCGTTTAAATTTAAATATTTGAAAGTAATGCCATGGTTTTTAATCGTTAGCGGTACTGTTGCCAGATTAATTTGGCCAGTAGGCTGACAGCTAAAATTAAAAATAAGCGTCGGATCCATGCATTGCCGCCTCTAAATGCCAAATAGCTGCCCACTTGTGCGCCAGCAATATTGGCGATGGCCATCGGAATGGCGTAGCTAAACAGTACGAGTTTGGCGGGAATAAAAAATAATAGGGCGGCGATATTGGTCGCTAAATTAACAATTTTGGCGCTGGCGCTGGCGCGTAAAAAATCAAAATGAAAAAAGCGTACAAATAAAAACATCAAAAATGAGCCGGTTCCTGGGCCAAATAAACCATCATAAAAACCAATCGCCGCCCCCATCACCATCCCGAGGATTAAATCACGACGGGTTAAAATTCGGCCGGCATCTTCCTCGCCAAAGCTTGGTTTGCGCCAGGTATAAACCAGCATCACGGCCAGCAAAACAATCACCAATGGTCGAATAATATCGGCGGGCAAGTAGTGGGTGATTCGGGCGCCTGCTAAAGAGCCAATAAACGCTGTTGCCGCAGCAGGCAAAATGACTTTCCAAGGTATGCGTATACGGCGTACATAACTAAAAGCGGCTGAAGCAGTACCCCATACGGCGGTAAATTTATTGCTGCCAAGTAATGCCGCAGGCAGCTCTTTGGGCAGGGCGGTGAGTAAGCTGGGCAATAAAATCAAACCGCCGCCACCGACTGCGGCATCAATCAGGCCGGCGATAAAAGCCATTGGGATGAGTAAGAAAAGTGCAGTTTCCATCGGTGATTCCTTTCAATATGTCGGCATCATTGCAGATTTGACCTACGTTGCCTATCGCGATGAACATGTAGAAAACAATGGTTGCTGTAAATTTTGGCTAAAGGTATAAGTCAGTATTAAACCTTTGGAGATTCAGCATGGCAAAAACGGCACTGATTATTAGTGGCGGCGCACCGAATGCAACATTGGTGGCTGGCGCTTTAGAGGCCGTTCTCAGCATTAATGCATCGGTATTGAAGTCATCCAAGCGATAAATTGACTGGTTTGATTGCTAGCAATAATTAAAGGTATATTCATGCAGGCCATTTTGCATCGAGTATGCAATTCAATACCCATTGTGATGAAGAATCATCGTGTTTGTTTTTGAAGGATTTAAGATGCGGTTTGGACGTTGGTTGGGATTGATCGGTTTATTGTTCTTAAGTGCTAGCTTGCACGCTGAATGTTTACCAGCGCCAGCACCGCTGAGTGCGAGTGAGCAGCAAGCGCTACAAGCCGCGGCGAAAGATCAGGGCTTTTTGTGGCGGATTAGCAAAAATGGTCGTCATTCTTGGCTTTATGGCACGATTCATATTAATCACGTCACGGGTTTATTTCCCGGCCCCAAAGTGAGGCAAGCGCTGCAAAGCAGCACGATTTTGGCGTTAGAGCTCAATCCCAATGATGCCAAAACACAAGCCGAGCTGGCGCAATTGGCGCAAGCGGGCGCAGGCCAAGTGCCGCCGCAATTGCAATCACGACTGGCGGCGCAATTAGCGGCGGTGTGTTTGCCTGCCAGCGCGGAGCAAGCGATTCATCCGACCTTATTATTTGCCAGTATAAGTGTACTGGGGTTGAGAGCGCAGGGTTTAGAGGCTGAGTATGGTAGCGAGCAGATGTTGCTGGCATTGGCGCAAGCTGGAAAACAGCGTGTCGTCGCGCTGGAAACACCGACGATTCAGATGAATGCTTTGCTTGGCCCTGAGCTTAATGTCAGTAGCGAAGATTATGAATTGGCCTTGCAGCAATTAGAAAGCAAGGCCGATCAAGCGCTGGCGCTAAAGATCGTTAAAGCCTGGGAGCAGTCTGATTTTACGACGCTTACCCAATATGCCCAATGGTGCGATTGTTTAAATACACCGGCGCAAAAGGCCAGTATGCAGCGTTTAATGGCCGGACGTAATCCAGCCTTGGCCGATGGGATTGCTCAATGGCATCGGCAAGGAGCCAGCGTTTTTGCCGCGGTGGGCAGTTTGCATATGGTCGGTCGCAAAGGATTATTGTTTTTATTGGCGCAGCGCGGTTTTAAAATCGAAAGGATTCATTGAGCTTTTCTTTGGAACACCCAAACGCCAGCACCAAGTTCAGGTGGCAGCACCAATTGGCTTAAATCACGGCGTTCTTGCCAGTCAAAGGCCGATTGCGCCTGATATTCGTCCCAATTACCGGTAATAAAGCGCGAACGGCTACCGATCACAATATAGGTTTGCACATCGCGCTGGCGAAAAATCTGTTTTTCAAAGGTATTGCCAGCCGGAGGCCAGCAGCATAAAACCACTTGGCTTGGAAAGCGTTTGAGCGCAGCAATGGCGTCCAGTTGTAATACGTCGGCCGGATAGTCGACGACCTGTCGCCAGCTAAAGTCATCGCAAGCGGTGATATCGGCGTTTTGTTGGCGTAAAAATCGACTTAAAGTCCCATCGCCGGCGGCGATTTCAAGGCAGGGTTGCTGGCCAATCAGCTGGGCTAAACCGGCGATCAGCTCTTGGCTGTAAAAACAATAAATCCCGCGCTTAGCAACTAATGGCATTAATAAATGCTTTTGACTAATCAGCGGCCAAGTCCATTTAAAGCGCTTCATCGACACCGGTTTGCGAACTAAATCGCGCTCAAATAATAAGCGCTGGGCAATTAAGCCATTCCATAAATTAAACCGAACCTTGCCTTGGCTAACGCCCGTGGCGACTGAAAAAGCATATTGGCGCAAAGCCAGCTCGATTAAGCGTTGCCGTTCTTGTTGGCTGACGAGCTCAGCAAAAGCACGACCGTGTCGCTCGCCGGATAAAAAATGCGCGTGGTAATCGATACGAGTGCTCGATTGACGAATGAGCGCTTTGATTTCTGCGGCATCTTGCCGGGCAAAAACGCCTTCCAATTCACCACGAACTGCCTGCCACTGCGCGGGGCAGGCGGCACAGAGTTGGCTAAAGCTCGGATTTTGCTGTAAAAAATGCAAACGTTGTTCTGGGCTGATTGGCGTTTTTATAGACATAGTTCGGTGACGATAGCGCCAGCTTTTGTGGCTAAGATGGGCATATTGTTGCATTCATATGGTGAGCAAGATGAATCAAGCGCAAGCGGTGTTGGATTTTTGGTTTCATGAGATTGATCCGGCGTTATGGTGGGCAAAAAACGTCGAATTTGATCGCTTGATTGAACAGCGGTTTTTGGCTTTGCATACTGCGGCCAAACGCGGCGAGCTGTTTGCTTGGCGCGATAACGCTGCAGGGCGCTTGGCGGAGATTATCGTGCTGGATCAGTTTTCACGAAATATCTATCGCGACCAGCCCGAAGCGTTTGCCCAAGATCCGCAAGCTTTGGTCTTAGCGCAAGAAGCGATTGCGGCCGGGGCTGCGGCGCAATTGACGCCGATGCAAACTAGTTTTTTGTACCTGCCTTTGATGCACAGTGAATCGCTGCTGATTCATCAACAGGCGCTGACTTTATTTACTGAGCTGGGCTTGCCCAATTCATTGGCATTTGAAATCCAACATCAACAAATTATTCAGCGCTTCGGTCGCTATCCGCATCGCAATGCGATTTTAGGCCGGGTATCGAGCGCAGCGGAGTTGGAATTTTTGCAGCAAGCAGGATCGGCGTTTTAAGTGACTGAATGGCCTGAAGTTTTTGCTGTTTACGTCGATATCTAGGGTCAGTAGCGCGATTCTCGCGGCGAATCAAGGTGTCGTAAGTGCTGGCATAAAACGACTACGCTGCGTGCTTCGTACCTTACCTCAGGCCAAAATCCGCACCAACGCGGTTGGCAAACCAAGCGTCAACAGACCCTAGGTATCCATTTGGAGTGCAATACCATGAATTCACTGAGCGCATTTAATTCTGCAGTTGCGGCTGGCAATACTTTGAGTCGTGGTCTGAATACGCAGCCAAGTGCCTCGTCATCAGTCGCCGCGCCAGCGACCAAGGGCAGTGCGTTGCAGCAGCGAGTGGATGATTTAAGCTCAGCCACCCTGCAAATGGCGGGTGATCTGATTGGGCAATTTGCGAAGCAACTATTTGGTGATCAAGCGCAGGGGATGAAGATTGAGTTTGATACGCTGAGTTTGAGTGCCGAATCGAGCTTTAGCGCGATGCAGCAATCGACGCAAAGCGCGGAGCAAAGTCGTCAAGTCAGTGCTTTTCGTCTGAGTGATGCCAGTCATTTTAATGGCAAAGGGACGCTGACGACGGCCGATGGCCGACGCTTTGAAATTGAAGTGGATATTCGTTATGAAGCAAAAATTGAGGGTATGGGTATAAGCCAGCAATCATTGCTAAATAATGCCCAGCAAGATATACCTGCAGAGTATCGGCAAGAGGGCTCAGCAAAATCACCAGCAGCAGTCGCCGTAGATACCTCTGATTTGTCGCGTCCGAGTATCAATTCGTATTTTGCCGGTACAGCAGCTGATTTATTGCAGCGACTGACGAGTGAGCCGGTATTTCAGCCGTTTTCACTCTTGCAACAGGCTGATCCAGCACAACGGCCACTACTGGGAGATTGGTCGCTGCAAGTATTGAATCTCGCTGGTGGCCCACGATATCTAGATTTAAGCCCGCACTTTGATCGGGATAAAATGGCTTTTGCAGCCCAGGCTTAGCGCCTGTTGGGCTTGCCTGCCGCTAGGCCCGCCAAGATAAATTCGGCCATTGCTGTTGCCATGCCTTGGTATGGGCGCGATCTTGTGCAACGTTAGGCGGCAATCCAGAACGCCGATTGTGTGCCAGACAGAGCGACCATGCATCGATGAGCCCCGCGTCGACCGATAAAATAAGCCCATGCTGAGGATGCAGCTGGGCGGCTAAGCAGGTCGCGGTTTCTGGAAAACGCAAAACTGCATCGATGCTACTGCTGTAAGCTGGTACGCCATATTTAAGATGCATTCTGGCTTGGTTGCGAACCTGCCAACGAACGCAGCTTAATTTTTTTCGCAATTGCTTTTCTAGCGCTTCATCGATCGCTCGATCGGTATTTTCGGTATCAAACCACACGACATCGACATCCATTAAGGGAGTCGGGTTGGGATAAGCGTGCGCGATATCCCAGATTAAATTGCGGATGAATCCAGCACAAATCATTGCAGAAGGCATTCCTAAATTGGCGACTGCGGCCAAACAATCCATGCGAAATGGATCTGCTTGCAGGGGGTAAATGGTGTTGCGGTATAGGTTTGACATTGGTGATTTAGGGCGAGTGATGCGCCGCAATTTACGCTGATTTTGAGTATAAAAATACACAGAGCAGGGGTGTTTTCCTCGGTTTTAGCGGGGGGGGTGTAACTATGTCACTGAAAATAATCAGTTTTCTACTTAAGATGCGCAGAATTATTTTAGAACAAATGCATAACACCCTGTTTGAATGGTGTCGCGTTCTACCCAGTATGAATGGATGAGTGCTAGCAAAAGGAGAGTGAATGGGGATAGCAGTTCAACTGACAAAAATTTTAGTGGCATGCAGTTTGCTCGCTGGTTGCGCATTGAATGAATCGGTGCCAAGCCCGTCGACAGCAACTCAACAGATTGCCAGTGAAGTCGCCAATAAAGTCTCGAGCGATTCGTCGGCTTCTGCGGCATCAGTAGTAAAAGCATCCGAAGCTTTAACCGCATCTGAAGTTAAAGCGTGTAAGGAAAATGGTTATGTATTTAGCCAAAAAGATATTGATGCGCTGATTTTGAATGCGTTTAATGAGGCGCGTGGCGAATCTAATGCTGGTATTTTGGCGGTGTTGGGTGTGACGATGGCGCGAGTGGATTCGGCGTGTTATCCCGATACGGTGCACGGCGTGGTGTATCAACGTAAACAGTTTTCGTGGACTTGGCAACGTGGAACGCCACGTACTTTAGCCGCAGCCAAAGCGATCGAGCCGAAAACCTATGCCAAGGTCAAAGCCTTGGTCGAAAACTATATCGCGCAGGGTGCGAAACCCAATGGTTCTTTGTTTTATCATACCAAAGACGTTCGCCCGAGTTGGTCACGCTCGGCGTCAATTGAGCGAACGCATGTGACGGGCTCACATATTTTTTATGATCATCGACGCTGTTAAGCGAGTGGGCCGTTCTCTGGCGCTTGAATTATGCCGTGCGAGCGAACGATATCGCTAAGGCATTGCGGACAATAGCAATCACCTTGGCTCGGTAGCGGTAGGCCGTGTGGTAGGTCCATACACCAGCAGCCACCGTTGTTGCCGCCGCTACCGCAGCGAAACGGTTGGCCACATTGCTGGCACTGAAGCTCTCGAATTTTAAGCGCGGTTGGCGACATTATTGTTTCCAGCGCACATGGCGCTCATCGACAAATTCATAATAGCGTAGCAGCATAATCTGCCGATTCGCATCGAGTAGTTCGGCAGGGACTGGGCCAAATGGTGCGGCAAGTCGAATGATTTGCAAGGCATCTTTATCTAGCTTGGGATTGCCCGATTCTCGGGTGAGACTGAGCGCAGCAATGCTACCGTCGGCATTGAGTACGACCCGAAATTGCATTAAACCAAATAGGGCTCGGCCATTGTCATCTCGCGGGAAGTTTTGCTGGCCGATGCGTTCTACTTTTTGCCGAATTTGTCGCTCCCAAATACCAAAAATCGCTTTGCTTTTGTCTGAGCTTTGGCTGCGAATCGCGCCATCTTCGGCTTGCGGAGCTTCGAGGTGTTTAATATCGGCATAGTGAGTGAGTAATGGCTTACCTTGCCGGCTGGTGCCAAGTGCGGTATCTAGCCCGGTGATTTCAACTTCTTTATTATTGCTCGGAATTACCGGCGTTTTGACCATGCTGGCGGCGACGACTTTTTTGGGTGCCGGTTTGGCCCGATAAAGCGGTTTTTCGGCGGTTGTTGTTTTGGTCATCACTGGCGGGCTGGGTTCTGGCGGCGTGACCTTGGGGGTTTGCCGTTGTTGCAGCGTCATCTCGATTGCGCCACCGCTGGCGGGTTTGGCCTTTTGGGGGTCTGTGGCCGGAATCAGTAATACCAGCAGATGCAATAAAATCGCCAAGATAAGCGCCTGCAGCAGCCAGCGCTGGGGCGTTTGAGTAGGAATGGCGAAATCATGATGAGACATGCAAAAAAATCCGAGTGGGAAAGCGGCTTCATTCTATCGTGAAGTTTGGATAGGCGGGCGATGTTGAATAAATTGCGGAGTGCTAGGGTCTGTTGACGTTTGGTTTCCCGCCGCGCAAACGCGATTGGCAAACCAAACGTCAACAGACCCTAAGGTACTGATTTTTATCAGGATGGCAAAAAAAACAAAAATATTTTAAAAAAAGACTTACCGTTTTAAAAAATATAGGGTATTATCCGCCCCCTAACTTGCTGAATGTGATTCACACAGTCAACAAGGCTAGTCGCTAGGGGAGTCGCCAAGTTGGTTAAGGCACTGGATTTTGATTCCAGCATGCGAAGGTTCGAATCCTTCTTCCCCTGCCAAGAATTGTATAAAAAAGAGTCGCGATGCGGCTCTTTTTTATTGTCTGCTATTTCTAATCAAGACGTATTTATTTGCAGCGCTTTATGAATATAGGCTAGCTATGGATACCCCTGTTGCCTGGCTTAGTTGCTTAAGACCGCTTTGACTTCTCGTTCGCCTAGATCGGCAGCACCCCGATAACCTGAACGGCGTAGTGCAACTCCCCATTGCTCGACAATCGGCGCAAAATCTTCTGCACGGCGAACGCTACTTAATAATTCAGCCAAGCGCTGCTCCCA
The DNA here is from genome assembly GCF_019665785.1 of Deefgea piscis. Lineage (NCBI taxonomy): Bacteria > Pseudomonadati > Pseudomonadota > Betaproteobacteria > Neisseriales > Chitinibacteraceae > Deefgea > Deefgea piscis. Next base: position 382,709 of record NZ_CP081149.1, read on the forward strand.
ATTTTGTCCGAGATATTCTTGTGTCACTTGCATGATCACTTGGCGCGCCGCTTCGATTTGGCGCTGCTGCTTGAGGTCTTGCACTAAATCGGGCGTGAGCGTGCTCGGGCCGGTGAATGTGTGTTGATTGAGGATTTGTTCCGGTGTTGCTGAGTAGATTAAGCCTAGGTTTTGTAGTTTTAAGAGGATCTCGACCACATCGATCTGTGGCAGCATTTCAATTAAAGCGTAATGATGGCGGCTGCCATCAATCAAGAGCAAGATCTGCCGCTCTTTTTGGCTGATTAAACCGCTGCGCTGCGCTATTTCTTGTTGGCCGTTTGAGGTTTTAGAATAAATAGTTTTTTCCATGATGGCACTCGGCGGCGATGACACATGGTTTATATATAAGCTCAAACTGATGTAGTAAGTAAAAACTAACTACATGCTGTTGCATAAAATAAACAGCTCCAGTTAAGAGTGCTGAGTGGGTCGATGAATGATATCGCGCAGTGCTTCTTCTGCTTGTACTAACAGCGGAGCCTGTTGTTTGCGGCGATCTATATCCAATAAAGGCGTTTGCTGCTTGCGACGTTCTGGATCATAAAAATGGATTTTTTGGTCGGCTGCGCCATTTTCAAATTGAATGACTCCAGCAATTTTCCACGTTTGTTCGATACGTTTGAGGTGATAGCTGGTTTGGTATTCCCATGGGCTGCCATCATTGCGAATGACGCGCCAGCGTAATTGAGCGCTGGCTAAATCAGTACTGATTTGCATCAGGCTAAGAATGGTATAGGTGGCGTCGTGAAAGCCTTGTGCCGCGTACCAAGTAAATAATGCTTGCGTGGTTTCACGCAGTGCATCTATTTCGGGCCAATCGGTGCGTTCTTCATTGATGAGCGTAAAAAAAGGCATGGCAAACAGATTACAAACGCCATCGACATCGAGTTTGGTGTAGACCGTTGCAAAGTCTTCAAAAAAATCTTCTAAAGTCATTCAGAAACCTTTCTTTAAACCAACTTCAAAATTGTGTTTTCAAAAATTATAAATGATTCTCAATGAAACATGGGTTTTTACTTATATGGTGATGTACTTTTGATGCAGATTTTCCCGCTTTGCAATGGCAATGCTGTTGATCGATTGAATCGAATTGTTCTGCTTGAAATTATGACTTTCATCGCCATCTATAAAAATATTCAGATGTATTCATTTAATTAAAGCCAAGTCTTTGTAGGAGTTGTTCATGGTTCAAGCTACTGCCAGCCATTTATTGGTAAAAACTGAAGCCCAGTGCGAAGCACTGAAACAAGAAATTTTAGCCGGTGCTGATTTTGCTGCCGTTGCTAAAGCCAATTCAAGCTGTCCATCTTCGGCACAAGGTGGTGCGTTGGGCTCGTTTGGCCCTGGTATGATGGTGCCTGAGTTTGATAAAGTCGTTTTTAGTGCGCCATTAAATGAAGTACAAGGCCCAGTGAAAACGCAATTTGGTTATCACCTCTTGGTGGTCACTAGTCGCGGCTAAGCAGCTTGCGCGAATAAAAAAACACCGCTCATTTTAAATGGCGGTGTTTTTTTTTGCCCAATTGCGGGTGCAATGATTATTGCTGTGTTGGCTCGGCAACAAAAATTTCAACTCGGCGGTTTTGTGCACGACCCGCTGCGGTGTCGTTGCTGGCAACTGGATTGCTTGAGCCCATGCCATCAATTGTCATACGCTGACTGGCCACGCCTTGGCTGGCGAGATAGTTACGCGTTGCTGCGGCACGATTCACTGATAATGGATTATTGATTGCATCGCTACCGGTATTGTCGGTGTAGCCGACAATACGTACTTGCGTTGATGGGTTTTGATTTAATGTTTGTGCCAAGCGATTTAGAATCGGTTTCATGCTTGGTTTTATCGTTGAGCTACCAACGGCGAATGAGAAATCCGCAGGGATTTCGAGTTTTAATTCATTGTTGGGGGTTTTGCTGACTTCAATACCTGTTCCCTGTGCTGCTTGTTCCATTGCGAGGCGTTGTTTTTCCATGTGTGATGACCACATATAGGCACCTATGGCGCCCGCTGCGGCACCAATTGCGGCATCGCGACCAGTGTGGCTACCTTTGGATACTTTGCTAATGCCTGCGCCAAGGGCGGCGCCACCGAGGGCACCAAGGACTGAACTTTCTGTTTTTGACATGTTTGAGCAGCCAGTTGCGACTAAACTGAAAGCGATTAATGCAGGTAAAAGAGCACGTTTCATGATGTATTCCTTTCATAAAAATTGATAAGGGCAATCAAAACACTATCTATGCCATTAAGCTATAGAAAAATACCCAAATTCAGGTGATTTTCATCACATTATCCGTAGTCCATTGCGTTTTTGGCGGCGGATGAACCATCATAAGCAAAAATTTCACACTGTTATTGTCTTCAGCCCAATGGTCGATTTGAGTGGGAGAAACGTTCAAATACGGCGTGTTAATTCCACCGAGGCATTGGTGGCTAGTCGGTGATTGTTCTAAATATTTAAAGGGTATTGATTGATGAGTATGCCGCTGCTTGCGCTGGTGCTGAACACCGATCGCAAGAGATTGAGTCGTACTTTTGATGATGATTCAGCTGGATGTGATTTTGACTTGTTAAGCGCATCGATCTGATCGATTGGAGATTGCTCTGTCTCGTTTATTGTTCACACTAGAAGCACTGCAATATTAAAGGGTATTGTAATGCAGCCTTTTATGAAAAAAGGCTGCGATGATATACCCTTTATTTACATTTTACTAAGGCCATGATCTCAGTGGCGTTGAGCGTACTGGCTCGCTGTTGAATCTCAGGTAGGTATTTAGTTTGTAGGTCTTTTGCCGGCGCCAAGGTTTCTTTAAAGCTTTGCTGGAGTAAAGCGGCGCTCATTTGGCGCCCGCCAGCGTAATAGCGTTTGGCAACTTGGCCTAGGGCGTAGGTGCTGGCAAAAGAAAATGCCATGCCCGTTGCTGCGCCACCTAAAGTCTTGCCCCATTTACCGCCAACTTTGCCGAACCAACCACCAACCAGTTTACGGCCAAATTGTTCGAGATATTGCGAAGTTAAACCGACACCGACGGTGGATAAAAACTCGCGAATATGGCCTTGATCTAATTCGTAGCCATAGCGTTGACCAATGTTGTAAACCATTTTAATTTGCAGTGGGATAATCGCCACCGAGGCCCAAGTTTGCGGCAGTAATTCGAGCGCACCATTGAGGATGGCTGATTTTAAAATACTACTGTCGATCGCCGCTTGATCAACAATCGGCAGGCTGGTGGGTTGAGTGTTGATTGGCTGGGTCGTGAATAAGGGCGTGCTGCTTTGTCCGGCAGCGGCCAAGGAGTCAGCCTCTTGCTGAAACAGCGTGGTTGTGGGGTTGTTGAGTGCTAAGCACGATTTAAGCTCGGCCAAAAATTGCTGCTCTGCTGCGCTGGTGCTGCCATCAGCATCGCAGACGCACACCGCCATCTCATAGGCAAATTGGCGTTCGGCCTCGCTACTCAATTGCATACACACTGAGGCCAAGTTCACGCGCTTAAATAAAACATTTTGATATAAGCGGGTTAAATCAATGCCGCTGTCTTGACCTAAAGATTGGGCTAAGCCTCGGATATGTTCGCGCTCGCGTTCATCATTATTGCCATCGGCAAACGCGGCCAGTAGCGCAATGGTGAGAATGGCTTGTTGTTGTACGGCTTGCATGATGTCCTCTCAGAAAGTGGTTTTTTACTAGACCCATTCGCTATGGCTTTGTTCCCAATGGTTTATTTTTACCGTGGATCTGAACGTAGATACTGTAGAAGTCGGCCACGATAGGCGCTGCCGTCATTGAGCGCTTGGGTCAGCATGGTTTCGTGCAGGCTAAAGCCACGGCTGGCCATTTGCTTATGAAAGGCGCTACGATTGCTGCGATTGGGATCGATAATTAAAATTTCGGCTTTGGCCGCTGCATGTTGATCGATAAATGTGGCTAGCACTTCAGGATGGCTACGCTCATACAGTACGTCGCTGCCAATAATCAGATCAAACTCGCCTAAATCATGATTGCTGCGTCCCCAGTTACCGGTGCAATATTTCAATTTTGGCAGCGTATTGAGTTGTAAATTGGCCTTTAGAAATTGCTCGGTTAAGGGGTGGCAATCGCTAGCGGTAATATCGCCGAGCCGACGATGAATCACCATACTCGCCAGTGCCAAACCGCAGCCGATTTCGAGGACACGGCGATCGGCTAAATCGTAGCTTTGCATTAAGTCGGCGAGTTTTTGTGATGATGGCCAAATTTGCCCAAATAAAGGCCAGCAGGCTTCAGAAATCCCTGCGGCCTCCGCTTCACCCAGAGGATCATAAAATTGTTGTCGATCGAGTAAGGCACGAATATGAAGATCAGCCCCACCAGCGACAGCGACGGGGAGTTGTTTGACTTGGTAGCCAAACGGAACAGCATGGAGCATGACAGCCTTGGGCATGTGCAGCACTGAATGCTAGTCGAACCGACAGGGCGCAGGGCGCTTTGCAAGGCGAGGAGTAAACGGCGGGGCAGAGGTGCGAGTGATGAATCGTTTTTCATACTAACACCCCCTGCCAATTGGTGATGCGTACTTCTGCATTAACGCAGTTGGGCAGCCTTTAAAATTGCGTTTAATTCTCCGCTCGCTTGCATTTTGGCCAGGCCTTGATTAAACCGTTGCAGCAAGAGTTTGGCATTGGGCGTTTTTCGGCTAATCAATAAATACATCGGCTCTTCATGAATGATTTGTGTGCTGATATTGAGTTGTTCTAAGGCTTTGCTCCCTAAATTATGGCGAATGAGGTGCATGCCGACCGCTTCTTCACAAGGAAAAGCATCGATGCGTTTGGCGAGTAGTTTGGCAAAATTTTGCGCATCGTTATTACCAATATCACTTTCTAGCTGTTGGCTTTGTATTAACTGAGTTAATGCTTCCCCGTAATAATAACCATGGGTAAGGCCGAGCCGATGACCTTTTAAGTCATTGAGTTGCGACCAATAAATCGGTCGATCACGATGAAAAAACAGCACGACTTTGCTGCGATAAACGGGTTGGCTGTATAAAAAATCCTGCCGGCGTTCGGTACTATCAATCCACAGTAGGCTGCCACTCACCTTGCCACTGCGCGCCACATCGAGCGATCTTTTCCAAGGATAAAATTGGTATTTCACTTGGATGTTTTCTAGAGCAAAAGCGCGGCTGACAATTTGGCTGGCATAGCCATATTGCGGCAGATTCGCGCCGAGTAATGGTGGCCATTCGCCATTGGCAAGCTCTATCTCTTGTGGCGCTGCAAAGCTGCAAGCCGCAAAAAATAGCGCCAGAGTAAACAAAAAAATGCGCGGCATAGCGATGAGATTCAATGTGGCAAAAGATTGGTGGGTCAGTTTTTTGACAGACTTACAGTAAGAGCATCATCGCTGTTGCCGTAATTCGCGTCAAGTGTTGACCAGTGGTTTAGTGAGAATGATTTTCAATTTGTTTTTATGGGCTTATTGCCTTTATTTTGCGGAGTTTTATCGGTAACTTTATGTTCTGAAAATTCAACAAGGCAACAGAGCGTATGTCACGGATTTTGATTATTAATGCGGCAAAAGAATTTGGGCATTCTAAGGGGCAATTGAATCAAACCTTGAGTGACCTTGCCCAAACGACACTGCAAGCGCAAGGACATGAAGTTCAAGCGAGTCATATTGACCAAGGGTATGTCGTTGAAGATGAGGTTAATAAAATACTGTGGGCTGATACCATCATCTATCAAATGCCGGCTTGGTGGATGGGGGCACCGTGGATTTTAAAAAAATACATCGACGAAGTGTTTACTGCTGGGCATGGCGTGTTGTATCACAGCGATGGTCGTTCTCGATCACATCCAGAGCAAAAATATGGTTCGGGTGGATTATTGCAAGGCAAAACCTATTTGCTTTCGGTCACTTGGAATGCGCCGATGAGCGCCTTTACCGATGCCGATGATTTTTTTGCCGGTGCGGGGGTCGACGGGGTGTATTTGCCGTTTCATAAGGCGAATGAATTTTTGGGCATGAGTGCATTACCCACATTTATTTGTGCTGATGTGATTAAGCAGCCGGATATTGCCGGCGATTTTTTACGTTATCAACAGCATTTACAGCAGTACATTGCTTAGACATAGAGCATATCTGGATGAACCGTAGCGTTTTTAAGATTTGTACTTGCTGGTTGCCGCCGTATTACTACGGCGGCTAGGTTTTATTTGCCAATGAGCCGCTGCAATTCATTGCTGTGCTTTTGATCAACTAAAATTTATCACCACGCAATACGCGTACTTCACTAAGCCATTGCACTAAAGCGAAATGCGCACCAAATTGATGATGCACTGCGAGAGCTAATTGTTCAGCTTGCCGCGTGTCGATGATGAGTTCAATTTGAATATTTTCATTGGCATCAAAATTGCCATGTTTTTCGCCGTGTTCTCCATTGCCGCGTGCGGCAACAATTGTCCAACCGCGAATCGATCTGGCTTCAAATAAAGCGATTAAATCATTTTCAAGTACTGCTTCGGTGACGATGGTGAGTAGTGTTCGGGTATGGAAAGTCATCGCACAGCTCCTTAAGCCGCATAGCCAGCAAATTGATGATAGAGCGGTACGCCCACCAGAATATTAAACGGAAATGTTACGCCAAGCGCCGCGCCGAGCGATAGTGCTGGATTGGCTTCGGGCAAAGCCATGCGCATCGCCGCTGGTGCTGCGATATACGATGCAGAGGCAGCTAAAATCGCCATCAAGGTTAAGCCGCCCAATGAGAGTCCCATTAGTAAGCCAAAACCAATACCGATCCAGCTGAGCAGTAGCGGTAAAATAATCCCGATACTGAGGACCAGCAAACCTTGCTGGCGTAAAATCCCCATTTTGCCGGCAACCACTAAGCCCATTTCAAGTAAAAACAGCGTTAATACCGGTTTGAATAAATCGATATACAACAAATCAAGCGGTTTGATGCCTTCAGGCCCAGCCAAAGCACCAATAAGTAAGCCACCCATCAGCAGCACCATGCTTTTACCAAGAAAGACTTCATGTAAAAGTTTGCGCCAGCCATGACCGGATTGGGCTGCATTGGGCCCCATTCGCGCGAGCACGACGCCAATCATTAGCGCGGGCATTTCGAGTAGCACTAAAAATAATGTCGTTTGTGGCTCAAAGCTAATCTGTTTTTGCGCCAGAAAAGCCACGCCAACCGCATAAGTTACAACCGACACCGATCCATAATGCGCCACCATACTGGCGGCATCGACTTGGCTGAGTTTGGTGCGTAGCAGTGGATAAATCAGCAATGGAATCAGCGCGCCCATAAAGATGACGAGCAGGGCCTGTGGTAATAGGGTCAATATCGGTTGTTTGGCCAGAATTAAGCCGCCTTTAATACCGATGGCGAGTAATAAAAAAACCGATAGTGTTTCATAGAGTGCACTAGGTAGTTTTAAATCTGATTTTGCCAAGCCTGCGGCCAAGCCAAGCAAGAAAAATAGCACAACGGGATCGATTTGCATGTAGGAATATTTCTTATTTATTGGCAATATTTACGAATTTACTACATTTTGCCAAAATAAAAAACATATAAAAACAAAGGCTATTTCCATTATTTTGTGTAGCAGAAGTACGTAGTGGAAAATAGGATATAGACATTTTTTTATGGTGGGAAATTGCCGTTCGCAGCGGAACGAATTTTTCGCGCTGACGTTGTCGATCACGGAAAAGTGAAATACAAAATGCCGCTCATTATTGCAATGAGCGGCATAAAATAAGAGTCGCTAGAGACTTGCGATCGGGTTTGTGTTGATTAGTGCGATTGCTGTTGTTTTCGACGGCGTGCTGCAAGCAAGCCGACTAAACCGATGCCCATTAAGGCGTATGTTTCTGGCTCGGGTATAGGGGCGACGGAATTTACTTGAACGTTATCAAGATAAGTGCCATAGCTATCGGAAGTTCCGGTCGCTTTAAATACCAAATAGCTATAGCCGGTGCTACTGCCGGTTACATTTTGACTAAAGGTTTTCCAAGTATTGCTGGTAACTGCGCTAGGGTGCAAATCGGCAATCATATTGCTCATTGTTGCTGCCGCGAGAATACTAGCGGTTGTTGCACCAGCGCCAAGGGAGTTAATCCAAAAAGCTTGTAAGCCATTGGTGGCAACGGTGGTATTTGGCCGGGCAGTAAAGTCAAAATTTAAATTGTAATTTTGGCCCGCTGTAGTGCCAAGCGATTGCGCCATGGCACTATTGGTATGGCTATCAAGCTCAACAAATTGTTGACCTTGTGATGCAGGGCCAGTCACATTGCGTTGGATTTCAATCCCCGCGCCCGAAATACTTTTCCAAACACCGCCAGTGCCGACGCTGGAAAAGACGTTCCAAGTTCCATTCGGAACGACAGTTTCTTCAAAACTGCCATCTTGTACTAAATTGGCCTGCGCTAGAGCAGGGGCAGATAAAAGTAAAGCAATCAGGATGTTACGCATGGTGAGCTCCAGTGCAGGTCTAAGAAGTTGGTAATATTGCCGATCGCTTGTCAGCATTCAAGACCGGTGATCATTCATGTTGCATGGCGCAATGGATATGGTGATATGTCATACTGACAACGTAATTCACCAGGCTTTCTGTATTGTTTTTTTTATTCGTGACGCACCGAGATGTAAGTGTTTTGCTGATTAGCTTGCCGATTAAAATAATGCTTACGGTATATTTTAAATGTGGAAGATGGGCTATTAGGAATGCAAAAATTCAGAGAGATATGAGCCAACGTCAGGCTTGAGTAGGCTAATGTTTTCTGATTAGCGGTAGAAAATTAAAGTCACATCCGCAATTTTTTCGATTTAAATTAATTGCGATAAATCGTATTTTGGGGCATAAATGATATGGCCTGTATAAGCCAATAAGACTTTAATTATATGGCTTGTAGCGACATACTCGATGATAAAAATCGCAATGATGGCTAACGCCAATGCCAAGCCAAACCCGTCGCAAGTGCCAGTAAATAAACCGGCCAGCTTAGTCCAAGTAAAAAAAAGAGTAATAGGGTTAAGACGGCGCCAACACACCACGCAGGTACATTCTCGCTGAACGGCGCATTGGGCTTGGGCGAGCGGAAAAAATCGTCGATGCTTTGGGGTATTTCGTTTGGCTTAGGCGAGTCGGCGGTATAGCGAATCGCATCGACTTGACCATTAGCGGCGTCGATTCTGGCTTGGCGTTCGGTTTCAGCCAGTACATATTGTTGACCGCCTGCTTCCATCCATTCAGCCAAAATACTAAACTCGCCGCCATCGAGCCAGACCCCATGCTCGCGGCATTCATCGACAATCACCGCGATGTGCCGACTAAAAGCCCGGCGATTCAGCATTTTATTGCAAGCAGGGCAGGGCTTGTAGCGAACAACCTCAGGTTTGATGCGTTGAATGATGATTTGTCGAATTCGCCCATGATTGATTTCGCGAACTTGCGCAGCCACATGATCGAGCACTATCGGCAGTGCGCCGGGGGCAAAATGCAGCCCTTTGCAGCTCGAGCAATGGCCGACCGTGGTTTGCTTTATGCCTAATTGCAAGAGTTGCAGATCACCGCAGCCGTTGGGGCAATGTAATTCACTGTGCTCAGCCAGTATTTTGAAATCGCGGATGGCTAGTAAATCAACTGCATTATATAAGCCGCAATAGCTGCAAACGAGTTGGTCAACGGGTAGTGCCGCGCCGCATCCAGTGCAATTCATGGTGTATTCCTGTAGTGCCAAGTGTACTTATTTTGGGCAGACTGTCTTAGATCGGTACGCCCAATTGCAAAGGCGTGACCGCTTGGCGACAGCCAGCCATAATAGGCCATCACTTATTCTAGCGGAGTTTGTTATGCCGATGTCAACACTGCTTAAGCCCAGCATTCAACCTTTTTTTCCTCCACAAAGAACCTTAATGGGGCCGGGTCCTTCTGATGTTTATCCTTCGGTCTTGGCTGCTCAAGCCAAACCAACGCTAGGGCATTTAGATCCGGTGTTTGTTGGCATGATGGATGAAGTGAAATCGTTGTTGCAGTATGCATTTCAAACGCAAAACGAAATGACTTTGGCGGTTTCAGCGCCGGGTTCTGCGGGGATGGAGGCATGTTTTGTTAACTTGGTCGAGCCGGGCGAAAAAGTCATCGTTTGCCGCAATGGCGTATTTGGCGAGCGGATGCGGCAAAATGTTGAGCGTGTTGGGGCGATTGCCGTTTTAGTCGATAACGATTGGGGATTGCCAGTCGATCCCAAGGCCGTAGAGGCTGCACTGCAGGCCAATCCTGATTCAAAGTTCTTGGCGTTTGTGCACGCCGAAACATCAACCGGCGCGCGATCAGACGCTAAAGCACTATGCGCTTTGGCCAAGCAATATGACTGCTTAAGTATTGTGGATGCCGTAACGTCGCTCGGTGGCATTGAATTGCGCGTTGATGAATGGGGAATTGACGCGATTTATTCTGGCAGCCAAAAATGTTTATCGTGTGTGCCAGGATTATCGCCATTATCGTTTTCTGCTGCCGCGGTAGAAAAACTTAAAGCACGTAAAACGCCAGTACAAAGTTGGTTTCTCGATCAAACCTTGGTCATGGCCTACTGGGGAAATGGGAGTGGAGCCAAGCGCAGCTATCACCATACCGCACCGGTGAATGCTTTATATGCCTTGCACGAGTCTTTGCGCTTATTGGCCGAAGAAGGCTTAGAAGCCGCCTGGGCGCGGCACGCGGCCATGCATCTTGAATTGCGCGATGGTTTAGAAAAACTCGGTATTGAATTTGTGGTGCCTGCTGAGGCACGTTTGCCACAACTGAATGCAGTATATATACCTGCTGGGGTGGATGATGCTGCGGTACGCAGCCAGTTGCTGCAAGACTATAATTTAGAAATTGGTGCTGGTCTTGGCGCTTTGGCAGGAAAAGCCTGGCGAATTGGTCTGATGGGCTATGCGGCGCGGCGTGAAAACATTGCTTTATTACTTCAAGCATTGGGCAATGTTTTAGCCAAAAAATAAAGCCAAGTCAGTCATAAAACATGCACCGCAATGATGATTTGCGGTGCTTTTTTTATTTAGTTTGAAGCGCATCGTTTATGCATAAAAAAGCAGCCCATCGTGGATTCACAGTCGGAGTTTTTGGTGCGGTACTCGATGGTGATTCGCTATTGTTGGTGAATGGGAGTGCAAAAGCGTTAAAAATGCGCTTTGTAGCTTAAATCTGCGCATAAAATGAGCTTTGAGTTTCCCGTTGCTGAGCATGGACGCGTACCATGTCGAGCAATAAAGTGAATTGAGGTGTAACTGATGAGTACAAAATTATCTAAAGATGAAATGGCGGCGCTGGTTGAAGTGAGCCGTGGTTTGAAAAGTACCCGTTTAAGCCACGCGGTATTTAAAAATGTAAAAGCCCTCACTGGGCAAAAATTAGCCGCCTATGAGCGCAAAACTGGGATTTTGAAAATCACCGATTTGGGTAAACAAACTATTTTTATGACGCTCTGTATTGAGAGTTTGCGCCAATTAAAAATCAATCCAACGCTCAAAATTAACGGTGAAGCACTGGCGTTTTTATTGCGTAAAGGCCATATCGAAACGCGTGAAGGCGAAGTCGGTCATTTCATCACCACCAAAGGTGAAGAATCACTGGCAGATATTGACTCGCAAAAGTAAATTGCTAGGCAAAATGTGTTTGGCGATGAGTCTGCTTGGCTTAAGCAGCCAGAGTAAACGATACACTTTTGCATCCGGCCCGCCGATAGCATGCTGCTTATGCTACGGCATGGCCAGATTCGATTGATGTTTGCTCGGCAGTCTGCGCTGCAGATTGGCCGCGCCCCAAGCGGTAAGCATCCCACGCTTTTTCGTGGAAAAAATACGCCACGGTATTGACCATCGGTTCAATCAAAGCCAAAAATCCCGCCATACCCAAACTGCCGGTAATCAAGTACGCCACGCTAAATGCCACGGTAAAGTGCACCATTGCAAAAGTAATCGTCTTAGCCATGATTGTCTCCTGTTTGCTTAATGTGTTTGATATGCAAATGATATTCGTTCTCATTTAAAATAAACAGTTGAATATTTGCACGACTTTCATAGCAAAAAACTATCGATATGCTGGTGCTGATTTGCAAAGCAAGTTTAGGCTTTGATTGCTAAGGCGCTGATGTCACGAATCATTAAATATGATTCGATGCCGTTATTTTTTTAGGTGGTAAATTTGCAGCAAGAGTTTAGAAATAAAACATCAAGTTAGCCTAGATTGTCTGTGAAATTAGACAGCCAGCCAGCGAATCGAATTGAATCGGCAGCGATGCTTTACAATTAAAAAATGAGCACTTACTCCCTATCTCTGATCGCCATTGTGAATGATCAATTCAGGCCCAAGCGATGAATTGGCCGGCGTTAGTATTATTCAGCTGCACGATCTTTACGCTGGCGTTGGCGCTATTGACTGCGCGGCGTAATGCATTCCCCGCTAAATTTTATTATGTCGGCATGTTGCTATCATCGGCATGGTGGAGTGGTGCAGCGGGGATGGAGAACTGGCAAACCGCGCCAGCAGATAAAATTTTGTGGGCCAAACTCGCTTGGCTAGGCATCGTCACGGTGCCTTGCTATTGGACGCTATTTGTTTGGGCCTATGTCAAAGGCGATGATCGTCGTCCAACTTGGTTTGGGCAATTGGCGCTGTGGTTGATGCCGCTACTCACCTGCCTGATTGCTTTTACCAATGATCAGCATCATTGGCTGTATGTGAGTACATTGCCAGTGAGCGATGCTCCGGGGGCGGCGATTCGCTATGAACATGGCCCATGGTTTTATTTATGTGCCTTGTATTTATACGGTTATATGACGTTGAGTATGTTGGTCATTATTAATGCCCTCGCTCGCGCCAATGCACTGTATCGCCAGCATTATCTCGGTTTGGCGATCGCGATGGCGATTCCGTGGTTAGCCAATGCCGCGCATTTAACCGGATTGGTTACGCTGTTTGATTTTGATCCGACGCCATTTAGTTTTTTAATTATGGGCGGGATTTTTTATTGGCTGATTACCCATCGGCAATGGTTTGATTTATTGCCAATCGCGCATGATGTGTTATTTGACGCGATTCCCGATGCCGTGTTGGTGATTAATGATCAGCAGCAAATCGCCAGATTGAATCACGCAGCGCGAGCGTTACCCAATATGCCGGCCAATGCGATTGGTTTGCCGCTTAAATTACTACCTTCATTTGATAATTTATTACCGACTTTATGGGATCGTTTGCTCCCGGTTGAGTTTGAGTTGCAATTGGGCGACGCGTATTTTGATTTGCGCTCGGTTACCATTTATTATTTGCAGCAGCCGATTGGTCTATTGCTGGTGCTGCGCAATATCACCCACCATAAACATAATCAGTTGGCTTTACAGCAAGCGTTGATTTCACTTGAAGCGCAATTGGAATCGAACGCACAATTGCAACAACAGCTGCATCAAGCGGCGATTCTTGATCCATTAACCAATCTGCACAATCGGCGCTTTTTGGATGAAGTCACCCCCAACTTACTCAGTCATAGCACGCAACAGCAGCAAACGATTAGCTTGGTGATGATCGATTTAGATCACTTTAAAACCATTAATGATCACTATGGGCATAGTGCAGGCGACGAAGTTTTACGGCATATGGCGCAATTATTACGCCGCTATAGTCGGCAAACTGATTTGCTATTTCGTTTGGGTGGCGAGGAGTTTTTAGTTATTTTTCCCGACACCAGCGCCACCCAAGCCTTGCGACTCACTGAAGTTTGGCGCGAACAATTGCTCGCTCAGCCAGCTTTAGTGCATGGCACGCCAATGCCGGTAACTTTTTCGGCCGGGATTGTCGAGGTCGCCTATGCTAGCAATACCTTTGATACCGCCATCGCTTACGCTGATATGGCCTTGTATCGGGCTAAAGATGCGGGCCGTAATCGCAGCGAATTAGCCAGCCCCAAGCATAAAATCTCGATTGAACCCTTGAGCACCACGGCAATGTTTGACTAATGCTTGCATTTATTAGTCAACAGGGTGAAAGTTTGTGCTGAATCTAATCACTTACTCCTTGGGGTAAAACATGCTAAAAAACACTCGCCATAGCTATGGCAAAGTCGCTCGTCTATTGCATTGGCTCTGTGCTATCGCGGTGATCGCTGCCTTGGCGTGTATTGAGCTAAAGGGGTATTTTCCCAAAGGCGATCCGTGGCGCGATGGCTTGAAAATGGCGCATATTCAAGCTGGCATCATCGTTTTTTGGTTGGTAATCCCACGCTTTATTTGGCGCACCGCCAATCGCTCGCCGCTGATTACACCCAGCCCAGCACCCTTGATTATGAAAGTTGCCGATTTAACGCACTGGCTTTTATATGCGCTGATGTTTTGCATGCCGATTTTGGGCGTGGCATTTATTCAAGGTTTTGGTAAACCGGTGGATTTTTTCGGCTGGATTTTGCCAACGATGTTCACCATGACCCCCGAAACCGCCAAAGACGTCAAAGACGTGCATGAGTTTTTGGGCAATACGCTGCTGTGGTTAGTCATTTTGCACGTCGGCGCAGGGCTGTGGCATCAACGTATTATTAAAGACGATACGATGAGCCGAATGATAGGGCCAATTCGTAATGATGATTAATTGTAGCTGTAATGTCGATCTTGCGATGGCTTAGGCCGTAAGTTGCTGAGCCACGCTCGTTGGTCTGGAGCTTAACAACCCGTTCAAGCGCACCGAGTGAGGAGGGAGACAAACTGTTTTATCGTTTGGCTCACGATCGATCGAGGCGACGCCAAAGCTTAGCGGCTAGCCGCTTAGCGACGCGGGGTGCAGGGCTGACAGCGGAGCTGGGCGAGATCAAAATCGCCGTCTTTTGCTTACTTTTCTTGGCGAAGCAAGAAAAGTGAGTCCCTGTCGAATGTGCCGCAGGCACTTAAATTAAAACCATCAAACCCAATCTGCATACCAGCAAAGTTTAATGGGTATTGCCAACTAGCCCTTATTTTTAAAAAACTATCTAGCAATACCCATAGTTTGTATGATTTTCCCGATGCCAAAAGCATGACTCGTGCTCGACGGCGCAACGCCTTCGTTTATACTCTTTGGCTTTCCTCTTTTGATCGACTTCACGATGAACAGCCAAGACTTAGAGAATATCAACGTCACTTCGTTTGACGCGATGCCCTCACCCGAAGAATTACACGCCCGTTTACCGCTTTCTGAATCCGCCGCCCAAGTAGTGGATGCAGGGCGAGAAGCCTTAAAAAACATTCTCGATCGCCAAGATGACCGCCTGATTGTTGTGGTTGGCCCTTGCTCGATTCATGATCCAGTGGCCGGTTTAGAATACGCGCGCCGTTTGAAAGCACTGCAAGCCGAAGTTAAAGACAGTTTATTGCTGGTGATGCGAGTTTATTTTGAAAAACCGCGTACCACCACTGGTTGGAAAGGCTATATCAACGATCCATTTATGGATGATTCATTCCAAGTCGATTTAGGTATGGAAAAAGCGCGGCGCTTTTTGCTTGACGTGTGCGAGCTGGGCTTGCCGACGGCTACCGAAGCGCTTGATCCGATCTCGCCGCAATATCTGGGCGATTTAATCGCATGGACGGCGATTGGTGCGCGCACTACTGAATCGCAAACGCATCGTGAAATGTCATCCGGCCTATCCACGCCAGTGGGGTTTAAAAATGGCACCGATGGCGATATCAGTATTGCGATTAATGCGATTTTATCGGCGTCGCACCCGCATTCATTCTTGGGCTTGAACGGCCAAGGCCGTGTCTCGATTGTGCGTACGCGCGGTAATCAATACGGGCATGTGGTGCTGCGTGGCGGTGATGGTCGACCAAACTACGATACCGTATCGGTGGCAATGGCCGAGCAAGCGCTTAAAAAAGCCAAATTACCGTGCAATATCATCGTCGATTGCTCGCATGCCAATAGCTATAAAAAGCCGGAATTACAGCCACTGGTGATGAATGATGTGATCAATCAAATCGTCAACGGCAGCCAAGCTTTGGTGGGCGTGATGATCGAGTCGAATTTAGTCGTTGGCAATCAAAAAATCCCCGTTGATTTATCGCAATTGATTTATGGCTGCTCGGTTACCGATGGTTGTATTGATTGGGCTAGCACCGAAAGTATGTTGCGCGACGCCGCGCAACGCTTGGCCGCAGCCAAAGCCGCTCGGGCTTAAGCCAATCAGCTGGGGCCTTATCGCCTCAGCTTATGCGCATCTGGCCATCTTTTGATGGTGATCTAACTTTGGCCGATTGTGGGTTCGCTGGGTAATTTGTCAGCCGTTTGCTGATTGAATTGCTTGGTCGTTGGTCGCACAATGGTTCAATCCAAATTGAAGGTGAGCCCCGATGAGCGACGCGACTGCCACACATTGCAGTGAAATTTATCTGGATGCCAACGCCACCACGCCGATTTTGCCGGCGGCGCAAGCGGCGATGATTCGGGTACTTAGCGATAATTTTGGCAATCCGGGCAGCCCGCATGGCGCAGGGATTCGCGCGCGCATTGAGCTCGATCGCGCCCGCGCTGCCGTTGCTGCGGTGTTGCAATTGCCTGCAGACGATTTGATTTTTACTTCCGGTGCCACCGAAGGCATCCAAACAGCGGTGCTGTCGGCACTGTATCCGCAGCGCAGCGCGGCGTTGGTGCGGGTGTTATACGGTGCCACAGAGCATAAAGCCGTTCCCGAGGCGCTGGCGCATTGGGGCGAAATTTTGGGCCTCACGCTGGAGTTGCTGCCAATACCGGTTGATCAACAAGGTCGACATGATTTGTGCTGGCTGGCTGAAAACGCCAAGGGCGCAGCCTTGGTGTGTACCATGGCCGCCAATAATGAAACCGGCGCCATTAGCGATTTAGACGGCATTGCCGGTGTGCTCGATGCGCTACCAGTACGGCCCTTATGGTTGGTGGATGGCGTACAGGCCCTGGGCAAATTGGCGGTCGATTGGCTCGGCTTGCGAATTGATTATGCGCCGTTCTCGGGGCATAAATTACACGCCCCCAAGGGCATCGGTTTGCTGTATGCGCGTGCCGGTGCGCCATTTACGCGGCTTTTGGCGGGTGGTGGGCAAGAGAGCAATGCGCGCTGCGGTACTGAAAACCTACCCGGCATTGCCGCTTTGGGTGCAGTGTGCGAAGCGCTGTTGGCTGGGCAGTTCGGGCCAGCGGGGGCGCTCGCTGTGGCGCAGCAACGGCTAAAAACTGCGCTGCAACACGCCTTTCCGCAACTGATGATCAATAGCCCTAGCCAGCACTGTTTACCCACGACGATTAATTTTTCTTTACTCGGCATCCCAAGCAAATGCTTGCTCGATTTGTTTGACGCGCTCGGTTTACGGCTCAGTGCTGGCTCGGCGTGCAATAGCAAAAACGCCAAACCGAGCTTTGTGTTAATGGCGATGGGTTTAGGCGAAGAGCGCGCCTCTAGCGCGATTCGGTTGTCGATTTCGCCCAACGTTTGCGCTGCCGATATCGACGCTGCCGTTGAACGAATCGCCCTCGCCGGACACATTCTGCAAACCCATCTGAATGATATGCTGCAGCTGGAACAAGTGGCGTTGCCAGATGAAGACCTAGAGCTCTCTAGCCGCTACGCCGTCACCGCCGAGCAATTGCCCGCGTGGATCGCCGCGCATCCGGCTGGGGTTTTAATCGATATTCGTGAGCAATGGGAACAAGCCGCGTGTTGCCCATCGCTTGGGCTGACCATCGCTGCGCAGCCATTGAGCCAATTGCCGACTTGGTTAAGCCAGATCGCGCTCGATCAGCCCTTGTTACTTGCTTGCCGCAGTGGCCGGCGTAGCGGGCAGTTACTCAGCCTGATGCGCGCTAAAGGCTATAGCCAAACTTGGCATTTGGCAGATGGCCTGGCGGGCTTGCCGATGCCAAGTGTTGCTGACTAATTGGGTATTGCCGTCTATAGATCATATGAATTGATTTGTGTGGCAATACCTGTTGCTATGCGTAGATATTCAGATTTGCTGTTGATGCAGAGCTGCGCTCGTTGGTCTGGGGCTTAACCAGCCGCCCAAGCGCACCAACCTATAAAAAGCGTGGCATTGGTAGGAGCGGGCTTGCCCGCGAATGCGAGCTCAATAAGGAAAATCTTCGCGGGCAAGCCCGCTCCTACGCCGTAGGCATTTAAAAATGCACAGCACAAAATCATAATACCAACACAGAGTATTGCCATATAAATATTGAATCAATTTGCTTATGTGGCAATACCTAGGCTATTTGCTGCTGGGTGGCGCAATGGATGCCGCCACCACCGGCGGCAATGGCATCGATATTCAGTTGAACCACATCTCGGCTAGGGAATAAATCGCGCAAGATATCGCGGGTATTGCGATCGGTTTTGCTATCGCCAAATTGCGGGCAAATGACGGCGTGATTGCAAACATAAAAATTAATATACCCGGCAGTAAATTCATCATTACTAAACTGCTGGCGAATTGAATTCGGTCCTGGTAGTTCGATCACTTCGAGCTTGCGGCCTTTGGCATCGGTGGCTGCGCGTAATAGGTTTAAATGCCGCCGAGTCACTGCGTAATCGTAGGAATCAGGGTCATGATCGATATGCGCCACCACCACACCGGGCTCGGTAAAGCGGGCATAAAAATCAGTATGGCCGTCGGTAATATCGCGGCCCGCAATGCCGGGTAACCAGATGATTTTGTTCAGCCCAAGCAAACGCTTTAGCTCGGTTTCGATGTGGGCTTTGCTCACGCCCGGATTGCGATTGGCATTGAGCACGCAGCTTTCGGTGATGATGGCGCTGCCGTCGCCATCGACTTCAATTGCGCCGCCTTCGAGCACTAAACGCGTGGCTAAAGTGGTGACTGCGGTATTGCGAATCATCATCGCCGCAACGCGTGCATCACGAGCATGGCTTTGTTTATTGCCCCAACCATTAAAATGAAAATCAATCGCGCCAATTTGGTGCTGCTGATTTTTAACAAACACTGCGCCGGTATCGCGAATCCACAAATCATCAATCTCTTGCACGATCAGCTGCACACTACTGCCGCATTGCTTGGCGGCGATGTCGTAATCGGCCGCCCGCACCAGCATATTCACCGGTTCAAATTGCGCAATGGTTTTGGCGATGCTGGCTAAATTGGCGCGTGCGCCATGCATCAGGCGCGGCCCCCAAATCGTCGCTTGTGGACCATAAGCCATCCACGTTGCGCGATGCGGTGCGGCTTCATCGGGCATGGTCCAAATGGTGTCGTTATTGGCTTGCGCGACGTTGGGGAGTGAAATCCCCGCGCCCAGCAGCAGGCTGCTACCGGCGGCGCCGAGCGTGTGTTTTAAAAAACGGCGACGTGGATGCATTGGGCTTCCTTTAGGTGGCTGTGAAGGTATAGCGTATTGTTGCGCTATTTATTGATGAGGAAAAATGATATTTTTAGCGGTAATTTATCAATATTTCTCATCAATTATGACCAAACTACCGTCGTTTAAATTATTAATGGGTTTTGAAGCCGCCGCTCGCTTGGGGAGTTTTTCGCGGGCCGCCGATGAATTGTGCTTATCGCAATCGGCAATCAGTCATCAAATTTTGCAATTAGAAACACAGCTGGCGCAGCCCTTGTTTTTACGCGTTGGTCGTGGCGTTGAGCTCACGGTGGCGGGCGAGGTGCTGCTGCGCAGCGTGCAACGTTCACTGTCGGTGCTGGCTGGCGGTTTAGCGCAAATTGACACCTATCTGGACCCCGGACTGGTGGTGATTGTTGCGCCTGCGGCCTTGTTGCAAGGTTGGCTACAGCCGCAATTGGCCGCGTTGCAAGCGGCGATTCCCGAGTTATGTTTGGTGCTATCGGTGGACGAGTCGGCGCGGTATATCGACGAAGTAGACGTTGATTTATTCATTAGCCAGCGGCCATTACAGCAAGCCGGTGTGCAAGATCACTCTTGGCTTAGCGATGAATGGGTGGCCGTGGTTAGCCCGCAGCGAATGCCCGAATTACAAGCGCTGCCAGTCCATCAGCACCATCAAGTGATGGGTCTGATTTCGCTGGAGGCGGATTTTCAAAACGAAGGTCCCAGCCATCAGTTTCGTCAGCAACTAGCCGCTTTTCGCCGGCGGCGAATTTATGACGATGTGCGTTTGCAGCTGGATGCCGTTTGCCGTGGTGATGGGATGGCCTATGTGTTGCGGCGGCAAGCTAGTGAGTATTTGCAAACTGGGCAATTACTTATTTTGCCCGACTATCCGCGTTTAGCCGCCGCGCCGTGGATTTTATCGAGCGTTGCGGGCGAACCGCGTGCTGAGATTGTGCGCCAAGTGCGGGATTTTTTGCTGCAAGCTGGCGAAGCCGAGGCGGCGTTTTGATGCAGATTGCTAGTCATGTAGTGGTTGCGTAGGAATTGGTTACTGACATAAAACTTGCGGTTGTTTCTGATTTTGGCAATCATAGCGCTGCACTTTTTTTTTAGCGCTGGCTTTGTACGTCGCTGCCCGCCAATTTGGAGCCTGACCATGTTTGTTCGTGCATTTGTTTTGAGTGTCTGTGTGTTGTTTCCCATTAGCCTAGTGCAGGCGCAAGATCTCACCACGGTACCGGTGCATTTTGCTAAAGGGCAATCGAGCACGGTGATCAAGGGTCAGATTAAAGGCTATCAATACATCGATTACACGCTGAACGCCAAGGCTGGGCAAACGCTGACGGTGGCGTATAACAGCCGCCAGCTCAGTAGTTATTTCAATATTTTGCCGCCGGGCTCACAAGATGAAGCCTTGTTTGTTGGTTCGAGTGCTGGCAATACCTATCGCGGGGTGTTGCCTGCCAGTGGCGAATATAAGCTGCGGGTTTATTTAATGCGTAATGCCGCACGGCGTAATGAAATCGCGAAATTCACCCTGAAAGTCGCCATTGAGTCGCCGCCAGCGTCCGACGCCAAAGTGAGCGGCACGCCTTACCATGCCACCGGTACGATACCTTGCGTTGTTCAGCAAACCCGAGCATGCCCATTTGGCGTGGTGCGACACGGGCAGGGCGCAGCAGAGGTGACGATTCAAGTTGCGCAGGGCCAACGCATCATTCGTTTTGACCATGGCATCGCAACGGGCTATACGGCAAAGCCGATGCCGCACGGGGAATTTAGCCAGCAAAAGCAACAAGACGTCAGTCATATCAAAATTGGTGCGGAGCAATACGAAATTCCTGATGCAGTGATTTATGGCGGCTAATCTATATGGGTATATCGATTCATCGTGTTCGGTAGCCCGCTGATTGTGCAGCACCGAGTTGGCTGGGGATGATTGCGGCGGATTTGGCAGGAGTCAAATAATGCGTCTGATCGTGGGGATGTTGTTGCTTAGCTTGAGTTTGAGCTGCGCCGCACAAAAATTACGCTTGCTGGCGGCAGAATATCCACCCTATACCTCGCAAGCCTTGCCCAAGCAAGGCGCGTTGATTGAGGTGGTCAAAAAAACCTTGTCGCCACACTATCAATTAGAAATTGTTTTTGTACCGTGGGCGCGGGCGCTCAATGAATTAAAAGCCAATCGCGCCGACGGCATTATTGGCGTTTGGCCCAATAGTTATGTGGATACCGGCTTTCGGGCATCGAGCCCGATTTTTATCAGCAAACTGGGCTTTTATGTGCCCACCGCGCAGTTGGTGCCGCTGTTAGATTTAAATCAATTGCAGGGGCGGATTGCTGGCGGGGTACGCAATTATGGTTATCCAACCACGCTGTATAAAACCGGTGTACGCATTGAGGTTGCCAACGACGATCAAAGTAATTTAAAAAAACTCGCCGCAGGGCGAATCTCTTTTGCGATTTTAGAAAAAGCCGTTGGCGAATATTTATTGACGCAGCCAGAATTAGCCCCTATCGCCCACCAAGTGAGCTGGCAAGAGCCAGCCTTGGCAGAGGCGGCACTGAGCATAGCTTTTGCGCCGAAGGCCAGCGCGGCATTGGCCGCATTTGAAACCGCGCTACGCCAGCTCACCCTATCGGGTGAACTTCAACAAATCGCCAACCGCTACCAAATCGACTTACCCAGTAGTACGGTCATCGTCGCACCCTAGTGCTTGCCAGCCGCCATGTAATCGCGTTCAATACGCGCTTTTTTGCAGACTAGGCCATGACTGTCGCATCACCGTGTATTCAACAATGCAAACTTGATCCGGCTGGCCAATATTGCCTTGGCTGCCGCCGTAGCTTGGACGAAATCAAAGCTTGGTCGACCAGCAGCGACGCTGCTAAACACGCCGTTTGGCAACGCCTCGCCCACTTGCCGCCCAGCATTCAATCTAACTAATCGAACTAAGCCGGGCAATATTGCGCCAATAATTCAGGGCTACTCACCAAAGGATTACCGCTGCCTTGTAGCCCGACAATGCGCTGATCGCGTTTGATCTCCCACGCATCCACCGGATAGGTTTTGGCCCAAGCGCACATCAGTTGCCGATCTTGTCGGCTGAGATTGAGCTGATACTGCTGGTGCATATACAAAGTAATTCGCGCTGCGCGGCCGCGCACTTCTTCGCGGGGCTGCACTTTTTTGGCTTTGAAATCGACAATCGTTTGGCAACTGCCATACATCGGCTGTGGATTGCGCGTCCACGCGCTAAACGCGTAATTGCTGCGATCGCCATTTACCTCGCCCACAGCGGGCACCAAATTGACTAAATCACCCTCGGCAATTTGGTAGATGACATCAGTGTTGCCGCAATTTTTGCGGCCGCCGTTTTTCCAGCATTGGCGTTGATGACCAATCACCCACGCCGGTACTACATGCTCCCATTCCAAACGCCGCGCGCGCTCAGCATTTTTACGCGGCTGATAATTACAACTGGCCCAGTCGATCTCTTTGCCAGTGTATTGGCAGCCACAGTAGAAATCCTCTTCCATACCGGCAAATACCCTAGGTAATACTTTTTTGGCCTGCTGAAAATCCCTATGCCCGACCGGATTTTGCCGAGTCGCCATCACGACGTTTTCGGCATTAAGCGGTGCTAGATCACCCGATGGTGGTGGCGTTGGCGAAGTCAGCGCCGCCAAACCTTGCTCGGCCCAGTCGCCAATTTGCTGCACGCCAGCGCTATTAAAAAATTGCTTAATTTGCTCCGTCGCCTGCGTAACGCAGCCGGATAAAGTCAGCGTTAACAGGCAGCCAAGCGCCAGCGAAATGATGCGGCGAGAATTTAAAACAGACATGGGGGAATCGATCAAAGAAGAGAGAAAAACAATTGAAGCAGTGGCAATACCGCATGGATTCAATCAAACCGCCGACAGTATAAAATCGTCGTCAGAATTGAACTAGGGTATTCGTAAGATTTGCCCTAGGTAATAAGTACAAAGCTGATGATGGGGAATGGACGTTCATTGCGATCGGGGTTAAAGCTGCTGATGTGGCTAGTCGGTGCGGCTAATGTGCGATAACAAGGACACTCATACAAGGTGCTTAAACTAAGTATTTTCCCTATTCACAACACTTTCTTTATTTAAGATGGTAAAGAAATCTATATGAAATAAAATAGTCAGCGATAAAGAGGCGCAAAGCCGCCGATGGCCGTGCTAATCGGTGATTGAGTCTTTAAAACTAGCCGGGGGTGATATGGAATTTATTTCGAGTGTATTTAGCTTTTTGTTTTGGACTGCTCTGATTTTGGGCGGCTTGGCGCTTTGGTGTTATAACGGCTTACGCAGTAGCGCAGAGAATGTCAAAGAAGCATGGTCAAATATTGGTGTAGTGGCCAAAAAGCAGATTTCCTTAATTAATCAGCTGATTGATGTGGTTAAAAGCTATGAAGACAGCGAAAAACTGGTGATGTTGAAGGTGTCTGAAGATACCAGCCTGACATCGATTCAAAGCATGGTGCATCAATCCAATATTGCGTTAAATACCATGGCGGGCATGGCGCAAAAGTTTCCTGAACTCAAAAGCAATCAACAGTACAACCGCTTGATTGATAGCATTCAACAAGTTGAAGCACAGCTGCATGGCTATCGCGAACAATATAATGCCGTCACCAAACAGTACAATATTGCGCGCGGCAAAATCCCTCACGTGTTTATCTCTAGCCAATTGGGTTTTAAATCCGCCCCCTATCTTGAGTTTAGCGGTGCAGAAGAAGTGCACGATATGGGGGTGCTCAAGTCGATTGGCGGCGATGATGCCGAACGCTTAAATGCTTTGATTGGCTCGGCCAGCGGCAAAATGCTGCAGCTGGGTAAATCGGCTGCTGGTGCTGGGGTGCAAATGAGTAAACAAGCGGCCAATGCGGGCAAACAGCTGCTGGATAAAGGCAGCAGCAAAATCAAAGAAATCACCACCATTGATTATTTTTATCTCGACGCCGAGCGTAAACCGCAAGGCCCGGTGCAGTGGGATGCGCTATTGGCGCTACATGCTGAGCAACAGATTAGCGACGATACTTTGGTATGCAGCAAATCGCCGATGGGCAGTAGCGAATGGCAGAGTTTAAAAACGCTAATCGACGCCGAAACCGCCAATGGCCTGCCGGCAGTGCCCGATTTGCCGCCGATTCCAGACGTAGTAGAAAAAACGCATTAAGCGCTTGAGTATTGCACTGTGCGCCCAGCCGGATTGTATATATATAACAACTCGGTTTGGCGGCGGCCTTTTTAAATAACATCAGCCTGATGCTGCGTGCTGCTATTGCGGCGCAGTGGCTGCGTGTTCAACTGTGCCGACGAACTTGTCATTCAGATGTCATTGAACTGCCTTACTATCGCAATCCATCATTAATTCATTGGCGGGTTTGGCATGTTGAAGTTTTCGCTCATCACTTTATTAATCGCTGGTGCTGCCCATGCCGCACCCTTGTTTGAAATGCAGCAGGTTGATCACCCGGCGATTGCCTCGATTGAGCGCTACACCTTGCAAAGCCCAAGCAAAGAAAACATCGCTTATCACGGTGAATTTGCCAGCGCCTTTCCACAAGGATTTGCCTTTGCGCCGGGCTCTGGCTTGGGATTTAAAAAAATGGATCGCGACGGCACTTTGTATTTTTGGGCGACCGGTGATCGCGGCCCCAATGGTGACTCGCCTAAAGTGCAAGTGGGGGATAAAAAGCGCGAAGCCAAATTCTTTTTGGCGCCTGATTACGCGCCGCGCTTTGCCGAAATCAAAGTTCGCCGCCAGCATTCTGCCGATGTGATCTCGAGCAAGCCGTTTTTAATTGACGGCCAAGTGGCTAGTGGCCTGCCGTTGCCGCAAGGTCGCGTTGGCGCCACCGGCGAAGTGGCACTGAGCGACACGCTCAAAACGCTAGACGCCAGCCCACGCGGTATCGATCCCGAAGGCATTGTGGCCGGCAAAAAAGGCCAATTGTGGGTGGTCGATGAATACGGCCCATTTTTGCTGCAAGTCGATGCCGCCAGCGGCAAAGTGTTAAAGCAACTTGCCCCCGGCGCGGGCTTGCCCGATGTGCTTAAACATCGCCAAGCCAATCGCGGCTTTGAAGCCGTCGCCTTTACGCCCAATGGCAAAGTGTATGCCATGTTGCAATCGACACTGAATATCGACGGCGAAACCAAATCCAGCGCCCAATTTATCCGCCTGGTTGAATTTGACCCAAGCAGCGGCGCAACGCGCACCTTGGCCTACCCATTGGATGTCGACGCGTACAAAAAAACTGGCGACGCCAAAATTGGTGATCTGGTCGCCATCGACAACACGCATTTTGCCTTGATTGAGCAAGGCAAAGGCAAAGATAAACAGCTGCGCAATGTGCTGTATGTGATTGATATCGCCGGTGCCGATACGCTGGCGCCCATCGCTGGCAAAGAGCCGGAATACGCTAGCAAAGCTGATTTAGCCAATGTCAAAATGATCCGCAAACAGCGCGTACTCGATTTGCGCGAATTGGGCTGGCAAGCCGAAAAAGCCGAAGGCCTCGCTCTATATAACGGCGGCATCGCCATCATGAACGACAACGACTTTGGCCTAAAAACCGAACTCGCCAGCGGCAAAGACGTCGATGATGTCGTCATCGACAACGGCCAACTCCCCAACAACGAACGCCTTGTCGTTAAACCGAGCAACGAAGCGACTGAGCTGTGGCTAATCAACCTCAAACAACCCCTGAGCCACTACTACCCAAAGTAAACATATCGCCGACTACCCTCCAAGCTTGGCCCCGCAGATGCGGGGCTTTTTTTATGGGTATTGCTAGCTAGGCTTTGATGATGAAGGTCTATGGTTGGATACATCGATACGCTTGGCGTAGGGCGGCTTAGCCACAGGCATAACCCGCCAATCCGCTGCCAACATCGTCAGTGGCAATCAGCGCGGGTGGATCACCCCAATCCGTCAATCCGGTAGGGTGGAATAAACGAAGTGCATTCCACCTTGATACCCGACGAACTAGTGGAATGCGCGATGCTTATTCCATCCTACTTGCTGCGCAGGTTTAGCCCATGCATGCAGCCATGCCGAATCATTAAAAAAGACTACGCATGGATTCTAAAAGCGGATGTGAGAAACCGCACATGCGATTCAATCTCGTTCAAGCGTTGCTTATGATGCGCTTTCCTAGTCTTACGAAACTCTGAATCGATCGTTATTTCTACGCTGATCGAGTGGGGTCGATTCATTCGATGAATCACGGAGTTTGTTGGCTGGCTGGGCATGAATAATCAGGCGATCAGTGCGATGAAAGTTCGCGCTAGATCGCTGAATCAGTAATCTAATTCGGAGTTAAAGTATGAAATTTATTCAAATCCTCGCGGCTTTATTGGCCACATTCATGCTGACATCGGCGCCCACTTGGGCCGATAGTCGCCAAGATGCACATCGTATTGGTGCCTTTGCTGGCGCGATGAAATATTGCATCGAGCACGATGATGGCCGTGACGGTCGCTATAAAATGGCTCGGTTACGGGCATTTAAAGAAGTCGACGATATGTCGTCGCGGCGTAAACTCGATGCGATTGCTGCGCGTGATTTAGCGTATAACCGAGGCCGTTACTTGGGCCGCAAGCTCGATCGCAATCATTGCCGTCAGTTGGTTGGTGCATCAGAATGGCGTCGATTTTTTAACTAATTAGCGCAAGCGCTATCCCCGTCATCGTTGTTACACCGTAAAGCGGCGGATATAAGCTCGCCGAGCATCCGGAAAAAAAAATAGCCTCGCTGTTGCGAGGCTATTTTTTTATCCATATTGCCCGCGAGGATGATGCGCGGTGATTAGATACATCGATACGCTTGGCGAGCGAATGGTTGGGCGGGCTTAGCCGCAGGCGTAACCCGCCAATCCGGTGGGGCGAAATAAACGAAGTGCATTCCACCTTGCTACTTCACGAACTGGTGAAATGCGCGATGTTTATTCCGCCCTAAGCTTGAAATAAAGGGCGAGGCACGCGGTAAATATTGGGCTGTGTAGGCTTAACCCAACTTACGGTGATGCGCCACATAAGCCGATTAAGATTTTTTGTAATTATTCGGTCAAAACTGCGTAAAATCTCGGCAAACGAATCCGAGTCTACTCATGCCTAATTCACTGCACACCAAAATCGCCCAACGTCAGTCTGGTATCTTGCTGTATGGCATTACGCCGCCCAAGGCCAATAACACGCCGGAAAAAATCGCTGAGATTGCCGCGCTGCAAATTGAGCGCATTGCGCCGCTGGGTTTGGATGGCTTGGTGTTGTATGACATTCAAGACGAGGCCGATCGCACCGATGCAACGCGGCCGTTTCCGTTTATGGCGACGCTCGATCCGCTGGTGTATAGCCGGGATTACCTTGCGGCTTTAGACATGGCCAAAATTGTCTACCGCTGCGTGGGTAAGTATTCGCCTGAGCAATTTGGCGCTGATTTGCTGGCGATGAATGATGGGGTGTCGGTGTTTGTTGGCGCGGCATCTCGCCAGCAGCAGGTGTCGCTCACCGTGGCCCAAGCCTACGCGCTGCGCCGCGAGGTGAATCCCCATCTGCTAGTCGGTGGCGTGGCGATTCCTGAGCGGCATTTGGTCAAAAACGACGAGCATTTGCGCGTGGCGCACAAGGTGACTGAGGGCTGCTCTTTCTTTGTAACGCAATGCGTTTACAACGTTGAGGCGGCGAAGAATTTTTTGTCGGATTACTACTACGCTTGCCAACAAACAGGCACGGCGATGGTGCCGATTATTTTCACCATTACGCCATGTGGCTCAGTGAAAACGCTAGAATTTATGAAGTGGCTAGGGATTAGCATACCCAAATGGCTAGAGAACGACTTGATTCATTCGGGCGATATTTTGGCTAAATCACTGGATGTGTGTAAGGGTATATTCGCCGAGCTTTTGCAATACGCTGCTGAGAAGGGCATACCTGTAGGCTGCAATATTGAGAGCGTTGCCATTCGTAAAGACGAAATCGAAGCTTCATTGCAATTGGTGCGTGATGTGCAGCAGATGTTTCTTGCCACGCGAGCGTAATCGCCAACGGCATTGCGCTGTATGAGTTGTGTTTGGCGTATTGCCGCTTCGCGTCAAATACACCCTACAATTTGCATTTATTGCGAATCAGCCTTGGACTTCGCCATTCAAAAAAAATCGAAAAAGCCTCGCCTGCGCGAGGTTTTTTTTTGGCCCTTATTGGCGAACGATGACGCCAGCAATATTTATTCGCTAGCGACTCAATCTCGCTGAGCGTGGCGCAAAGCCACGGCCTTGGGCGTAGTCTGCAATTTGCGCTCATCAGCAGCTCAAACACGACCCATATGGGTATTACCTTGTAGGCGATGAATAGAGAACGCTGTAGCTTAATACATCTATATTTGATGCTCGGGGCGGCATTGAAACATGGCTGTTTTTACCCGGAGAGGCGCTGATGTTTGACTATATTACCCAGCTGCAAAATCGGATCGAAATGCTGATCGAGCGCAATTTAACGCCGATGCCGTTGGCGGCGCAGTGGTTTGCTGATGCGATTATCGATGACCAAATGATCCATATTCTGGGCACTGGTCATTCGCATATGATCGGTCTAGAAGGCTTTATTCGCGCGGGTGGCTTGGGCAATATCAATGCGGTGCTCGATTCAACGGTGACCACTGCCGATGGCGCATTGCGTAGCTCGGCCTTGGAAAAACTACCGGGCTTGGCGGCGATTTTATGGGCGGAACAGCCAATCGCTGCTGGGGATTTAATTGTGGTGATTTCTAACTCTGGGCGCAATGCGCTGCCGATTGAATTTGCACTACTGGCCAAAGAAAAAGGCCATCGCGTCATCGTGATCACCTCGGTTGAGCAATCTAGCCAAAATCCGAGCCGACATCATTCCGGCCAAAAGCTAATGGACGTCGCGGATTTGCTGCTCGACAACTGCGTGCCGCCGGGCGATGGTTTGTGCGAAGTCAATCAGCAAGTCACCGGCGCGTTCTCGACGATTGCCGGTTGTGTATTGATTAATACCTTGGTGGTCGAATCGCAAAAAATCGCTTTGGCGCAAGGCGTAACTCCGAAGATTTTTTCTAGCCAGAATGTCGATGGCTTTAATAATGACGCGGTGTATCGGCACTTTCGTGGTCGGCTTAAATCCATGTAAATGGGCTTAGGCACAGAGGCGGCAGTGGCGCGTAAATGGTTGCCGTCGAGCAAACGATATAACTTTTATCGCTGATGCACTCGGTGCGCTTGGCGGGTTTTTAAACCCCAGCTCAACGAGCGCGGCATTACATCAACCCAAACCCATTCTGGTTATGATCATGCCCAATATGGGTACTTATACCGATGCGCTTTTTAGCAAAACTCAGCCGCGGGTGCAGGCTAGAGCGCGTATTGCAAGCGGCGACGGATTTGTAATTCGGAGATTTGTCATTCGGATTTTGCTAACTTGAGCTGACGAAAAGCCTCGCATTCGCGAGGCTTTTTGATGGGTATTGCTGGCTAAATATTATGCTAAAAACCTTTAAGCCAGATACCCACTGTGATGATGCTCAGCATGTTGCGGTTTAGGTGAGTAGTGGAAAAGCCACCGCACCTGCTGGTGTTGCCCAGTTTTTAACCAACTCTGCAATCATGGCATTGGTGCTGGTCAGCCGTACGCCTGCAAACTCCATGCGGCGGTATGACATGTCTTCGGCGATGGGATTGGACGAACCGCATGCGTCACAGACGACTTGGACATCGAATCCTTCCTCTTTGGCGCTGATGGCCGGTCCGACCATGCACACATCGGTGGTTACACCGGCCATCACAAAGTTTTTCTTACCGGTATTGCGACAGGCAGCGGCAAAAGCAGGGTCGTCCCAAGCGTTGACGACGCCCTGACGCTTGATGCGTGCCGCGTAGGCTTCGGGTAATGCTTCTTGCAGTTCGGGCATTAACGGGCCTTGCACATTCACGTTGGTTTCTTGGCTAGAGGTGAGGACGACCGGCATATTAGTGCCTGCGGCGAAACGAGCCAGAATCAAGACATTGCGTTGCAGTAGCGCGATCGGCGTCGTACTCGCCCAAGTATTGGTGCCGACTTGATGGTCGATTAGGATGATGGCGGTGTCATCAAGGTTGAATTGTTTCATGGTCTTTTCTCAGCGTGTGGGGACGTTGCAGCTTAGGTAAAGAATATGCAATTACCAACGACCACCGAGCGCTTTGCCATCTCGCGTCGAATTCACGCTGCATCAGGTCATTATTGTTTGCGACTTAAGGCATAGCTTTCTTGCTGCAAGTTGTTGATAAATTAAATATTGTTCTTGTTTTTGCTTACTTTTTGAGTCATCTTTCTGGGGTCGATATGGGAGTTTGCAATGAACCAAATCAATCCAGCAGCAGAAAACACGGTCGAGCTAGACAACGCGCAAAAACTCGCTCTAAACCAGTATTTATTGGACGGTAAAGAGCTGTTTATTAGCCTGCCGCAGACTAATATGATGCCGATTCGCGCTCAGCTACTGCACGTGATTGCCGGGCAAACGCTGCTGATTCGCCCATTGATCAAGTCCGACCAACTCGATATCCGCGTTAAATTAAATGGTGCCGCCACCCTGAGCGTACGGCTGGCCGTACCCAATGGCGTGCTGTGCTTTGAGTCCAAGCTGATCCCCCTGCCGCAGCAGCCGCAATGGACGATCGGTTTGCAATGGCCAGAGCAGATGCGCATCGAACAAAGCCGCCACTTCTCGCGCGTGGCCTTGCACCAAGCGTTGCTGGTTGAGCGCACCGGTGATATGCGCCGCCGCGCCATGCTGCTGAATTTATCTGAACAAGGCATGCAAGTGGAATATCACGCCGCCTTGGGCATGATTGGTGATGAGCTGCATGTATCGCTGGAACTACCCTTTGAGGACGGCGCAATATCGGTTGAGGCCAGCGCGATTATTCGCAGCAAATTCAGCGAAATCAGCGAAGACCATGTGCTGCATGGCTTGGAATTTTGCAATTTAACCGAAGCCGCCAATAACAATATTCAACGCTATATGCAGCAAAGACTAAGCGCCCAAAACGACGCAGTTGCGTGTGTTTAACTTCACCATTTGGGCAAGCCAAACCTGATTTGCCCCAATCCAGCACTCAACAAAAGCCTCGCATTTGCGAGGCTTTTTTGTGGGTATTGCTGGCCAAGCATTGCTCAGCAACACCTGCAAGCAAATACACCGATACGTAGGGTAGCTTATTTAGCCGCGCCCCGAAGCAAGTCCCCTTGGGGGATAAGCCGCCAATCTGATGAGGGAATCACCAGTCGTAATTAGAAAGAATCAAAGGGGTCAGAGTCGATTGATTCCACGGAATACTAGAAATCAATCGACTCTGACCCCATTGATTTTCATTGATCTAAGTAATTGTAGTGGAAAGCGATTTATCTACTTTCTTTTGTTGACAGTAAGATGTTACCTATCGTTATAATTCGATTTTTATAAGGGTAAATACTTAGTCTAGGAAAATGGAATGAAATACAAATTACTGATTGTGCCAATTTGCGTGGCAATTTTAACGGGTTGCATGACCTTTCAAGATGCAATGGTTGCTTCTGATGGAAAAACTTTTAACTGTGAAAGTACTGGCGGTGGCATTGGTCTTGGTGCAATTATTGGAGTGGCTGCTGCTGCCGCATCAAAAGGCATTTGTGTAAATAGCTACGAAAAATTAGGTTATATCAAGGCAACAGAAGCCTCAACGGTGGGCTTAAAACTTGAAGAGAAAGAAGGCAAAGTTTTTATTAAAGAATTAGGCGATGGCGGCGAACTTGAAAAAGTAGGCGTTAAAGAAGGAGATCAATTGCTTAGCGTTAATCAGGATTCGATTAGTACCATTGATGGCGCTAAAAAATCATTTTTTGGCAAGAAAGGAAGTATTGTTAAAGTGGTTTTATTACGTGGAGATGAAGCATTAGAACTAATGGTGCAACGTAATCAATCGGTTAAATTTTAAATTAATTTCAAATTGA
The DNA here is from genome assembly GCF_019665785.1 of Deefgea piscis. Taxonomy (NCBI): domain Bacteria; kingdom Pseudomonadati; phylum Pseudomonadota; class Betaproteobacteria; order Neisseriales; family Chitinibacteraceae; genus Deefgea; species Deefgea piscis. The sequence goes on from NZ_CP081149.1 coordinate 415,113, forward strand.
CTAAGTTTTTTTGGGAGTTACCCTGTGGAAAAAGCAATTGAAAATAAACCACCTTTGTATGGTTTGCTAGTTATGCTTGGTATTTTGGCTTTAATCGTGGGCTGTATCACGACTCTTTATGTTTGGTCGCAGATGGGAATGTGGGCAGGATTGTTCGCGCTGTTTCAAACCGTTGTGCTAGGTGCTGTATTACTTTGTTTTCAATGGATCATTGAAACATTGGGTGGCTTGGATGTGAAGGTTGATAATAATAAAATTGAAAGACAAGGCAATCATCAATCAATAGCTGAAAAAATAAGTGTGCCAAATCATGAAATATTACAAAAACTTTATGATTTGGAAAACCATATTAAGCAACTAAAGGTTTGACCGAAAATTTAAAAATATCGCGTTCGGTGTAATAACGTGGGGCGCTGATAGCTACGTGAATCGCGCCGTTGCGATGCTTATCTGCGGCGTATTCGGCGCAATTCGCTGCGCTCATTGACGCCCTACGAAATCGATGTATTTTCTTGCAAGCCTTTATCTACAACACCTAGAGAACAATACATCGATTTAAAACCAAACCTCGTTGAGCTGTGCGAGATCCCGTGTAGCAAGCCGAGCGAGGAACAAGCGGGGCGGGGTTTTTGCGATCATTGTTTGAGGCCGTAGGCCGAGTTTTGATCGCAACCGCCTCGATTGTCCGCAGCGAGGGAATCCGACGAAGTCGGACGCAGATACTAGGGCGGATTTCTTTTGCTTACTTTTCTTGGCCGCTCAAGAAAAGTAAGTGCCGCGCGGCATTAGCGCGACTCCCTACGCAATATCACCACTCATTCAGATAAAACAAAAAAGCCTCGCATCCGCGAGGCTTTTTTTGGCAAGGCAAGGCAAGGCATAGCGGCAACACGCCGCGTGGCATGGCGATTTAAGGCATTTCTGGGTGCTCAAGCAGTTGCAGCAGCAAATTGAGCTCGACTTTAAATGATTTACAGATCTGCTTACCGAGAAGATTTGACGTGTCGGGGGCGATTTCGCAGGCGGCTTTGGGGACAAAAAAGTCGATCCAAGCTTCAATTTGCCAATGGTATTCTTGGTGGCAGATTCGCAGTTGTGGCGTGGGGCTGAGCGGATTGAGCATGTTTTGTTGTAATAAAATTTCGCCAGCTGGCGTACGCCTGGCGGTGTAATCATGCGCCTGACACCAGCGCTCTAGGCGGGCGCCAAAATCATCGTGCAGCATGATTTTAAATACACTACGCGCTTTGCAGCCGCGTAGTGCCAGCCGTAGCCCAGCTAAGGTCGCCCAGACCACCAGCGGCAGCAGGGCAATGACCAGCAAAATATTCAAAATGGCAAATAGATCGATTTCGGGCATATTGCGCCTAGGGCAGTAGTGGCAAATTGAGCGTTTTGAGTAGGCGGTTAAATTCCAGCCGGTGGGTATTGAGTAAGCGCATTGGCAGAATTTCTATTTTGCTATCGCCTGAGCCTAGCGGATGTAAGGCGTGCTCATCCAGCGCTAGTTCGCCGCTGATTACGCCTGATTTGAACTGGACATAAGCTTGCAGCTGCCACTCCCAAGCCGTGCCACTCTGGAATACCTCTATGCGTGGCGCGCCATACCAAAGACAAGATCCCCGCTGATAGCAGCGCCGCGTGCTGCTGCTAGAGTACAAGGTATAACCATAACGCTTACACCAATGCTCAATAATCGATAGCGACGCAGTGGCGTGCGGCAGATCAAACGTGCAGCGCGAGCGCCGCCGCGATGCACACCACGTTCGCCCAGCTAGATTGAGCCAAAACAGCACGCTTACCAGACTAAAGAGCAGTAGATAGGTCTTGATCATGGCGGGGTCGATTGAGGGCAACATCAGCAATACCGTCCAGCACACTTTGAAAATGGGGTTTTTTTATGAATTTGGCTTTGCCAGCATGCGGCGGTTTATCTTTTGGGAGCTGTGCTTGCGCCGTCGCTTACATGGCGCAGCAAATCAGGTGCGTGCTAGCGTTTATTCGATTCGGGCAGCCATGTTTTCCCTTATCGATCCATATGCAGTGTGCCATTAGTTTTGTAAGGTCAGCAAGTCAGATGGCATTGTTGCAGGGTTTATGCTGCGAAACCGACATCAGCAATGTAGGGTGGAATAAACGAAGTGCATTCCACCATGCCAGCCGCCGAGCCGGTGGAATGCGCGAAGCTTATTCCACCCTTGTATCTTTCTCTCCGTGGTGGTTAGCTACTACCACACGAGGCGAAGTGAGTTTGGTTCCACCCTTAAGGCATTGACCTTGTTTTGTAGATTAAACCCTTCGCCTCACTTCTTTCGCCAAATCAGACACTGAACGGTAGCCAAGGGCTTTGACCCTGTATGCACAAGGCAAGTGGGCGAATTAGGCATTTTTACAGGAAGAATCTTCATGTTTTATCTCGGTATTGATGTTGCTAAAGCTAAACTCGATTGTTACTTGTTAACTCAACTTGACCCACTCAAAGGCAAGGCCAAGGTCGTACCCAATACCGCCAAAGGCCTTGCTGATTTGCTGGCTTGGCTGACTAAAAATCACATTCCGCATGACCAGCTGCACGTCTCAATGGAGGCCACTGGCGTGTATCACGAACTGGCCGCCACACTACTGCATGATGCAGGCGTTTGCGTCTCGATTGCCAATCCCGCACAAGTGAAGCATTTCGGCCAAGGCCTCGCGGTGCGTACCAAAACCGATGGCGTTGATAGCCAAGTTCTGGCGCGTTATTGCGCAATGATTAAGCCTGCTGCGTGGCTGCCACCTCCGCCTGAAGCCCGCATTCTAAAAGGACTTCTGGCTCGCCGCGAAGCGATTTTGCAAGACTTACTCCGCGAAAAAAATCGGCAAGAAAAAGCCGAATCTACGGTGACGACCGAGCTGATTCATCAATCGATTAACGACAGTATTGTCTTTCTAAATGCTCAGCTCAAAAAGCTACAAAGCCAAATCGACGACCATATCGACCGTCATCCTGGCCTGAAAAACGACCTCAATTTACTGCAAACCATCCCAGCAATCGGCCCACAAAGTGGCACGCAATTATTGGCGGTGATGCATACGCATCAATTCAATACGGCCGAACAATTGTCGGCCTATTTGGGCTTGGTGCCCGTCGAGCGGCAATCGGGGTCATCGATTCTTGGGCGCGCCAAACTGTCTAAAGCTGGTCCTGCAAAGGTTCGTGCCGTGCTCTACATGGCTGCCATCGTCGCCACCAAATACAACCCCCACGTCAAAGCCTTATTTGAGCGTTTGCTTGCCCGAGGCAAGAGCAAAATGTCGGCGCTCGGTGCTTGCATGCGCAAATTAGTTCACCTGTGCTTCGGCGTACTGAAAACCCAGAAAAAGTATCAAGCTGAGTACCAAAATGCTTGACCGGCAAGACAGTATCTACTTGCTGATTACAATTTGTGATATCGGAATCGGATTGGCGGGTTACGCCTTCGGCTAACCCGCCCTACGAAATCGATGTATTTGCTTGCAAGCCTTTATCTACAATACCTAGAGAACAATACATCGATTTAAAACCAAACCTCGTTGAGCTGCGCGAGATCCCGTGTAGCAAGCCGAGTGAGGAACAAGCGGGGCGGGGTTTTTGCGATCATTGTTTGAGGCCGCAGGCCGAGTTTTGATCGCAACCGCCTCGATTGTCCGCAGCGAGGGGACGGGCGTAGCCCGCGCAGATACTCGGGTCGCCTTTAGCTTCGCAGAAACTGCGCCTTCGGCTTGTTTTCTTTTGCTTACTTTTCTTTTGGCGAAGCAAAGAAAGGTGGGTGCCGCGCGGCATGAGCGCGACTCCCTACGCAATATCACCACTCATTCAGAAGAAACAAAAAAGCCTCGCATCCGCGAGGCTTTTTGATGGGTATTGCTTGCTAACTAATGTTCAACAAAACCTTAAGCCACATACCCCAAGTTTGGCGCTAAGTCGCGCTCGGCTTGCACTAAGCTCACGCCGCGGCGTTGGGCGTAATCTTCGACTTGGTCCAGCGTGATTTTACCGACGCCAAAGTAGCGCGATTCTGGGTGGCTAAAGTAAAAACCACTCACCGCTGCGGTTGGCAGCATGGCGTAGCCCTCAGTCAGCGTCATGCCGATGTTCGGGGCGTTGAGCACTTTGAATAAATCGACTTTTGGCGTGTGGTCAGGGCAGGCAGGGTAGCCCGGCGCTGGACGCACGCCGACGTATTTTTCGTCGATTAAATCATCGTTGCTGAGCGCTTCATCTTTGGCGTAGCCCCAGAGTTCGGTGCGAACGCGGTAGTGCATGTGTTCGGCAAAGGCTTCGGCAAAACGGTCCGCCAGCGATTTAAGCAAGATGGCGTTGTAGTCGTCGTTGGCGTCTTCAAAGGCTTTGACTGGCGCGTCGATGCCGATGCCGCCGGTGACGGCAAAGGCGCCGATATAGTCTTGCACGCCGCTTTCTTTGGGGGCGATAAAGTCGGCCAAGCACCAGTTGGGTTTGATTTCACCGGTTTTGGGTTTGGGTAATTGCTGGCGCAGATTGTGCCAGGTCATGATGGGCTTGCGCTCGGCGGCGGCTTGGTCGGCAGCTTGGTCGACTGAAGTCGACCCTACGGTACTTGGATCGTAGAGTTCGATGTCATCGTGATTGACGCTGTTTGCTGGGAAAAAGCCAATCACGCCAGCAGCGGCAATCCATTTTTCATCGACGATTTTTTTCAGCATCGCTTTGGCGTCGGCATACAAGCTGCGCGCGGCTTCGCCGACGATTTCGTCTTGCAAGATAGCCGGGTAGCGACCGTGTAATTCCCAGCTTTGAAAGAACGGCGTCCAGTCGATAAAGGGCTCGATATCGCTCAAGCTATAGTCGGTATATTCACGCACGCCAAGAAAGCTAGGCTTTGGCGGGGTATACGTTGACCAGTCGGGGCTAAATTTATGCGCGCGCGCCTCGCTCAAGCTAATCAATTTGGTGCGATCTTTGCTTTCAAAAATCTCGCGCGCCTTGGTGTATTCGGCTTTAACGCCAGCCACAAACGCTGGCTTTAAATCATCGCTCAGTAGATTCGAGCACACGCCCACCGCGCGGCTAGCGTCGGCAACGTAGATGACTTGGTCGTTTTGATAATGCGGCTCGATTTTGACTGCGGTATGCACTTTGGAGGTGGTGGCGCCGCCAATCAACAGCGGAATCGTAAAGCCTTGGCGCTGCATTTCTTTGGCCACATGGCTCATTTCTTCCAAACTTGGCGTAATCAGCCCCGATAGGCCGATGATGTCGGCGTTGATTTCGCGCGCGGTATCGAGGATTTTTTGCGCCGGCACCATCACGCCCAAGTCGGTGACTTGGTAGTTATTACAGCGCAGCACCACGGCGACGATATTTTTGCCAATGTCGTGTACGTCGCCTTTGACGGTGGCCATGACAATCACGCCTTTGGCGGGTTCGTCTTGCAGGCCGAGGGCGATTTTTTCGGCTTCGATAAATGGCTCTAAATGCGCCACGGCGGCTTTCATTACGCGCGCGGCTTTCACCACTTGTGGCAAGAACATTTTACCGGCGCCAAACAAATCACCGACTACGTTCATGCCGGTCATTAAATGACCTTCGATCACATGAATCGGGCGCTCAACCGAAACGCGAGCGGCTTCCGTGTCTTCGATAATAAACGTGGTAATGCCTTTGACCAGCGAATGGGTAATGCGCTCTTGCAGCGGCAATTCGCGCCAGCTTAAGTCTTCGCCTTTGGCCACATTGGCGTCGCCTTTAAACGATTCAGCCAGCGTAATCAGCGCCTCGGTCGCGGCTAGGCAATCGAAGGCTTGGTCGGCTGAGGCCGACCCTTCGGTTGCCGTTGTAGGTCCGACTTTAGTCGGACTATTTCGCATTAACACGACTGATTCAATCGCATCGCGCAGCGTTGGTGCCACTTCGTCGTAGGTTTCGAGCGCGCCAGCGTTGACGATACCCATCGTCATGCCTTTGGCAATGGCGTGGTACAGGAATACAGCGTGAATCGCTTCACGTACTTTGTTATTGCCACGGAACGAGAACGATACGTTCGATACGCCGCCGCTGATTTTGGCGTGCGGCAGATTGTGCTTAATCCAGCCGGTGGCTTCGATAAAATCAAGGCCGTAGCGTGCGTGTTCGTCGATACCGGTGGCGACGGCAAAAATATTTGGGTCAAAAATAATATCGGCAGGGTGAAAGCCAATCTCGTCGACCAAGATGCGGTAGGATTTTTCGCAAATTTCAATTTTGCGCGCATAGGTGTCGGCTTGGCCTAGCTCGTCAAACGCCATAACGATGACGGCTGCGCCGTACATTTTGAGCAATTTGGCTTGCTCAATAAATTTGGCCACGCCTTCTTTCATCGAGATTGAATTGACGATGCATTTGCCCTGCACGCATTTAAGGCCCGCTTCGATGACTTCCCATTTGGACGAGTCGATCATGATCGGTACGCGGCTAATATCGGGCTCGGCAGCAATCAGGTTAAGGAAGGTGACCATCGCCTTGTGGGCGTCGAGCATGCCCTCGTCCATATTAATGTCGATAATCTGCGCGCCGTTGACCACTTGTTGCCGTGCCACATCGAGCGCGGCGGTATAGTCGCCAGCTAAAATCAAGCGCGCAAAGGCTTTTGAACCGGTGACATTGGTGCGCTCGCCCACGTTCACAAATAAATCATGGTCGCCAATATTAAATGGCTCTAAACCAGAGAGCCGGCATTTGGCTTCGATGCTGGGTTTTTTGCGCGGTGGCAAGTCTTTTACCGCTTGATACATCGCGGCAATATGCTCGGGCGTAGTGCCGCAGCAGCCGCCGATAATATTGGCAAAGCCCGATTCGGCCCATTCGCGAATGTCGACAGCCATCATGGCGGGGTCAAGATCGTAGCCAGTTGGTGCTAGTGGATTGGGCAGGCCGGCGTTGGCGTGCACTGACACATAGCAGTCCGAAATCCGGCTCATTTCTTCGACATACGGGCGCAGCAAATCGGGGCCCAGCGCGCAGTTCAGACCAAATGAGATCGGGTCGGCGTGGCGCAGCGAATTATAAAAAGCTTCGGTGGTTTGCCCGGTCAGCGTGCGGCCCGATTGATCGGTAATGGTGCCGGAAATCATAATCGGCAATTCTTCGAGCTCGGGGCGATCAGCGAAGTATTTCTTAATCGCAAACACCGCCGCTTTGGCGTTGAGCGTATCAAAAATGGTTTCCACCAATAAAATATCCGCGCCACCTTGCACCAAGCCATCGATGGCTTCGAGATAGGTTTCGACCAGCGCATCAAACGTCACATTACGAAAGCCTGGATCGTTGACATCGGGAGAGATCGAGCAGGTGCGGCTGGTTGGGCCGAGTACGCCAGCGCAAAAGCGCGGTTTTTCTGGGGTTTTGGCCGTTTGCGCCACGCATAGGTCTTTGACCAATTTGGCGGCAGCAAAATTGAGCTCCCAGACTAATTCTTGCATCTCATAATCGGCCATCGCAATCGCGGTGCCGTTAAAGCTATTGGTTTCGATAATATCCGCGCCGGCATCAAGGTAGGCTTGGTGAATATCGCTAATGATCTGCGGCTGAGTCAGCACGAGTAAATCGTTATTGCCTTTAACGTCGGTATGCCAATCGGCAAAACGCGTGCCACGGTATTGCGCTTCATCGAGCTTATATTGCTGGATCATCGTCCCCATGCCGCCATCCAAAATTAGGATGCGTTGTTCAAGTAAGCTTTGCAGTTGCGCGAAACGAGTCATGAATGAATCCAAAAAAATAAGGCGATGAACCTGACACTTTACCATGCAAAAGCGAGCTTGCCTTACCACTAACCGCGATTTTACGCAGCAAAAGGTGACTATTTTGGTAAAAATGCCGCGCTAGAGCGGACTTAATGCATTTTTTATTGCGATAGAGCGGCATAAGCTAAGCGTATGATTTAGTGGAGTTCTTCCTATGCCGCGTGCCATTGCTATGCCCACCCTGAAAGTGCCGAATGTGTCACGGGTGCATCCTTTGCAGGCGCGTACTCAAGCGGCGGATTCTCACGCTTGGCAGGCAGAAATCGCTGCGGCAAAGCAGCGCTCAACACCCAATCGGGTCTTGGCAGCGCAGCGTACTGAATTACAGATCAAACCGATTAGCACTTTTCCGCATTTATCCTCGATGCTGATTCAGCAAATGCTGCCAAGTCGTGGGCTATCGCAAGCTCGCATGATGGCTTATCAAGCGGTTGCTGACGATGAATCCACAGAAGTTGGTCAGCTAGTTGATTTATTGGCTTAATTTCTGATTTCACCTGCTATCGGCTAAGACGTGTGATTGCCATATTCGGCTGGCGATGACGCAGCTATGCTGCAGCATATTGGTTTTACGGTGGCGCATGATGTCTGAGATGATGGTTTCTCGCACTAATCCTTTAGCTCGCGCAGCCAATGGCATGAATAATGCCGCTGCGGCCATGCTTGAGCTGCAAAAGTCCAAGCAATCTGACTCCTCCAATCAGCCCGAGCAATTGGATTTAGCATCGGGCCGCAGCGCAGAAAAACCACCGGTAGATGCGGTGTCGATTTCGGATGCTGCGAAGAAAAAGCAGTCCGAAGACGCCGAACAAGTCACCGAGCAAGTCACTAGTAGCCAACAAACACCGAACCCAGCACCGCCAGCTCCGCCAGCAGCGGCGGCAAAAGCGGCCGAGCTCGCGAGCGAGCCGGTAGAAAAACCCGCCAATTCACGACCCGCCGCAGCGGCTGCCGCTCAATATGCGCAGCAACAAGCTAGCGCCAATGCCCAACCCAGCTCCGCACCCAATATCAGCGAAACCGCTTAAATCAGACTGACTGCTACAGATCGATCGGCGATCATCGGATTGATCGCGTGCGTACGCGCTCAATTGCGCTATTTTTTTGCTTTGCCGCAAGGCGATAGCGCTTCTTGGCCTTGTTAGTAAAAAAGCGCGTATCGGCGCTTTAAGCATGCGAGTATGATTTTTGCTCAAGCGCGTCGGGCTTGGTTTGGCATTTTATCGACGTAGGAACGTGGATTTTTTTTCGGCAAGCGAAGTGGCTTGTATTGATGGAGAAAGTAATGACGGCAGGTTCTTTAGCAGGAAAAGTAGCGCTGGTAATGGGTATTGCCAACGAAGATTCAATTGCCTATGGCGTCGCCAAAGCGTTAAAAGCACGTGGTGCTGAATTGATTTTGACGTATCAAACCGAAAAAACGCTGAAGTATATTCAGCCCATCATCGATGAATTGCAGCCCGGCATCGTTCAGTTGTGTGATGTGCAAGATGAGGCGGCAATGGCGGCGGTGTTTGCAGCGATTGCGCAAAAATATGCGCATCTTGATATTGCGGTGCATTCGATTGCTTTCGCGCAAAAAGAAGATTTGCATGGCCGCGTAGTCGATAGCTCGGCGGCTGGTTTTGCCTTGGCAATGGATGTGTCTTGTCATTCGTTTATCCGCATGGCGCATCGCGCCGAGGCTTTAATGGATAGAGGCGGCACGTTATTGGCAATGAGCTATTACGGCGCGGAAAAAGTCGTTCCCAATTACGGCATGATGGGGCCGGTGAAAGCCGCACTGGAAAGCTCGGTGCGCTATATGGCGAGCGAGCTTGGCCCGAAAAAAATCCGCGTGCACGCGGTGTCTCCCGGCCCAGTTAAAACCCGTGCCGCCAGTGGCATTCGTGAGTTTGATTTGTTGATTAGCAATGGCGCAGGTAGCGCACCACTGCGTGAATTGCCAGGGATTGATGACGTTGGCGAGGCGTGCGCCTTTTTGTGTGAAGAAGGCGCTGCGCGGATGACGGGCAGTACTTTGTATATTGATGGCGGGATGAATATCCTCGCTTGATGGCTTATCGCGTGTTTTGCTGCCATAAAAAAATACCCCAGTTTAAGCTGGGGTATTTTTATGCAAGCCATTATATATAATGGCTAGACGCACATACTGTTTAGCCTAGCATTTGCTCGGCTTGAATAGCAGTCAATGCAATCGTGAACACGATATCGTCTACCAAAGCACCACGCGACAAGTCATTCACTGGTTTACGTAAGCCTTGCAACATTGGGCCAACGCTGACTACATCGGCACTACGTTGTACCGCTTTATACGTGGTATTACCGGTATTCAAATCAGGGAAGACAAACACTGTGGCTTGACCCGCAACCTGACTACCCGGTGCTTTTTGCTGACCGACTTCAAGTACTGATGCCGCATCATATTGCAAAGGACCATCAATCATCAGTTGTGGATGGCGCGCTTTGGCGATTTCAGTCGCGCTGCGTACTTTGTCCACATCGACACCGGTACCTGATTGACCCGTTGAGTAGCTAATCATTGCTACTTTTGGATCAATACCAAAGGCTTTGGCTGAGTAAGCACTTTGTGCCGCGATTTCGGCCAATTGATCAGCATCTGGGTTTGGATTTACCGCGCAATCGCCGTAAACCAAGACTTGTTCTGGCATCAGCATAAAGAATACTGAAGATACAATCGACGAGCCCGGTGCCGTTTTGATCAATTGCAAGGCAGGACGAATGGTATTGGCGGTGGTATGGATTGCACCTGAAACCAAGCCATCGACTTCATCAATCGCCAACATCATGGTACCGAGTACCACATTGTCTTCGAGTTGACGCAACGCTTGGATCTCAGTGAGACCTTTGCTCTTACGCAATTCAACCATTGGTGCTACGTATTGTGCGCGGATTTCTTCTGGATCAAGAATTTCCAGTGAAGCCGGTAAAGTCAAACCTTGTGAGGCAGCAATGCCTTCAATCACGCTGCGATTACCGAGCAATACACAGCGAGCGATGCCTTTTTCTTCACAAGCAATCGCGGCATTAATCGTGCGTGGCTCTTCGCCTTCTGGCAAGACAATGCGTTTATTGGCGTTACGCGCTTTTTGAATTAACTGGTAGCGGAACGCTGGCGGGCTTAAGTGATGCGCGCCTTTGGTTTGTACGCCAACATGCAAAGCGTCGCTATCGAGTTGTTCGGCGACTGAATTCATCACCAAGCTCATCCGATCTTTGTCGTCCGCTGGCACGGCAGTCGGTACTTGGCTAATCGCCAGTGCGGTACTAAAGCTGTCGCCTTCGGTACGCAATACTGGAATACCGGTGTGGAAGGCCATTTCAGTAAAGGCGCGGACGGTTTCGTTCAATTCGGTATTGTGCGTCAAGATCAAGCCGGCCAATTGCACGCCGTTGCTGGCCGCTAAGGCGGTGGCCAAAATCACATCATCACGATCGCCCGAGCTGACAATCAACGCGCCGGGTTTCAGGCGGCGAATGACTTCAGGTACGGCGCGAGCGGCAACCACAGTTTCGGCTACGCGGCGCTTGGTGAGTTCACCTTTAACAATGATCTCGGCATTTAAATGCAAAGCGACGTCAATCGTGCGCGGGGCAAGTAGTTTTGAATCAAATTGCACTACGCCCCAGATTTTGAGCTCGCCGATTTCGGCTTGTAGCGCGGCTTTATCAAAGTCGGCTGGCGCTTTATTGAGAATCACGCCACCGACTTGTACGCCTTCATTGCGAAATTGACGTTCGGCGATTTTGATTTCTTCGCTAATGTTTTTTTCACTAGCGTCGCTCACCAAAATCACCGTGGCTTGCAAGCCCAGTGCCATTTCGGTATTCAATTGGGTGGTAAAAGGATTGCTTGGATCGGGGTGCAAACCTTCAACGACTAACACATCAGCATCTTTGCCGGCGGCCATGCTCATGGTGATGATTTCTTCGAGCAGATCATCGGTTTCATCGATTGAAACTTGTTCAATTGCGTAGTTGGCTGGCAAGGCATCCGGCACGTCAAGCTGGCAAATTTGGCGGGCAAAATGCGTTGAGCGTTCAACATCGCAAACATTGCGATCTTGAGCAACCGGTTTAACAAAACCGACTTTAAGGCCTTGATTTTGCAGGCAACGGACCACGCCTAAAGTGACTGAAGTCAGGCCGACATTTAAGCGAGTTGGAGCGATAAAAAATGTTTGCATTGGAGAAACCTAAGTCTAGTGCACCCGTAACAAGGGCAGATCGCGTGACTATAACGCGGCTAAGGTTTTCTTTATATGACACAACTCTATTTTTGATGAATTTATTCGCGGTACTTTTCCCAAATTACTTTGTGTAATGCTTACCTTTTGCCTCACTTTCTCCAGCACGGTTGAGCTTGCTAGAATAAGATAGAAGATCAATAAGGAGATACGAATGCAAACCGTGCGAATTGAAATCGAGCAGCAAGGTGGTCCAGAGGTCATGCAGTTGCGAACGGCTCAATTGCCGCCGCCCGGTGCGGGTGAAGTATTGCTAAAACATTCAGCGATTGGTCTTAATTTTATTGACACCTATCACCGCAGTGGCTTGTATCCAGTGAGTTTGCCGTCGGGATTGGGTTTAGAGGCTTGCGGCGTGATCGAGGCATTGGGCCACGGGGTGCATGATTTAAAAGTGGGTGATCGAGTGGCTTACGCCGGTGGCGCGGTGGGGGCGTATTCGACGTATCGAATTGTGGCGGCAGATAAATTAGTGTTGGTGCCCGATGGTGTTTCGGATGAAGTCGCCGCCGCCACCTTACTGCGTGGTATGACGGCGCAATATTTATTAAAACGCACTTTCCCGGTGCAAGCCGGGCAAACGATTGTGTTTCATGCTGCAGCTGGCGGCGTGGGGCAGATTGCTTGCCAATGGGCGCAAGCACTCGGTGTGCGCGTGATTGGTACCGTAGGCTCGGCAGCTAAAGCCAAAATGGCTGCGGCTTGGTGTGATCATGTGCTGGATTACAACGACGCCACTTGGCCGCAGCAGGTGCGGGATTTAACCGAAGGGCTAGGTGTGCCGGTGGTGTATGACGGCGTGGGCGCCGCGACTTTTGAAGGCTCGCTCGATTGCTTGGCATTGCGTGGCATGTTGGTGAGTTTTGGTAATGCATCGGGGGCGGTACCAAGTTTTAATCCGGGCATTTTGGCGCAAAAAGGCTCTTTATTTTTAACTCGACCGACCTTGGGGCATTACACCGCCAATCGCGGTGAATTGGTTGAAACAGCGCAAGATTATTTTATGGCGCTAGCGCAGCATCGCATCGTGCCTGAAATTGGGCAGCGCTATGCTTTGGCGGATGTGCAGCAAGCACACCGTGATTTAGAGTCGCGTAACACCACCGGATCGACCGTACTTATCCCATGAAGCTGATTTTTTTGCATGGATTTTTATCCAGCCCGCTATCGCAAAAAGCGCAAGATACGGCGCAATGGATGCGCGAGCAAGGGCTGGGCGAAAGCTTTATTTGCCCAACCATTCCGATGGAACCGGTGGCGGCAGCCCAGATGTTGCGCGACTTACTCACGCCGCTCAATGGCGACTTTTGTTTAGTAGGTAGTTCTTTAGGTGGTTTTTTTGCCACATGGGCGGTGGAGACGTTGGGTGGGCGGGCAGTGTTGGTGAACCCTGCAGTGCAGCCTTATCACTTGATTGATCAATATTTGGGTGAGCAAAAAAACTACCAAACTGGTGAAATTCACCATATAGATGATGATTTTGCTGATAAACTTTGTCAGCTTGAGCGCCGGCCAACTGACTTAAATCGCTATTGGCTGCTCACGCAAACCGCCGATGAAGTACTCGATTATCGAGATGCTGTGCAATGGTATACCGGCTGCCGACAAAATATCATTTCTGGGGGTGACCATAGCTTTGTGGATTACCCTCAGTGGTTAGCTCAAATTTGGGCCTTTGCCAATCAAGGCCCGACTCATTAGATAGAAAAGGAATGGCGTGTCTACACCACAAAGTGGCATTCTGCCCCCACCATCCAGTCATGGTTTATTTTTATTATTTCGCCGCCGCTTAGGTCGTCGCGCCGATGCAGAATTAAAGCAATTTTTTGCCAAGCTACCGATTAAATCTGATGAACTGGCAGCTGCGAATCCTGATGCGGCGTTTTATTCAGTCGTGGGCTTGGGGGCTGAAATGTGGCCTGAGTTTTATGCTGAGAGTAAACCGGCGCAATTGCGTAGTTTTCCGCGAATTGCCGGTGCCATTCATCCCGCGCCAGTGACTGCGGCCGATGTGATTTTGCATTTACGCGCCGAGCGCTACGATGTTTTGCACGAATTTGCCAATATGGTGGTGCAAGGCACCAGCCAGTGCCTTGATGTGATTGATACCACGCATGCATTTCGCTACCAAGATAAGCGTGATTTAACCGGTTTTATCGATGGCACCGAAAATCCAGAAGATGACGAGCGTAGCGAAGTCGCCTTAGTTGCAGCCGAAGACGCCGATTGGGCCGGTGGCAGTTATTTGCATGTGCAACGCTATGTGCATCGCTTAGATACGTGGCATAAATTACCGGTTAAACAGCAAGAGGCGGTGATTGGTCGCACCAAGGCCGATAGCACTGAAATGTCGGATGAAGACAAACCGCTGACTGCGCATATTAGCCGAGTGGTGATTGAGGAAGACGGCGAAGAATTGGCGATTTTGCGTCATTCTTTACCGTACGGCACGCCGGGTGGTGACCAAGGTTTGTATTTTGCTTCGTATTGCAAAACACCGACTCATTTTGAAAAAATGCTGGCCAAAATGATCGCTCCGACTCTGGATGGTCGCGTGGATCATTTACTCAATTTTAGTCGTGCCGTGACCGGCGCCGCGTTTTTTGTTCCAAGTCGCGAGGCTTTAGCGCGTTTGGTTTAATGTGAGTCGATGGATAAAAAAGCCGCGCATATGAATAGCGCGGCTTTTTTATTGGACTGACTTGAGTGGCTGTGTCGTTGGGTATCTTAATGCAGTCTTTTTTAATAAAGGCCTAGATTAATATACCTATTAGTCAAACAAGCGCTCTGCATATAGCGCTTCAGGGAAGACGTTTCGCCACCATAAGCCGGGCTGATAAAACGCGGTATTGGCGGCGCAGCGCTCGGCTACAGCGGCGTAAAATGGATCTTGGCTTTGGCTTAAACGCGCTAATTCAGCAGGCAAACAAAACAAAGGACGGCCTTGTAATTGCTCGGCCAATTGCTGTGCTTGTTCTGGCTGGCGGCTGTCTTTGATATACAGCGGTACATCGCCACGCACTTTATTTTGTTTTTGACTCAAGATGCTTTTAAATTCTAAACGGCCGTTTTTAGATGGGCTGAAAAATTGCGGATCAAAAATTCCGCGATCTAAAAATTCTTGGTTTAAGCCCGGCTTATGGTCGCCAAAAATCACAATGACTACGTCGCGCTTGCGCTTTTTGGCACTGGCTTCGAGCTGCTTGGCAAAGACTGAAAACGCATCAATTGCCTCAGTTAGGCGCAATTGATATTGGCTTAAGCCACTATCTTGATCTGCAATAAACGGGCCGTGCGTCATCACGGTGACTAAAAACATAAACTGCTTTTGCCCTGCTGGCGCAGCTTGATACCGCGCCAAGGCATTGTTGTAGAGGGTTTGATCTTTGGGCCAGCCGGCTTTTCTATCCCACTGCATTTTTTCGACAAACTGCGTTTGCGCAAAACCCAGTTTGGGATAAACCTGTTTACGCTTCCAAAAGGTACTGAAGTAATTGTGCATGCCGGTGGTGAGGTAGCCAACATCCGCCAAGGAATTGGGGAGGGCGCTCATTTTGTCGGCAAATTGGCCGGCAAAATTTTGAAAGTCGATGCCCGGCAACATATACGCCGACAATCCCGTGAGCGCTTCAAATTCGGCTTCGGCCGTGCCACCGCCATAAACCGGGCTAATGATCCGTGCCTCGCTAAAGCCAGCTTGGCTTAATTGCGCCATTTGGGTGATTAAACGCGGGTCGCTATAGCAAGACTCGCACATCACCACCACGATATCGGGGCTAGTTGGCGCATCTTGGGCGGCAAGTTGGCGCGAATAAAACGTATGCGGGCCGGATTTGGGTTTGTGTGCGGTTTCAATGGTGAGAATTAAGTGGCCTAAAATACCGTTGTCTTTGGCATTGACCCGGAAATTGTAATTTGAATACTTGCTGCCCAAGTATTGATGCATCACCGGCTTGGCGTAGGCCGATAGTTTGCCGGTACGGTCCAATTGCATACTGAGCAAAATACATAGCACCAGTGCCAAGCTCAGACGCGTTTTGCTCAGCCGTGGCCGCCGCCATAATCCATAGCCGATGGCGACGATGGTAATGAGAGCATAAGCCCAGATCTGCCAGTTCATATAGCCGGTCATGGCCATACCTTGGCCGACTTCAAATAAATCAGCACCAAGTAGTGGCTCGCTGGTGGCGATTTCTTTGATATAGCTGATATTGAGCAGCAGCCCTTCTAGCGCCAAGGTGGCTGCAACGGCAGCCCAGCGCTGTAAAAAGGCGGCAAAAAAGAAATACAGCAACACTGAAAAGCCAACGCGTGGCATATTCCACTGAGTGTCGACCAAAAAGCGTCCACCAATCACCGCACAGATTGCGAGTAGGTCTGGGATGAATGGTCGGATTTTGCTAAGCAGCGGATGAGAAAATAACTTCACGTAGCAGTCGTCATTCAATTTATGGAAGCCGGATTATAAAGCTTTGATGACAGTTTGCTGTTGGGTAATAAGTTTGACTGATTAGTGGAGTGGCAGTATCCGGCGAGCAGATAGCAAAAAGCCCAACTTTGCAGCTGGGCTTTTTACAAGTATCTAGTGTGGGTCGTGCGGGATTCGAACCTGCGACAAATGGATTAAAAGTCCACTGCTCTACCAACTGAGCTAACGACCCAACGAAGGGGTATTGCATTCTAAACTGAGGCCCCTGCGAGAGGGTGGTGGGTCGTGCGGGATTCGAACCTGCGACAAATGGATTAAAAGTCCACTGCTCTACCAACTGAGCTAACGACCCTGAGCTGCTTCGTTCAGAGACAGCGATTATAGATGATTTTAATTTGGCGTCAACCCCTTTCTGCAAAATAATTTAAAAAAGTGGCAGTAATATGCCACTGCCTTGCAAAACAGCCATCGCGTACAATGATTTGCATCTTTGACCGAGGGGAGTGCTATGCGTTTATTACATACCATGTTGCGGGTTGCTAACTTGGAGCGTTCGATTGCATTTTATTGTGGCGTATTAAATATGTGTTTATTGCGCCAGCAAGATTATCCAGAAGGGCGCTTTACTTTAGCTTTTGTCGGCTATGGTGCAGAGTCGGAGCAGTCGGTGATTGAGCTGACGCACAACTGGGATGTTGCTGAGTATCAAATGGGGACAGCATTTGGTCATTTGGCGATTGAAACCGATGATATTGTGATGACTTGCGAAGCAGTTCGGGCCAAAGGCGGCGTTGTCGTGCGTGAGCCAGGTCCAATGAAGCACGGTAGCACGGTGATCGCTTTTGTCGAAGATCCGGATGGTTACAAAATTGAATTTATTCAGAAGTAAGGGGTATTGCTAGCTACCGCATTCTATATATAGGTAGCAAAGCAATACATTAGTTAATGTTTAACTGAGTGGTCTCAATGATTAAAAAACTAACTTGGCTGTTGGCCTTATTGCCTGGTTTGGCAATGGCAGCAGATTTTGACGGTGCGCAACTGTCTTTATTATGGGCAGCGCCGTTTGCGGGTTTATTGCTGTCAATTGCGCTGTTTCCGATTTTTGCACCGGCTTTTTGGCATCATCATTTCGGCAAGATTTCGGCTTTTTGGGCGGCAGCGTTCTTACTGCCGTTTATCACTAGCTACGGTATGGCGCCTGCGGCTGGCATCGTGGTGCATGCGATGTTGGCGGAATATATTCCGTTTATTCTGATTTTGTTTGCGCTGTATACCGTGTCTGGCGGGATTTTGGTGAGTGGCAATTTGCATGGCTCGCCAAAAATGAATACTGGGATTTTGGCTTTGGGTGCGGTAATGGCCTCGCTGATGGGTACGACTGGCGCTGCCATGTTATTGATTCGTCCATTGCTTAAAGCCAACGATAATCGCCTGCACAATGTGCACGTGGTGGTGTTCTTTATTTTCTTGGTGGCCAATATTGGTGGCGGTTTAACGCCACTGGGTGATCCGCCATTGTTCCTGGGCTTTTTGAAGGGCGTTGATTTCATGTGGACGGTTGAGCACATGATGTGGCCGGTGCTGTTTGCTGCGGCAATCTTGCTGGCGATGTTTTATGCCATCGATAGTTATTACTATAAGAAAGAAGGCGTGTTGCCGGTTGATCGGACGCCTGATAGCAAGATCGAATTTTTCGGTTTATGGAATTTCGGTTTAATTGGCGCGATTATCGCTTGCGTGGTGATGTCTGGGATTTGGAAGCCGGGTATCGAATGGAACATCATGGGCACGCATGTTGAATTGCAAAATATCGTGCGCGATGTGCTGTTGGTGCTGATTGCTTTGGTGTCTTTAAAGTTCACTAAAAAAGAAATCCGTGCGGGGAATGATTTTAACTGGGGCCCGATTTTAGAAGTCGCCAAACTGTTTGCAGCCATCTTTATTGCCATGGCGCCAGCGATTGCAATTTTGCGCGCAGGGGAAGCGGGACAAATGGCCAGCTTAGTGAAGATGGTTAGCTCGCCAGATGGTATGCCGATTGACTATATGTATTTCTGGATGACGGGTTTGTTGTCGGCCTTCCTTGATAATGCACCAACGTATTTAGTGTTCTTTAATCTAGCGAGCGGCGATGCGGCTCATTTGATGGGACCTATGGCTTCAACCTTGTTGGCGATTTCATGTGGTGCGGTGTTTATGGGCGCGCTGAGTTATATCGGTAATGCACCTAACTTTATGGTGAAGGCTGTGGCTGAAGACCGTGGCGTGAAAATGCCTAGTTTCTTTGGTTATATGGCTTGGTCTTGTGTTTGCTTATTACCAGTATTCGTTTTGATGACGCTGGTGTTCTTTTAAGTTTGGATTCACGCGTTAATTGATATCAAAAAGGCCAGCTTTGCTGGCCTTTTTTTTGCTCGGCAATGGCGTATGTAGCTTCGGTGTTGGTGGCAACGGTTTTTTGCCTTATTTCGGAGTTGATCGGTGCCGTACGACAAATCGGCGTTGAGCGCGCTGGACGTTGATTGCGGGTCGGTTGGGGTGCAGGATGGCTGCGCTATTGGCGAGGGTGCTGTTGTTATTTTTTGTTTTTGGCTGATAGCGATTAAATTGGCAAGACTACGATTTATTTACATCGATTACACGTTAGTAAGGGTGGTGCGCCTTAGAGTGGCCTTAGTTTTTGCAAAAATCGCTGCAGTACGGTGAGCGTGGCAACGTCAAGCAAGCTGAATAAAAACCGGGGACTTAAAACCGTATTTATTTACATATGCATTCATATTCTTGACGCATTAAGTTAGCATCATCGTCGGTGCAGCGAAGGCGCTAGTTAAATAGAGGTAGATTGAGTCTATTTCTTGCGTTGTATCAAATGGAAACTATGGAGATCGCCATTGTCATGCTGCTCATTTGATTTGTATCAGTAGCGCACAGCGTAGTCTCCGTATACTGCATTACATCAGGTGATTTACTGTGGAGTCGATCACCGAGCAATTAACACTATCACAACCCCGAAGAGGTTTAACCGTGGCTCAACTATCAAAAGAACAAATTGGTAATATGCATCGTTACTTTCAGGCAGCGAATTACCTGTCTGTAGGTCAGATTTATTTGCTCGACAACCCAATGTTGAAACTACCGCTCAAACGTGAGCACATCAAGCCACGCTTGTTGGGTCACTGGGGTACGACTCCGGGCTTGAACTTTATTTTTGTTCACGCCAATCGCGTGATTGTTGAACGTGATGTATCGATGATTTACATCACTGGCCCTGGTCATGGTGGTCCTGGTTTTGTTGCTAATACTTGGCTCGAAGGTTCGTACGAAGAATTCTTCCCAGCTATTGATCGTACTGAAGCAGGTATGCAACGCCTATTCAAGCAATTCAGCTTCCCGCGCGGTATACCTTCACACGTAGCACCAGAAACCCCAGGTTCAATGCACGAAGGTGGTGAATTGGGTTACAGCGTATCGCATGCCTACGGTGCGGCTCTGGATAATCCAGACCAAGTGGTGATTGCTGTTGTTGGTGACGGTGAAGCAGAAACAGGTCCATTGGCAGCGTCTTGGCACTCTACTAAATACATCCACCCGATCAATGACGGTTTTGTATTGCCAATCTTGCATTTGAACGGTTACAAAATTGCTAACCCAACACTTCTTGCCCGTATGGACAAAGAAGAAGTGACTAATTTGTTCAAAGGTTATGGCTACGAGCCAATCTTTGTTGAACTCAAGCAAGAAACATTCAACGACAAGCTCGATACATTCGACCAAATCCATATTGATATGGCTGCGGCAATGGACTTGTGTATGGATAAATTTGCGGCGATTCGTGCTGCGGCCATTGCCGAGCAAGAAGCAGGCAAGCCAATTACTCGCCCACGTTGGCCAATGATTGTAATGCGCACGCCTAAAGGCTGGACTGGCCCGAAAGAAATTAAAGGCAAAAAAGTTGAAGACTACTGGCGTAGTCACCAAGTGCCATTCTCTGATATCGATGATGAGAATGTGATCAACTTGGAAAACTGGATGCGTTCGTACCAAATCGAAACCTTGTTTAATGCTGATGGTTCAGTGAAACAAGAATTGATTGATTTGGCACCTAAAGGTATCAAGCGTTTTGGTTCAAACCCAATCGTGCATGGTCAAGTTTCGAAAGACTTGAAAATGCCAGATTTCCGTAAATACGAAGTGAAGTTTGCTAAACCAGGTACTGAAAACGCCGAAATGACTCGCGTAATGGGTAAATTCCTACGCGACGTGATGAAAGAAAACGAAGCTGAGAAAAACTTCCGTATCTTCGGCCCAGATGAAACTGCATCTAACCGTTGGAACGACGTATTTGAAGTGTCGGGCAAAACTTGGTTGGCGAACTTCTTTGAAGAAGACAAAACCAATGACTTCTTGCAACAAGATGGCCGTGTAATGGAAATCTTGTCTGAGCACACTTGCCAAGGTTGGCTCGAAGCGTACAACTTGACCGGTCGTCACGGCTTCTTTAGCTGCTACGAAGCGTTTATCCACGTGATCGATTCGATGTTTAACCAACACGCAAAATGGTTGAAAACAACGAAACACATCAACTGGCGCAAACCAATTCCGTCATTGAACTACTTGTTGACTTCACACGTTTGGCGTCAAGACCACAACGGCTTCTCGCATCAAGATCCAGGTTTCTTGGATCACGTGATCAACAAGAAAGCTGAAGTGATTCGTGTGTACTTGCCAGCTGATGCGAACACTTTGTTGTCGGTAACTGATCATGTATTGCGCTCACGTCATTATGTGAACGTAATCGTTGCGGGTAAACAACCAGCGTTGCAATACCTGACTATGGATCAAGCGATTAAACACGCTACCACTGGTTTGGGTATCTGGGACTGGGCATCGAACGACCAAGGCGGCGAGCCAGACGTAGTGATGGCGTGTGCGGGTGAAATCCCAACAATGGAAGCATTGGCGGCAACTGATTTGCTCCGTCAACACTTCCCAGATCTGAAAATCCGCTTCGTTAACGTTTGCGATTTGATGACTCTGCAACCGCAAGAAGAGCATCCACACGGCTTGTCTGACCGCGAATTTGACGCGATCTTCACGACTGACAAACCAGTGATGTTTGCCTTCCACGGTTACCCATGGTTGATCCATCGCTTGACTTACCGTCGTAACGGCCACGCTAACATCCATGCTCGTGGTTACATCGAAGAAGGTTCTACTTCGACTCCGTTCGATATGGTTGTGGTGAATCAGTTGGATCGTTTCAACTTGGCCATCGACGTAATTGATCGTGTACCACACCTACAAAAAATTGGTGCTCACGTTCGTCAAAAACTGGTTGGCAAGTTGGTTGAACATGCTGAATACATCGCTCAAGTGGGTGATGATATGCCAGAAGTGAAAGAATGGAAGTGGACTTACTAAACAATTTCACCCTGTAAAGGGTGATTGTTAAAGAGTGAACAGCCCGTGCCTTTTGGTGCGGGCTTTTTTATGGCTGATCCAAATCAAGGTTAGATGGGCGCTAAGTAAAAGCCCCGCAGCGAAGACGGTCTGAGTCCGATACAATATAAACTCGCTACAACGTCGTTTGTCATAATGAAAAGAGATTGATCGTGCTACAGCCAAAAATGAGCGAAACGCTATTAGCTTTATGTGCCATTGCACGTGAGGTCGCAGCCACAGAAATCATGCCGCGCTATCAAAAAGTCGTTGCAGAAATTAAGCATGACGGCAGTTTGTTTACCGAGGCCGATTTGGCAGCGCAATCAGCATTGCAACGATTATTGCCTGGTTTGCTCGATTACCCTGTTTTGGGGGAAGAAATGACGCAGGCCGAGCAAGAGCAACTCTGGGCTGCGCATGCCGATGGCCTGTGGGTGGTCGATCCGATTGATGGCACGACTAATTTTGCGCATGGTTTGCCTAATTTTGCCGTGTCGATTGCATTAATGCGTCAGCATCGTCCGGTGTTGGCCGTGGTGTATGTGCCGGTATTGGATGAGTGCTTTGCTGCGGAGGCCGCTTGCGGCGCATGGTTAAATCATGAGCGCTTGCCACGTGTGCGAGATGAGCGTCCCTTATCTGGCGCGATTGCTTCGGTTGAAACCAAATGGTTGTCTGGGCATTTAGCGACGCGGATCGTGACCTTGAATCCTTATCACAGTCACCGCAATTTTGGCGCATCCACCATTGACTGGTGTTGGCTGGCGGCGGGGCGCACTGATGTCATGCTGCATGGCGCGCAAAAACTCTGGGATTATGCTGCGGGGGTGTTGATCCTACTGGAGTCGGGTGGACAAGTTGGCTCGATCTTTCATGATGATTATTGGCAAGAAAATCCTTGGCATCGCAGCGCCGTCGCTGCGCGAACACCGTCGCTCTATACTGCGTGGCAGGTATGGGTACAAGCTAACAAGTAATGTATTGTGTTGTAGGCTTTAATAAATAATGGCTAGGTGTGTATACCTAGCCATTTTTATATGTAACTTTAGCGGAGTTAAGCCGTTTGTTGTTCAAGTAGATATTTAGCGCCGTTATCTAAGCCTAAATGTTGCACTAAGTAGGGCATGACTTCTTTAAGCTCATTACTTAAAGTCCATGGCGGATTCAAGATAAACATGCCGCTGCCATGCATGCCAAAACCGTCTGCGCGTGGTGCATGTACGGTGAGCGCAACATGCAGCCAGCTTTTTGCGCCGAGCTTTTTGAGTTTCTCTGGCATTTGCTTGGTTTCGGCCCGTGACAATTGCGGATACCACACTGCATACGTGCCCGTCGGAAAGCGCTCTAGCGCTTCTTTCAGTGTTTCAACTACCCGCACATAATCATGCTTTTCTTCATACGGCGGATCAATCAACATCAAAGCGCGACGCGGTGGCGGTGGTAACACGCTTTTGATACTGGCAAAGCCGTCGGCTTGTACTACTTTGGCGGCGCGGCCGGCATCCAGAAAATTTTCAGCCAGTAATTTGCTGTCACTCGGATGTAATTCAAATAAACGTAATTTATCGTCCCTACGCTGCAAGGCCTGCGCCACATACGGTGAGCCAGGATATAATTGTAAATGCGCGCTGCCTGCGTTCAAATCTATTACAACATCTACGTAGCGTTGCAGCGGAGCGGGTAAATCAGTGCGCTGCCATAACCGCGCGATGCCCGTCTCGAACTCGGCATTTTTGGTCGCATAGCCTTGCGTTAATGAATACACCCCTGCACCGGCGTGTGTATCGATATACCACCAAGGTTTATCTTTCTGATTCATATAATCGAGCAGCATCACCTCGATGCAATGCTTGAGAACGTCGGCATGGTTGCCAGCGTGAAAGGCGTGACGATAACTGAGCATATATATATACATATAAAAAGAGCTTGAATGCGCTAATTGTACTCGTTCAGGCGTTTTGCTTAAGTTTTGATTGATTGTATGGCGATTTTTTATCCGCATATTGAATGGGCTTGACGCAGTTTTACTGATGGCGTTGCGTTTACGTTAATTTTAGATGCTATTCAAATCAATGGTTTAGCATGTTAGTGTTGTTTTCTTTGCAACAAGGTGTTGACGGACTTTCGGTGGGTGGGTATAGTTCGGCCTCTCTGCTGCTGACACAGCAAACGAAACAAGCGGTTTTCCAGCTGGTTTCAGTGTCTAAGCCACTGATCTTTAACAAAATACAGCCGATGAGTGTGAGTGCTTGGTTTGCCAGTCAAACAAGTGCTTACACTCAAGATATAAAAGAAATCTTGGTTTCTAACCAAGTGTTTCTTTGAGTAATGAGTACTAAGCCAAGTATGTAAATTCAGCTAGATTAAACGAAAGAGTTTGATCCTGGCTCAGATTGAACGCTGGCGGCATGCTTTACACATGCAAGTCGAACGGTAACAGGGTGCTTGCACCGCTGACGAGTGGCGAACGGGTGAGTAATACATCGGAATGTACCCAGTAATGGGGGATAACGCTTCGAAAGGAGTGCTAATACCGCATACGCCCTGAGGGGGAAAGTGGGGGACCGCAAGGCCTCACGTTATTGGAGCAGCCGATGGCTGATTAGCTAGTTGGTAGGGTAAAGGCCTACCAAGGCAACGATCAGTAGCGGGTCTTAGAGGACGATCCGCCACACTGGAACTGAGACACGGTCCAGACTCCTACGGGAGGCAGCAGTGGGGAATCTTGGACAATGGGCGAAAGCCTGATCCAGCAATGCCGCGTGCGTGAAGAAGGCCTTCGGGTTGTAAAGCGCTTTTGTCGGGGAGGAAATCCTAGTGGTTAATAACTACTGGGGATGACAGTACCCGAAGAATAAGGACCGGCTAACTACGTGCCAGCAGCCGCGGTAATACGTAGGGTCCAAGCGTTAATCGGAATTACTGGGCGTAAAGCGTCCGCAGGTGGCTTGATAAGATAGACGTGAAATCCCTGGGCTCAACCTAGGAATTGCGTTTATGACTGTCTCGCTAGAGTATGGGAGAGGGGGGTGGAATTCCACGTGTAGCAGTGAAATGCGTAGAGATGTGGAGGAACACCGATGGCGAAGGCAACCCCCTGGCCTAATACTGACACTCATGGACGAAAGCGTGGGGAGCAAACAGGATTAGATACCCTGGTAGTCCACGCCCTAAACGATGTCTACTAGTTGTTGGGCTTTTCGGAGCTTAGTAACGCAGCTAACGCGTGAAGTAGACCGCCTGGGGAGTACGGTCGCAAGACTAAAACTCAAAGGAATTGACGGGGGCCCGCACAAGCGGTGGATGATGTGGATTAATTCGATGCAACGCGAAAAACCTTACCTGGTCTTGACATGTACGGAAGTCCGTAGAGATATGGATGTGCCTTCGGGAACCGTAACACAGGTGCTGCATGGCTGTCGTCAGCTCGTGTCGTGAGATGTTGGGTTAAGTCCCGCAACGAGCGCAACCCTTGCCATTAGTTGCTAACATTTAGTTGAGCACTTTAATGGGACTGCCGGTGACAAACCGGAGGAAGGTGGGGATGACGTCAAGTCCTCATGGCCCTTATGACCAGGGCTTCACACGTCATACAATGGTCGGTACAGAGGGTCGCCAACCCGCGAGGGGGAGCTAATCTCACAAAACCGATCGTAGTCCGGATTGCACTCTGCAACTCGAGTGCATGAAGTCGGAATCGCTAGTAATCGCGGATCAGCATGTCGCGGTGAATACGTTCCCGGGCCTTGTACACACCGCCCGTCACACCATGGGAGTGGGTTTTACCAGAAGTAGCTAGGATAACCTTCGGGAGTCCGGTTACCACGGTAGGATTCATGACTGGGGTGAAGTCGTAACAAGGTAGCCGTAGGGGAACCTGCGGCTGGATCACCTCCTTTCAAGAGAAAGATTGGTAGATTAAGTACTCACACTCATCGGCTGTAGATTTGAAAGAAACGATATGGGTCAGTAGCTCAGTTGGTTAGAGCACCGTGTTGATAACGCGGGGGTCATAGGTTCGATTCCTATCTGACCCACCAGTATCACGGGGGTTTAGCTCATCTGGTAGAGCACCTGCTTTGCAAGCAGGGGGTGAACGGTTCGAGTCCGTTAACCTCCACCATTATCTGCTGTAGAAAATAGAATTCTATGTATTGCACGTTGTTGGGTGCAGTGTATTTTATTCTGGTTTCTAAAATTAGATAAATCGGCTGTTTATATTTAGATATGAATGATTGATTTTAGTAATATCGCTCTTTAACAAAATAGAAGAAGTAATTAATTCCAATAAACATTGTAATGGAATTAAATAAAACAATAACTGCGTGCAGTTGTGGTTGAGTTTAATTTCAAAGTAAAAATATTGGGTTGATTGTATCTGTTCAGTTGTGCTGGTCTCATGCCAGTGGAACTGAACCGCAAGTGAAATGAGAACTCACTTGCAAGTCGCAAATACGATTTCAGTAATCTGAGATACGTTTTACGTGTTTGAGGTTATAGGATCAAGCGAATAAGTGCATCTGGTGGATGCCTTGGCGATGATAGGCGACGAAGGACGTGATAGCCTGCGATAAGCGTGGGGGAGCTGGCAAAGTGCTTTGATCCCACGATTTCCGAATGGGGAAACCCGGCCCTTTTGGGTCATCCTAGACTGAATACATAGGTCTAGCGAAGCGAACCCGGTGAACTGAAACATCTAAGTAACCGGAGGAAAAGAAATCAACCGAGATTCCCAAAGTAGTGGCGAGCGAAATGGGAAGAGCCTGTACGTGATAGCAGTAGACTTAATAGAATGGAATGGAAAGTCCAACCATAGTGGGTGATAGTCCCGTATATGAAAAGTCAATTGTGATACTAAGCGTACGAGAAGTAGGGCGGGACACGAGAAATCCTGTTTGAAGATGGGGGGACCATCCTCCAAGGCTAAATACTCATCATCGACCGATAGTGAACCAGTACCGTGAGGGAAAGGCGAAAAGAACCCCGGGAGGGGAGTGAAATAGAACCTGAAACCGGATGCATACAAACAGTGGGAGCCCTTGAAAAATGGGGTGACTGCGTACCTTTTGTATAATGGGTCAGCGACTTACGTTCAGTAGCGAGCTTAACCGAATAGGGGAGGCGTAGGGAAACCGAGTCCGAATAGGGCGCATAGTTGCTGGGCGTAGACCCGAAACCAAGTGATCTATCCATGGCCAGGATGAAGGTGCGGTAACACGCACTGGAGGTCCGAACCCACTAACGTTGCAAAGTTAGGGGATGAGCTGTGGATAGGGGTGAAAGGCTAAACAAACTTGGAAATAGCTGGTTCTCCTCGAAAACTATTTAGGTAGTGCCTCATGTATCACTGACGGGGGTAAAGCACTGTTATGGCTAGGGGGTCATCGCGACTTACCAAACCATGGCAAACTCTGAATACCGTCAAGTGCGAGCATGGGAGACAGACCTGGGGTGCTAACGTCCTGGGTCAAGAGGGAAACAACCCAGACCGCCGTCTAAGGTCCCAAATGATCAATTAAGTGGAAAACGAGGTGGGAAGGCACAGACAGCCAGGATGTTGGCTTAGAAGCAGCCATCATTTAAAGAAAGCGTAATAGCTCACTGGTCGAGTCGTCCTGCGCGGAAGATGTAACGGGGCTCAAATTGATAACCGAAGACGCGGATATGACCATTTATGGCATATGGTAGAGGAGCGTTCTGTAAGCCTGTGAAGGTGTCTTGAGAAGGATGCTGGAGGTATCAGAAGTGCGAATGCTGACATGAGTAGCGATAAAGGGAGTGAAAAGCTCCCTCACCGAAAACCCAAGGTTTCCTGCGCAACGTTCATCGGCGCAGGGTGAGTCGGCCCCTAAGGCGAGGCAGAAATGCGTAGTCGATGGGAAACAGGTTAATATTCCTGTACTTGATATAAGTGCGATGTGGGGACGGAGAAGGTTAGGTTAGCCAACTGTTGGAATAGTTGGTTTAAGTGTGTAGGCGGGTGTCTTAGGCAAATCCGGGACGCTGTTAACGCTGAGGCATGATGACGATTCACTTAGGTGATGAAGTAACTGATACCCTGCTTCCAAGAAAAGCCACTAAGCTTCAGCTTATATTGAACCGTACCGCAAACCGACACAGGTGGGTAGGAAGAGTATTCTAAGGTGCTTGAGAGAACTCGGGAGAAGGAACTCGGCAAATTAACACCGTAACTTCGGGAGAAGGTGTGCCTTATTGGTGAAGAACCTTGCGTTTGGAGCTATATAAGGCCGCAGAGAAATGGGGGCTGCGACTGTTTATCAAAAACACAGCACTCTGCCAACACGAAAGTGGATGTATAGGGTGTGACGCCTGCCCGGTGCTGGAAGGTTAATTGATGGGGTGCAAGCTCTTGATCGAAGCCCCAGTAAACGGCGGCCGTAACTATAACGGTCCTAAGGTAGCGAAATTCCTTGTCGGGTAAGTTCCGACCCGCACGAATGGCGTAACGATGGCCCTACTGTCTCCTCCCGAGACTCAGCGAAGTTGAAGTGTTTGTGAAGATGCAATCTCCCCGCTGCTAGACGGAAAGACCCCGTGAACCTTTACTGTAGCTTTGCATTGGACTTTGAAGTGGTTTGTGTAGGATAGGTGGGAGGCTTTGAAGCAGAGACGCTAGTTTCTGTGGAGCCGTCCTTGAAATACCACCCTGACCCCTTTGAGGTTCTAACCTTGGTCCGTTATCCGGATCGGGGACCGTGCATGGTAGGCAGTTTGACTGGGGCGGTCTCCTCCCAAATTGTAACGGAGGAGCTCGAAGGTCGCCTAGGTACGGTCGGACATCGTACTGATAGTGTAATGGCAAAAGGCGGCTTAACTGCGAGACCGACAAGTCGAGCAGGTGCGAAAGCAGGACATAGTGATCCGGTGGTTCTGTATGGAAGGGCCATCGCTCAACGGATAAAAGGTACTCCGGGGATAACAGGCTGATTCCGCCCAAGAGTTCACATCGACGGCGGAGTTTGGCACCTCGATGTCGGCTCATCACATCCTGGGGCTGTAGCCGGTCCCAAGGGTATGGCTGTTCGCCATTTAAAGTGGTACGTGAGCTGGGTTCAAAACGTCGTGAGACAGTTTGGTCCCTATCTGCAGTGGGCGTTGGAAATTTGAGAGGGGCTGCTCCTAGTACGAGAGGACCGGAGTGGACTGACCTCTGGTGTACCGGTTGTCACGCCAGTGGCATTGCCGGGTAGCTAAGTCGGGAAGAGATAAGCGCTGAAAGCATCTAAGCGCGAAACTTGCCTCAAGATGAGATTTCCCTAGGGTTTTAAATCCTCTAAAGAGTCGTTCGAGACCAGGACGTTGATAGGTTGGGTGTGGAAGCGCAGTAATGCGTTAAGCTAACCAATACTAATTGCTCGTGAGGCTTGATCCTATAACCTGAAGCGCGTAGTGCGACGATGGATATAATCAATCCAAGTGTTGTTGTTGGAAAGTGTAGTATAATTACTTCTTCTATTGATTTTACGAGTTAGCGCTGTAGGTTGTGGTCTGAAAAGATAGCGGCTGAATGCGATAACTCTCGTGTGACTCGAAAGAGTTGCATCAGACAAGTTTTTGTCTGGCGACCATAGCGAGGTGGTCCCACTCCTTCCCATCCCGAACAGGACAGTGAAACACCTCAGCGCCGATGATAGTGCGGATTGCCCGTGTGAAAGTAGGTCATTGCCAGACTTCCCTATAGAGAAGCCCGATTCGAAAGAGTCGGGCTTTTTGCTGTCCGTCGTTTAGACCTCGAGGAGAATGGGTAATCCCCCCATTTTTAAGCTCACTTAAAAGTAGAGGTCAGGCATGTAATGCCAGTTTTTGTTTCGGGGTGATGCCGCCCAAACCCATGTGCGGACGCTCGTTGTTGTAGCTCCAAAGCCATTGCGTGGCAACCTCTTGCACTTCAGCAAGACTTTCAAAGTCATCGCAAGCCAGCCATTCATGCCGCACGGTCCGATTATAGCGCTCGATATAGGCATTTTGCTGCGGATTGCCCGGCTGAATATACGCCAATTCAATTGAATGTTGTTCCGCCCAGTTTTTTAGCAACTGGCTAATATATTCAGGCCCATTATCTGAGCGTATCCGTTTTGGCTTGCCTCGCCATTCAATAATTTGATTCAAACTACGCACCACGCGCTCGGCCGGCAAAGAGAAATCAACATCAATCGCTAAACCTTCCCGATTAAAATCATCAATCACATTAAACAGGCGAATGCTGCGGCCATCGGCTAATTGATCGTGCATAAAATCCATCGACCACGTTTCATTGATTTTCTCAGGCACTGTTAATGGCGCTGGCGTTGCACGAATTAAGCGTTTATTAGGCTTAATTCGCAGATTTAATTCTAAATCGCAATAAATCCGGTAGACCCGTTTGTGATTCCAAGGCTTTTTTTTGACGTTTCGTAAATGCAAAAAGCACAGACCAAAGCCCCAGGTGCGATGAACTTCGGTGAGTTGCAGTAACGAATCGGCAATTTTTTCATTTTCTGCGTCTAGTTTTGCCACATAGCGATAACAAGTCGTGCTAATCACAAAGCTAGCGCAAGCTGCACGAATCGAAACAGCCTTTGATTCAACGGCCCAGCGCGCCATCTCACGCCGCTGAGATGGCTTCACCACTTTTTTGCCATGGCTTCCTTGATGATGTCTGCTTGCATTTGAGCTTCGATATACATCTTTTTAAGGCGCTTGTTTTCATCTTCCAGCTCTTTCATGCGCGTCATCATCGAGACGTCCATGCCGCCAAACTTAGCGCGCCACTTATAAAAAGAGGCCGAGCTCATGCCGTGTTCACGGCATAAATCAGGAACAGTGGAGCCGGCTTCGGCCTGCTTTAAAATCGCCATAATCTGGCTGTCAGAATAACGTGCTGCTTTCATGTAGAAGCTCCTCAAAGACTGCGAGAAAATTCTACTTAAAAATGAGCTGGTTTGGTGGGGGGATTACCAATGCAGATACCGGTAGTGGTATTTGATTCTGGCCCTTGTAGTATGAGTTTCAGAGAAATATACCTTTGCTTAAAGCTTTTGTAGTGATGCTATGATGGATTAGAATGCAGATCTTTAGGTTGCGATGTTATGACTTGGTTTGTTTATATTTTAGTTTGTCGAGGTAATAAACTGTATACCGGTATCACTACGGATATAGCGCGTCGATATGCACAGCATTTAAATGGAAAAGGCGCTCGCTATACGCGTGCTTTTCCTCCTGAGCGGATTTTAATTAGCTGGGTTTGTAATGATCATCGAGTTGCTTTGCGGGTTGAATATGCGATTAAGCAGTTAACGACGCCACAAAAGTGGGCTTTAGTGGATAAATCGTTAAGCTTGGGTGAAGAATTAATTTGTATTGATGGGATTTGGACCGAAGCTGAATTGAAAGTATAAAAAATCACGATGAACTAATAAATTCATCGTGATATGAAATACCATCAGTAATTATTTATTGATCTAGTTTATAAATCGTTTTGCGTAGAACAAACAATAAAGCGAGTCCTGGTAATGCAATTGCGGCTGAAATTACAAAGAAATGTGACCAACCCACTGCTGTAACGAGATAGCCAGATGCCGGCCCCACATAAACTCGACCAAAAGCAGTTAATGCAGATAAGAGTGCGTATTGAGTTGCAGTGAAATTGGGGTTGCATAAACTCATTAATAGAGCGACTGCTGCTGTTGTGCCCATCCCGCCGGCTAGATTTTCGGTACTGATCGCAAAGAGTAATAAGCCAATATCAGGTGCGCCATGAATGGCAATAAGCCAATAACCTAAATTGGTGAGTGCTTGTAATATGCCAAAGATGACCAGCGATTTATATAAGCCCCAGCGCAACATCAAGATGGCCCCCGCAAAGCCACCGACTAAAGTCGCAACGAGTCCAAATACTTTATAAGCTTGGCCAATAATTGATTTGCTATATCCCATGTCGAGCAAGAATTTGGTCGATAAGCTGCCAGCAAATGCATCGCCAAGTTTATAGGCCACGACTAAGGCTAATAAAATCCACGCGCCATCACGGGAAAAAAACTCTTTTAATGGATCGATAATCGCAGAGCGTAGACTCAGTGGTGGCTTGGTCTGTAATACGGGCTCGGGGGAAAAAAAGGTAACGATGGCCATGGTGGCCATAATCCCCGCCATAACCAGGTAAGTTTGTTCCCAAGTTAATATGCCGTCGGCCAGAATAAGTGCGACAGCGCCCGATGTGAGCATGGCCATTCGATAGCCGAAGACGCCAACAGCCGCTCCTGCTCCGCGCTCTTCGGGTTGCAGTACTTCTGTGCGGTAGGCATCAATGACGACGTCTTGTGTTGCTGAAAAGAAAGCAATTAATAGCGCCATCAAGGCAAAAGTAGCCAAGTGAGTTTGTGGATCAAGCCCACTCATTTTGGCGATGACTGCGGCGAGCGCAATTTGGGTAATTAAAATCCAACCCCGGCGCCGGCCTAAGAATGGCATTGGAAAGCGATCCACTAGGGGTGACCATAAAAATTTCCAAGTATAGGGCTGCCCAACCAAGGTAAACCAACCTATGGTTTTAATATCTAAACCGGCATCGGATAACCATGCTTGCAGTGTGGACCCTGTGAGTGCTAATGGCAGGCCAGAAGCAAAGCCAAGTAGCATTGCCGCACAAATTCGCCGATTATTAAAAACTGCTAGATATTTAGAAAACATAGGTGTATTGCTCTGTGTCTGTTTATTTTTATGGGCTGTACAGCAATACTTAGCTTATATTGAATAGTCGTAATCAATCACCAGTGGTGCGTGATCGGAAAATTTTTCATCTTTGTAAACGTAAGCATGCTTGGCTGTGGCAGCCAATTGTGGGGTCGCGATTTGGTAATCGATGCGCCAGCCAACGTCTTTGGCATAGGCCTGTCCTCGGTTGCTCCACCAGGTGTAGCCAGGTACTTCTGGGTACAGAGTGCGCCAGACATCAACCAGCTGTAGTTCACCGAGCATGCGCGTAAACCAAGTGCGTTCTTCGGGTAGAAAGCCGGAATTTTTTAAATTACCTTTCCAGTTTTTTAAGTCGATTTCATTGTGGGCAATGTTCCAGTCGCCCATCACGATAACATCACGACCCGAGGCCGATAATGTGGCCAGATGCGACCAAAAATGATCTAAAAAGACAAACTTAACCGCTTGACGCTCTTCTGAAGATGAACCTGAAGGCAAATACAGTGAAATGACCGATAAATTACCAAAGCGGACTTCTAAATAGCGTCCTTCGGCATCAATTTCAGGAATGCCAAGACCGACAATAACTTGTTCTGCAGCTCGGCGGCAGTACAGACCGACGCCGCTATAGCCTTTTTTTTCTGCGTAGTGAAAATAACCCGTTAGACCGGCCGGGTTTTGCATTTCGGGGCTTAAATCAGCGGCTTGTGCTTTCAGTTCTTGTACGCCAATGATGTCAGCATTTTGGCCGGCTAACCAAGTTAAAAAACCTTTGCTGGTGGCTGAGCGAATACCGTTGAGATTGGCAGAAATGATGCGCACGGGGAGAAATCCTTGTTCAAGGGTGATATGCTTCGGGGTTATTTAAATAGTAATGTTTTAGAGGGATTATTCCGCATGACTGATTTTCGCCGCGACTTCATCCGTTTTGCTGTAGAGCAACAAGTACTTTGTTTTGGCGATTTTATCACCAAAGCAGGCCGTGCTTCGCCGTACTTTTTTAATGCCGGACTTTTTAGCGATGGCACTTCAGTCGGTGAATTAGCGCGATTTTACGCACAGGCTGCGCTGGCCTCGGGTGTGGAGTTCGATGTTTTATTTGGACCTGCGTATAAAGGCATTGTCTTGGCGTCAGCAACGGCGGTCGCACTATCTAGTGCTGGGCATAATGTCCCCTTCGTGTTTAACCGCAAAGAAGCCAAAGATCACGGAGAAGGCGGTGTGCTGGTTGGCGCGCCACTCAAGGGTCGGGTGATGATTATTGATGATGTGATCTCGGCAGGCACTTCAGTGCGTGAGTCGGTCAATATGATTCGCGCAGCGGGTGCAGAGCCAGCTGGGGTGTTGATTGCATTGGATCGGATGGAGCGTGGGCAAGGTGATTTGTCGGCAGTGCAAGAGGTCGAACAACAGTTTGGTATTCCGGTTATTCCAATTGCAACGTTACAAGATTTATTGGGATTTCTTGCAGAACAAAAAGGAATGACTGACAATCTAGATAGAGTGCAAAGTTATCGTCGTCAGTATGGCATTGATTAATTAAAGGGTAGATATGCGTTTTGTGTGGGTATTGCCATTATTGCTATTTCATCAGTTGTGTTATGCGACAGTATATCGCTGGGTTGATGAAACAGGTAAGGTGCAATATAGCGATAAACCGCCGCTGGGCCAGTCAAAATCCTTAATGGAATTGGATAAATCAGCGCGGGTACGCAAAGGCAATGAGGCGGTACTCAGCACGGAAGAAAAGCAGGCATTAGAAGAGAAAAAACGGGTTGAGCAAGAGCAACGGCGGGCGGATAAGGCGTTGCTCCAATCCTTTTCTAAGCCAGAAGAAATCGATTTATTGCGTGACCGACAAATTGAGGCGGTTGATGCTGGAATGCAAACTAATGTGTTACGTCGCGCAACCGCACAAAAGCGCTTAGACGCACAGCAAACCCAATTAAATAAATTAAGCAATAATCAGCGTGCAGTTTCTGCTGAATTATTGGCTGATATTGCAGTAACAAAAAAAGAATTGGCTGATATTGATAGCGCTATTGCCACTCAGCAGCGAGCTGTTATTGCCATTAAAGAGAAGGCCGAGTTGCAAAAGAAACGTTTGATTGAATTAAGGAATATTCAACCTCGTTAAAGCATTAGCCATTGGATTTACAGTTTCATTGAGATTGCGGTGCTCTTGTCATGTGAGAGATGTCAGTATCAATATTAATTTTTTGCGAGAAGTAAATCATATGATTGAAAATAATGAACCAGTCCGCGCGGTACTCGGTATTGATATTGGTGGCACTGGCATTAAAGGTGCGCCGGTAAATGTGGCCACTGGTGAGTTCTTGGCTGAGCGACATCGAATAGATACGCCTCAGCCAGCCACGCCGGAGGCGATTGGACAAGTACTCAAGCAATTGGTTGAGCATTTTGCATGGACTGGACCCATTGGCTGTACTTTTCCTGCGATTGTGCACAATGGTGTGACTATGTCGGCGGCGAACGTCGATCAAAGCTGGATTCAAGCGCCTGCGCAAGAAATCTTGGCTCAAGCGACAGGCTTGCCCTTGGTTTTAATGAACGATGCAGATGCAGCGGGTCTGGCAGAGGTGGTATTTGGTGCTGCGAAGGGGCGGCAGGGTAAAACGATTGTGATTACCTTGGGAACGGGGATAGGTAGCGCATTGATTGTTGATGGCCAGTTGGTGAGTAATACTGAATTTGGTCATCTTATTTTTCCAACTGACGAGATTGCTGAAAAATATTGCTCAGCCAAAGTAAAAGAAGAAAGCGGCATGAAATGGCCAGCATTTACTGAGCGTTTAAATCAATATTTACTGCATTTACAATTATTATTTTCACCTGACTTTTTGATTATCGGTGGTGGAATTAGTAAAAAGCATGAAAAATTCATTCCCAATTTAATAGATTTGCGTTTTCCTGTCGTTCCAGCGGACTTAAAAAATGATGCAGGAATCGTCGGTGCGGCGCTTGAGGCAGCACGGCAGAGTGGCATTTAAATCGAACTTATTGAACCACCTTTAAAGCAGTATAAAAAAACGCGCAGCTTGATTCGGCGCGTTTTTTTTGTTGCCCATCGATTGCATCATTAATCCATGACGTATTACAAGTGATGATCAAGATTACACGCTGTAATGCGAATGAATGCACTAAATTTTCCGTTTTATTGTGGTGAACTCCTCGCGCAAGTCTCTGTTTTGCCTTAAAATATTCGCCCTTTGCTTTTATTTGGAAATGCGCCATGCGCTATCCCGTTCGATATGATGTGATTGTAGTTGGTGGTGGTCACGCCGGTACTGAAGCCGCCCTAGCTAGCGCCCGTATGGGGCGTAAAACCTTATTGCTGACGCACAATATTGAAACCCTGGGGCAAATGAGCTGCAATCCATCGATTGGTGGCATTGGTAAGGGGCATTTGGTCAAAGAAGTCGATGCACTGGGTGGCGCGATGGCATTGGCGACAGATATGGGCGGCATTCAGTTTAAAACGCTCAACGCCAGTAAAGGCCCTGCCGTGCGCGCAACGCGTGCGCAGGCTGATCGGATTTTATATAAAGCCGCGATTCGTGGCATGTTGGAAAATCAAGAAAATCTAGATATTTTTCAACAAGCTGTCGATGACTTGCTACTCGACGGCGATAAAGTCATTGGCGCTGTAACTCAAATTGGTATTGAGTTTATGGCCGCTAGCGTGGTGCTGACTGCTGGGACTTTCTTGGGTGGCAAAATCCACGTGGGTTTAGAGAACCATGTCGGTGGACGCGCTGGCGATCCAGCATCGGTAACGCTATCACATCGTTTGCGTGAATTGAATTTACCGGTTGGACGTTTAAAGACTGGTACGCCGCCACGCATTGATGGTCGGACGATTAATTTAAGTATTTTACCGATTCAACCGGGCGATACGCCGGAGCCGGTGTTTTCATTGCGCGGCTCACGCGCCATGCATCCACGGCAAATGCCATGCTGGATTGCGCAAACCAATGCGCGTACGCACGATATTATTCGCTCTGGTTTTGATCGCAGCCCGATGTTTACTGGCAAGATTGAAGGGGTTGGTCCGCGTTATTGCCCGAGTATTGAAGACAAAATTAATCGTTTTGCCGATAAAGATAGCCATCAGATTTTCCTTGAGCCCGAAGGCTTAACCACCCATGAGTTTTACCCGAATGGTATCTCGACCAGCTTGCCGTTTGATATTCAATTGGCCGCAGTACAGTCGATGGTGGGTTTAGAAAACGCACGAATTTTGCGTCCAGGTTATGCCATTGAGTACGATTATTTTGATCCTCGGGCATTAAAAAATAGTTTTGAATCCAAAGCCATTGCCGGATTATTCTTTGCTGGGCAAGTGAATGGCACAACTGGCTATGAAGAAGCCGCCGCGCAGGGCTTGTTTGCCGGTTTGAATGCTGCATTGTATGCGCGTGATGAAGCGCCATGGTGCCCAGGTCGTGATGAAGCCTATCTTGGGGTATTGGTCGATGATTTAGTTACTAAGGGCGTTACCGAGCCATACCGTATGTTTACCAGTCGTGCTGAATTCCGTCTGCAATTGCGTGAAGATAATGCCGATTTGCGTTTGACCGAGCATGGTCGTCGCTTAGGCTTGGTTGGCGATGCACAATGGCAGGCGTTTGAGATCAAGCGCGAAGCAATTGCGACTGAACTTGAGCGGATGAAATCGACGTGGGTTAATCCACGGATTTTGGCTGCTGCCGATGCCGAGCGCGTCTTGGGCAAAGCCATTGAGCGTGAATACACCTTGGCCGAATTATTACGCCGTCCCGAAGTGACTTATGACAGTTTAATGTCGCTGGCGGTCGCCGGTCCTGGTGTGAGTGATGCAACTGTGGCAGAACAGATCGAAATTAACGTTAAATATCAGGGTTATATCGAACGACAACAATCTGAGGTCGCAAAACGCGATACCCTAGAAGATGTTGTGCTGCCAGATAACTTTGACTACAGCGTGATATCTGGTTTGTCGAAAGAGATTCAACAAAAATTAAGCACGCAACGCCCACAAACATTAGGCTTAGCTTCGCGAATTTCTGGTGTAACACCGGCGGCTTTGGCCTTGTTGGTGGTGTATTTGAAAAAAAACCAGCGGGCTGCCGCCGTGGATGAGGAATTGAAATGAGCGTGATCGTGGATAAAAACCTTGCCGAAATGCTGGCCAATGGCTTGAGCGAAATGGGGCTTGTGCTCAGCAGTGAACAGCAAAATAAACTATTGGCCTATGTCGGCCTATTAGAAAAATGGAATAAAACCTATAGCTTGACGTCGATTCGTGAACCAGAGCGGATGGTGCCACTGCATTTGCTGGATTCACTCGCTCCGCTGGCCAAGTTACCCGATCATGCTTTACGCATGTTGGATGTCGGCTCTGGTTTTGGCACGCCGGGTATTCCATTGGCGATTGCTCGGCCCGATTGGCAGCTGACTTTGCTGGATTCAAATCACAAAAAAACCACTTTTTTGCGACAAGCGATTTTAGAGTTAAAGCTCGACAATATCAGCGTGGTGACTGACCGTGTTGAAGCGTATCAACCTGAAACTGGGTTTCAAATTATTACTTCACGGGCGTTTGCTGAATTGTCTGAGTTTGTACGTTTGACTGGGCATTTATTGGCTGAAGGTGGCGAGTGGGCGGCACTTAAAGGGGTCTATCCCTATGAGGAAATTGCCCTGCTACCTGCAGGCGTACACGTGACAGGGGTAGATAGCTTGGCAGTGCCTGGTTTAGATGCGGAGCGGCATTTGGTCCATGTGGTGAAAGTCATTTGATCTTCAACCGTATCACTTTAAAGCGCTTCAAATCCCGATGGGAACGACGATGAAAGTGTTGGCAATAGCGAATCAGAAAGGGGGCGTCGGCAAAACGACCACGGCAGTGAATTTGGCTGCCAGTCTGGCGCATTTGGGTCAGCGTGTGTTGTTGGTTGACCTTGATCCACAGGCGAATGCCACGATGGGCTCGGGGGTAGATAAATCGAAACTAAAGCATTCAATTTATTCCTTGTTGCTCGGCGATTCAACGATGGCGCAAACCACGCAACATTCCGAAAGCGGAGGCTTTGATTTACTGCCAGCTTCGCGCGATTTGGCTGGCGCAGAGGTGGAGCTGGTGGATGCTAATGAGCGCGAAATGCGTTTAAAGTCGGCGTTGTCCGGCGTGAATGCTCAGTACGATTATGTTTTGCTCGATTGTCCGCCGGCACTGAACTTACTGACGCTCAATGGCTTGGTCGCTGCTGATGCGGTATTGATTCCAATGCAGTGTGAATACTATGCGCTGGAAGGGCTGTCTGATTTGGTGAATACGCTGCGCCGGATTAAGCAAAGTTTGAATAAAAAAATTGAAATAGAAGGTTTACTACGCACCATGTTCGATCCGCGCTCGACGTTAGCGCAACAAGTCTCTGAGCAATTGGTAAAGCATTTTACTAGCAAGCTATATCACACCGTCATTCCCCGCAATGTGCGTTTGGCCGAAGCGCCGAGTTATGGCCGTCCAATCTTGGCCTACGACAAATCGTCTAAGGGGGCACAAGCCTATTTGCAATTAGCGAACGAAATGCTGGCGCGACATGCCTGCGGTGAAGTTGCGCCGAGTATATGAAATGATCGCTGAGCAAGGTCATGACTGCGTAGCGCCAATTGATTTGCGCTTTGTATTCCCCGGTTTTAGGATAAACACGCATGGTGAGTAAAAAATTTAAAGGTTTAGGACGTGGCTTGGATGCGCTGATGGGCGATCCATCGGTGGGTGACACGCTAAAAACCTTGGCACTTGACGTGTTGCAGCCTGGCAAATATCAGCCTCGTACCGTAATGGATGAAGTGGCGCTGAATGAATTGGCCGACTCAATTCGCTCACAAGGTTTGATGCAACCGGTTTTGGTGCGCGAAATTGATATTGATCGCTACGAAATTATCGCTGGCGAGCGCCGCTGGCGCGCGTGTTTGCTGGCGGGGTTGACTGAAATTCCTGCCTTGGTGCGCGTCATTAGCGATGAAGCCGCACTGGCAATGGCCTTGATCGAGAATATACAACGCGAGAATCTTAATCCGCTTGAAGAGGCGATTGGTATTCAGCGTTTGATCGATGAATTTGGCTTAACACAAGAAGCGGCGGCGCAAGCCGTGGGAAAATCTCGCCCGAGTGTGGCAAATTTATTACGTTTATTGCATTTAACTGAGCCAGTACGGGAAATCCTACTACGCGGCGAAATGGATATGGGGCATGCTCGGGCTTTGCTGCCGCTTGATACCTTGCAACAATTAGAAGTCGCTCGCTTGGTGGTATTAAAAGGCTTGTCGGTTCGCGAGGTTGAGGCGCTAGTCAAAAAAATGCAGCAAGAGCCGATGACAGCCAAGCAACACAAGCCAGATCCTGATGTATTGCGCTTGCAAGAGGAAGTATCGAGCAGGATTGGGGCTCGTGTGGTCATTCAATCGGGCAAGAAGGGGAGTGGTCGGGTCACGATTGAGTATGGTAGTTTAGATCAATTGGATGCGTTGTTGGCGCGCCTGTAAGCCTTGTTGGAACTGTTTGACATTGAATTGACGAATAAAATTCTAAAAAAATGTAGCTCTTTGATTTATTACGTTTTTAGAAAGAAATTGGCGGCTTTTTAAGTTGGATTTTGTTTTGCAAAAAATAAAAATAAATCCACCAAAGTCAACGGTAATAAATTGACGCAAGGCAAATCAACTCCGTATAATCGCGTCGTTTGTCTTACGGTGATGTGATGTACGGGAAGGCACAGATTCGTGGCATCATTCGGTTACAAATCGGATTTACGATGCTCCTTACAATTGCGCTACTTTTGATTGTGGATCAGAAGGCGGCAATTGCAAGTTTTTCTGGTGGATTAATTGCAGTCTTAGGCAGCGTGTTGTATTCGCTGATTGCCTATCGTGCTCGATTAGCTGCCGCAGCTGAATTGTTGCGACGCCACTTTGCAGCAGAAATGGCAAAGCTTTCAGTAACGCTGATTGCGTTCGCAGCGTTCTTTATGTTTTATCGGGATGTCGCTTGGGCTTGGGTATTCGCAGGATACTTAGTTGCAGCTAGCGCCTACTGGTTTGGGCTTTTAATTAAATTTGACGGTAAAAAGTAAATTATGGCACAAGATGCAACTAGTTATATCCAGCACCATTTGACCTTTGCAAAGGCTGATTTATTCGGCGGTTTCCACTTGGATTCTTTCTGGATTTCTTTGGCATTGGGCATGTTGTTTGTCGGCGTATTTGCCTACGTTGCTCGCAGAGCAACACCAGGAGTACCAGGCCGTTTGCAAAACTTTGTTGAGTTGATTGTTGAGATGGTCGACAACCAAATCAAGGATGCTTTCCACGGCAAATCAAAAGTAATTGGTCCATTGTCATTGACGATCTTTTGCTGGGTCTTCTTGATGAATGCAATGGACTTGTTGCCAGTTGATCTCTTGCCAATGTTTGCGCAATGGTATGGTCATACTTTCTACGGTGCCGATCCACATCATGTTTATTTGCGCGTCGTGCCAACGGCTGACGTTAACGTGACGTTTGCGATGTCGTTGACTGTTTTGCTGATGATTATTGGCTTCTCGATCTCTGCTAAAGGTTTGTTTGGCTGGATTAAAGAACTATTTACTGCGCCGTTTCATGCTGAAAGCTTGCCGATGATTATTTTGCTAGCGCCAGCGAATTTCGCGATGCAAATGGTTGAGATGATTGCTAAGCCTGTTTCGTTATCACTACGTCTGTTCGGTAATATGTATGCCGGTGAGTTGATCTTTATCTTGATCGCTTTGCTGCCGTGGTGGGTTAACTGGGTGCTCGGCACGCCATGGGCCATCTTCCATATCTTGGTAATTACGCTACAAGCCTTCGTCTTTATGATGTTGACGATTGTTTACTTGAGCTTGGCTGTAGAAGACCATTGATTTTAAGTCTAGTGGCGTGTATCGGTTGGGTGCACGGCATTAGACTCAGTTTTACCCAACCTCGTAACTTTTGAATCAAACTAGGAGTCTCAAAATGGTTTCACCTGAAGTAATTGCTTCCGTACAAGGCATGACTGTTATCGCTGCTGCGATCATCATTGGTTTGGCTGCTATTGGTACTGCACTTGGTTTTGCTATCCTCGGTGGCAAATTTCTTGAGTCTGCTGCTCGTCAGCCAGAAATGATTCCAGTTTTGCAAACTAAACTGTTTATTATCGCTGGTCTGTTGGATGCGATTTCGATGATTGGCGTTGGTGTGGCTATGCTTTACACCTTCAACAACCCATTCCTGGCTGCTCTGACTGTTGCTGCTCAATAATCTTTTGATCAGCCTTTAAGGAGGACATTCAGCGTGGAATTTAATTCGTCTCTCATAGGTCAGATGATCACTTTTGGTCTCTTGATCCTGTTCACGATGAAGTTCGTTTGGCCTCCGCTGATCAAGATGATGGATGAGCGTGCTAAACGCATTGCAGATGGCTTGGCCTCTGCAGATCGTGCCAAACAAGATCTTGAGAATGCTGAGAAAAAATCAGCGGACAAACTGCGTGAAGCAAAACAAAGCGCAGCTGAGATCATTGCCCAAGCCGAAAAGCGTGCAGCGCAACTTGTCGATGAAGCTAAAGGCAATGCCAAAGTAGAAG
The DNA here is from genome assembly GCF_019665785.1 of Deefgea piscis. Lineage (NCBI taxonomy): Bacteria > Pseudomonadati > Pseudomonadota > Betaproteobacteria > Neisseriales > Chitinibacteraceae > Deefgea > Deefgea piscis. The sequence goes on from NZ_CP081149.1 coordinate 457,384, forward strand.
GCGAACGCCTGATCGCTGGCGCCCAAGGTGAAATCGAGCAGCAAATTCAGCAAGCTAAAGAAACGCTTCGTCAGCAAGTTGCCGTATTGGCAATCGCTGGTGCTGAGCAGATCTTACGTCGCGAAATCGACGCAGCGAAGCATGCTGATATGCTGACATCCATCAAAGCGGAATTGTAAGATAGTCATGGCAGAACTTATAACCGTCGCTAGACCCTACGCCGAGGCCGTTTTCCGGCTGGCTAAAGAAGGCAATACGCTTTCTCAATGGTCGGATACGCTTGCTAATCTGGCGCTTATTGCCCAGAACCAAGAGATTCTTGACGTAGTGGCTAATCCAAAGTGTTCTGCTGATCAAGTACAGGAGCTGTTGGTTGGGCTTCTGGGTACTGAAGCAAACGCCGAGGTTAAAAACTTCCTGGCAGCAGTGCTCGAAAATCGTCGTTTTGCCACTTTACCGGCTGTGTCGACTTTATTTGAAGAACTGAAAGCGGCAGACGAAGGTGTAGCGCAAGCGCACATTGAATCTGCTTTTGCTATGACTGATGCCCAACTGGCCGAACTGACGGCTACGCTCACTCAGCAACTTAAACGCAAGATTAGCGCCGATGTTAGTGTCAACCCCGAGTTAATCGGTGGTGTGAAAGTAACGATTGGTGACTTAGTTATTGATGCCTCGGTTAGCGGCAAATTAACTGCCCTTGCGACAAGCCTGAAGAGTTAGGAGAAATCATGCAACTTAATCCGTCCGAAATCAGTGAACTGATTAAAGCTCGGATCCAAAATCTACCCCAAGGCGCACAATCCAGCACGACTGGTACTGTAGTGTCGGTAACTGACGGTATCGTGCGCGTGCACGGTTTGTCGGAAGTTATGCAAGGTGAGATGTTGGAGTTCCCGGGTAATACCTTCGGTCTGGCGCTTAACTTAGAGCGCGATTCTGTAGGTGCTGTTATTTTAGGTGACTACAAACATATCGCCGAAGGTGATGTTGTTAAGTGTACCGGCCGTATCTTGGAAGTACCTATTGGTCGTGAGTTGATCGGTCGCGTTGTGAACGCATTGGGTCAACCTATCGACGGCAAAGGCCCATTGGGCACGACTATGTCTGCGCCAATTGAAAAAATTGCCCCAGGCGTTATTGCGCGTCAATCGGTTTCACAACCATTGCAAACCGGTATCAAGTCAATTGATACCATGGTGCCAGTGGGTCGTGGTCAGCGCGAGTTGATCATTGGTGACCGTCAAACAGGTAAAACTGCTGTTGCACTCGATGCGATCATTAACCAAAAAGGTACTGGCGTTACATGTATCTATGTGGCGATTGGTCAAAAAGCATCTTCGATTGCTAACGTGGTTCGCAAGTTGGAAGAACACGGTGCATTGGGTCACACGATTATTGTTGCAGCTGCCGCTTCTGAAGCTGCTGCTCTGCAATACATCGCTGCGTACTCTGGTTGCACCATGGGCGAATACTTCCGCGATCGTGGTGAAGATGCCTTGATCGTTTATGATGATTTGTCTAAGCAAGCCGTTGCTTACCGTCAAATTTCATTGCTTTTGCGTCGTCCTCCGGGCCGTGAAGCATTCCCTGGTGATGTTTTCTATCTCCACAGCCGCTTGTTGGAACGCGCATCGCGTATCAATGAAGTTGAAGTTGAGAAGCTAACTAATGGTGAAGTGAAAGGTAAAACAGGTTCGTTAACTGCATTGCCTATCATCGAAACTCAAGCTGGTGACGTTTCTGCCTTCGTTCCAACCAACGTTATTTCGATTACTGATGGTCAGATTTTCTTGGAAACTGACTTGTTCAACGCGGGTATTCGCCCAGCAATGAACGCCGGTATTTCGGTATCGCGTGTGGGTGGTGCTGCACAAACTAAAGTCATCAAGAAATTGGGTGGCGGCGTACGTTTGGCTTTGGCTCAGTACCGTGAATTGGCGGCATTTGCCCAGTTCGCTTCTGACCTTGATGAAGCAACACGTAAGCAATTGGAACGCGGCAAGATGGTGACTGAGTTGATGAAACAAGCTCAGTACAGCCCGATGAAAGTGGGTGAGTTGGGTGTTACCCTGCTCTTGATTAACAAAGGCGTTTATGATGACGTCGCTGTTGATCGCGCACTGGCATTTGAAGCTGCATTCCTTAGCCATCTCAAAGCCAATCATGCAGATGTATTGGCGCGTGTTGATGACAAGGGTGAGCTGTCTTCTGATGATGAAGCAGCCATTATGAAAGCAGTTGAAGCCTTTAAAGCCGGCGCTGCTTACTGATTTGAGACGTTGATAAAAGGATCAAATCATGGCAAGCGGTAAAGAGATTCGTACTAAGATCAAAAGCGTAAAAAACACGCAGAAGATCACCCGCGCCATGGAAATGGTTGCCACGTCGAAAATGCGCAAGGCTCAAGAGCGTATGAAGGCGGCCCGCCCTTACGGTGAAAAAATCCGTAATGTGGCTGGCCACTTGAGCCAAGCTTTGGTCGACTATGAGCATCCATATCTCCAAACGCGCGACACCGTCAAGCGGGTTGGCCTGATTATGGTGTCTTCGGACAAAGGTTTGTGTGGTGGTTTAAACACCAACGCCCTGCGTTCGGCTTTCAATAAAATGAAAGAATTGCACAACAATGGCGTTGAAGTCGTTGTGACCGCAATCGGCAATAAAGGGTTGGGTTTCATGAAGCGTAATGGCGCGAAGGTTCTTTCTTCGGCTGTTGGGCTGGGTGATACCCCGCATCTGGAACAGCTGATTGGCCCGATCAAAGTCATGATCGATGCCTTCGTTGCTGGTGAAGTAGACGAAGTACACATCGTTTACACTCGTTTCATTAACACCATGAAACAAGAGCCAGTTATCGAACAATTGTTGCCATTAGCCAGCGAATCGTTTGAACAACCGAAATCTGCGCACAACTGGGAATACCTGTATGAGCCAGATGCAAAAACGGTGATTGATGATTTGATGAATCGTTACGTAGAGGCCTTGGTTTACCAGGCCGTAGCGGAAAACATCGCATCAGAACAAGCGGCGCGTATGGTGGCGATGAAGGCTGCAACTGACAACGCTGACAATGTAATCGGCTCCCTGCAACTGCTATATAACAAAACGCGACAAGCGGCAATTACGAAAGAACTTTCGGAAATTGTTGGCGGCGCGGCAGCAGTTTAATTGGGCCCTGACGGATTAACTGGATTAGGAAAAACGATGAGCCAAGGTAAAATCGTACAAATCATTGGGCCAGTTGTTGACGTGGAATTCCCACGCGACAATATCCCCAAGGTGTATGACGCGCTCAAACTAGTTGGCGCAGAACTGACGCTGGAAGTTCAGCAACAGCTCGGCGACGGCGTAGTGCGCGCCATTGCCATGGGTAGTACCGATGGTCTTAAACGCGGTACAGGCGTTACCAACACTGGCGCACCAATCATGGTGCCAGTAGGTAATGCAACTCTGGGCCGTATTATGGATGTATTGGGCAACCCGATTGATGATGCAGGCCCTGTGAACGGCGAGGCAACTCGTGCAATTCACCAAGCTGCACCAAAATTCGATGAGTTGAACCAAAGTATTGATCTCTTAGAAACTGGTATCAAGGTTATTGACTTGGTTTGCCCGTTTGCTAAGGGTGGTAAAGTGGGTCTGTTCGGTGGTGCCGGTGTCGGCAAAACCGTGAACATGATGGAATTGATCAACAACATCGCTAAAGCGCACAGTGGTTTGTCTGTGTTTGCTGGTGTGGGTGAGCGTACTCGTGAGGGTAACGACTTCTACCACGAAATGAAGGACTCTAACGTTCTTGATAAAGTGGCGATGGTTTACGGTCAAATGAACGAGCCACCAGGCAACCGTTTGCGCGTAGCGTTGACGGGTCTGTCAATCGCGGAACATTTCCGTGACGAAGGCCGTGACATCTTGTTCTTTGTGGATAACATCTACCGCTACACCCTCGCTGGTACTGAAGTATCTGCGTTGTTGGGTCGTATGCCTTCTGCCGTGGGTTACCAACCGACATTGGCTGAAGAGATGGGTGCGCTTCAAGAGCGTATCACTTCGACTAAGACTGGCTCGATTACTTCGATTCAAGCCGTTTACGTACCTGCGGATGACTTGACCGATCCATCACCAGCAACAACCTTCGCTCACTTGGATGCGACCGTTGTTCTGAGCCGTGACATTGCTTCGTTAGGTATCTACCCTGCGGTAGATCCACTCGATTCAACTTCACGTCAATTGGATCCGCAAGTGGTTGGCGACGAGCACTACTCTGTAGCGCGTGGCGTTCAGCAAACATTGCAAAAGTACAAAGAATTGCAAGATATTATCGCGATTCTGGGTATGGACGAATTGTCTCCAGAAGACAAATTGTCAGTATCTCGTGCTCGTAAGATTCAACGTTTCTTGTCGCAACCGTTCCACGTTGCTGAAGTGTTCACTGGCTCGCCAGGCAAGTACGTTCCGCTCAAAGAAACCCTCAAGGGCTTCAAGGGCATCTTGAATGGCGATTACGATCACCTTCCAGAGCAAGCCTTCTATATGGTTGGCGGCATCGAAGAAGCGATCGAAAAAGCCAAGTCGATGCAATAAGGGGTTAAGCGATGGCCATGAGCATGCGTGTGGACGTAGTTAGTGCTGAAGAACTGATCTACTCTGGCTTAGCTGAGTTTATCTCAGCGCCTGCCGATAAGGGTGAGATTGGTATCTTGCCGCGGCACGCTCCGCTGTTGACCCGTATTCGTCCGGGTGCGATCCGTATTAAGATCGCCAACTCGAACGAAGACGATGTCATTCTGTTTGTTTCAGGTGGCATGCTTGAAGTTCAACCGGATGTGGTAACAGTCTTGGCTGATACTGCGATTCGTGGTGCAGACATTGATGAAGCGAAGGCGTTAGAAGCTAAACGCCGCGCAGAAGATGCGTTGAAAAACCATTCTTCTTCGATGGACTTTGCGATGGCGCAGGCTGAGTTGATGGATGCTGTAGCGAAACTTGCGGTAGTTTCTAAATTGAAACGCGGCGGCCATTAATTATTGCAATTGAGTTTGCAGTAATCGGATTGTAAAAATAAAAAGGCAGCTTCGGCTGCCTTTTTGCTTTATTTGCGTTTAAGTTGCTGGCATAAACGCAATAAAGTCATGTCATGCTGTGCGTGAACCACGCTGAAGATTAGAATAGCGACAAACCATTTATATTTAGGGATAAGTGATGGCTTCTGCATTAAACGTGGTCATTTTGGCTGCAGGGCAAGGTAAACGGATGTACTCTAGTTTGCCAAAAGTATTACACCGTCTTGCGGGCAAGCCGCTCGTGCAACACGTGATTGATACCGCGCGTCAATTACAGCCGCAAAAAATGGTCATTGTGTATGGCCATGGTGGCGAGCAAGTGCAAAAGCAATTAGCTGATCAAACGGATTTAGCCTGGGCGTGTCAGGCTGAGCAGCTTGGAACAGGGCATGCCTTGGCGCAGGCCGTACCACAATGCGTTGGTGGCATTACCCTGATGCTGTATGGTGATGTGCCATTAACGCGTTTAGCTACCATTCAAGCCTTATTGGCTGCAAGTAGCGATGGCAAAGTCGGCATTCTGACCGATATTCTCGATGATGCTACCGGTTATGGTCGAATTGTTCGCAATGCAGCTGGTCAGGTGACTTGCATTGTTGAGCAAAAAGATTGCTCAATCGAGCAAGCCACAATCACTGAAATGAATACCGGTATTTTGGCCTTACCGACGGCGCGTTTGGCTGCTTGGTTATCTGAGCTAAAGAACGACAACGCGCAAGGTGAGTATTACGCCACAGACTTAATCGCCCTTGCTGTGCGCGATGGGGTTGAAATTGCGACGGTGCAGCCCTTGGATCATTGGGAAGCAGAAGGCATTAATAACAAGCTGCAGCTCGCCAGCTTAGAACGTATTTATCAAACCGAAACCGCTAAAGCCTTGTTGACCGCAGGCGTTGGCTTGGCCGATCCGGCGCGGATTGATGTACGCGGTACCTTAACCCATGGCCAAGATGTCTTCATTGATGTGAATTGCATTTTTGAGGGGCAGGTTGTTTTGGGCCAAGGCGTGAGTATTGGTGCACATTGCGTACTAAAAAATGTCACGATTGCTGATGGCGCAGTGATTCATCCATTTTGCCATCTAGAAGATGCGGTGGTGGGGGCAGGCAGTTTGATTGGCCCTTATGCTCGCTTACGACCTGGTGCGCAATTGGCCGAGCAAGCCCATATTGGTAACTTTGTTGAAATTAAAAAATCAACCATCGGTATTGGCTCGAAAGTGAATCACTTAAGTTATATCGGCGATGCGCAGATTGGCGCAGGGGTGAATATTGGCGCTGGAACGATTACTTGCAATTATGATGGTGTTAATAAATTCACCACAGTGATTGAAGATAATGTGTTTATTGGCAGCAATAATTGTCTGGTTGCCCCCGTCACGATTGGTGCCGGAGCGACGACGGGCGCTGGCTCGGTGATTAGTAAAAATGCGCCAGCAGGGGAGTTAACGATTGCACGCGCTAAGCAACTGACATTGTCGGGTTGGCTGCGCCCTAAGAAAATCGTGAAATAAATTAGTAATTGTTCGCAGCAATTGGTTTTGAAGTATGGCCTAGCGATTGAGCTAGGCCCTTATGCTTAAATGATGGGTATGTTGCTGGAGTCCTTTTAAATAAAAGACACCATGTTAATACCCATAGTAAATCGGTGTATCGATTTAGTGTTTTACTCTTGGAGTACTGTATGTCTTTATTACTTGACCAGCCACTGACTGATGAAGAACTCGATCAACTCGATCAATTTTTGTATTCAGACGCAGTCGGCAAAGATGCGATGTCATTATCCATGCTACATGGCTACCTTACCGCAATTTTGATCGGCCCCGCTACCGTGATGCCTGGTCAATGGCTGGCTCAAATCTGGGATCGTCCAGAGGCTGCGATTTTTGCTTTGCCGGAAGGCGATGCCATCATCAATTTGGTGATGCGTTTATACAATCAAATTGCCGATGAATTAGCGCAAGATCCTCCCGTGTATGAGCCTTTGCTGTATTGGGAAGATGAATCAATGCAAAATTCCAGCATTGAAGAATGGAGCTTAGGTTTCTGCTTTGGTGCAGGCTTAGCTGAAGAAGAGTGGCAGCCTTTGATTGACGAAGAAGAAGGCCAGTTTATGTTTATGGCCATCATGAGTGGCTCGGACGATGAAATGCGCGAAGATATGCTCAAAGAAGGCATTGATTTAGTGCGCCATGACAACGAAGTGGCTGAGCAAATTCCGGAAATGGTCATCGAAATTCGAGATTTCTTTCGTGAAAACAATGAAACGTCGCGCAGTAAGCATCAATTGCATTAATTAATGCCCCAATAAGCCGAAGTCGATGCATTGTTTAGCCTGTATGGCAGCAGCATGCTGCTGCCATTTGCGCACAAGCCAATGATTGATCGAGGTATTTTTGGTGAATAAGCGGTTTTGATTGCTGAGGCGCGCCAATCGGTGCTCGCATCAGTTAAAATTGATGGTTTAGTATTTATTGGGCGGCGTCGCCCAGCAAGGAATGATTCATGAGTCTCAAGTGCGGCATTGTTGGCTTGCCCAACGTCGGTAAATCTACGCTATTTAATGCATTGACCAATTCAGGCATTGAAGCAGCTAACTATCCATTTTGCACCATTGAGCCGAATGTCGGCATCGTTGAAGTGCCAGATCATCGTTTAGCCGAATTATCCAAAATTGTTAATCCACAAAAAATTCAGTCGGCGATTGTTGAATTCGTTGATATCGCTGGCTTAGTCGCGGGTGCGAGTAAAGGTGAAGGTTTGGGTAACCAATTCTTGGCCAATATCCGCGAAACTGACGCGATTGTAAATGTGGTGCGTTGTTTTGAAAACGATAACATTATTCACGTTGCTGGCCGCGTGGACCCCATCGACGACATCATTGTTATTGGTACTGAATTGGCCTTGGCCGATATGAATACGGTCGAAAAAGCCATTCAGCGTGATGGCAAAAAAGCCCGTTCGGGTGATAAAGAAGCACTGGCATCGATCGCGGTATTGGAAAAACTCTTGCCGCATTTGAACGAAGGCTTGCCAGCGCGCTCGCTAAAATTATCCGATGACGAAAAAGCGGCAATCAAACCGTTATGCTTGTTGACGATCAAGCCCGCCATGTATGTGGCCAACGTTGCCGAAGATGGTTTTGACAACAATCCATTGCTCGATAAAGTAAAGGCCCACGCCGCACTTGAAGGCGCTCCGGTTGTTGCCGTTTGTGCCTCAATCGAAAGCGAGATCGCAGAGCTGGACGAAGCGGATAAAGTCGAATTTTTAGAGTCACTCGGTCAAGACGAGCCAGGCTTAAATCGCTTGATTCGTGCCGGTTACGAATTGCTTGGCTTGCAAACCTATTTCACTGCAGGCGTGAAAGAAGTTCGCGCATGGACGATTCACAAAGGTGATACCGCACCACAAGCGGCTGGCGTGATCCATACCGATTTTGAGCGCGGCTTTATTCGTGCACAAACGATCGCGTATGAAGATTTCATCGCCTACAAGGGTGAGCAAGGCGCCAAAGAAGCCGGCAAGATGCGCGCCGAAGGCAAAGAATATGTGGTAAAAGACGGCGATGTACTCAATTTCTTATTTAACGTTTAATGAATGTCATTGAACTGAAACATTATTGTAATAATATGGAGGCATTAAATGAGCCGTACTGTTCAGTGTGTCAAATTAGGCCGTGAAGCTGAAGGATTGGATTTTCCACCGCTACCAGGTGAGCTGGGCAAAAAAGTATATGAACAAGTTTCTAAAGAAGCTTGGACTGCTTGGGTTAAGCACCAAACGATGCTGATTAATGAAAATCGTTTGAGTTTAGCTGATCCAAGTGCACGTAAATACTTGCAACAGCAATTGGAGAATTACTTCTTTGGTTCAGGTGCTGATGCCATTCAAGGCTATGTACCACAGTAATTGTTTGATCACACAGGCCGCATTTGCGGCCTGTTGTGCTTTAAAAGCGTTGCATAAGCTGAGTTAGAAGCTGATTCAATTGACCTCAATCGCCATCAAAGAGCGCTGCCATGACTTACAAACCCGCCGACAATCAACTCTTGCTCAATCGTGAATTGGGTTTACTTGAATTTAACCGCCGTGTTTTGGCGCAAGCCGAGGACGTGCGCAATCCACTTTTGGAGCGCTTGAAGTTTTTGTGCATTGTGTCGAGCAATCTGGATGAGTTTTTTGAAGTGCGAATGGCGTGGTTAAAAGAAAACATTCGGCACAATCCTTCTCGGCTATTGCCCGAAGGGATTACCCCACATCATGCTTTTGAATTGGTCACCAAAGAAGCGCACGATTTGGTCGAACGGCAATATCGAATTTTGCGTGAAAATGTTTTCCCAGCAATGGAAACCGAAGGGATTTATTTCTTTCGGCGTAGTTTATGGACTGAAGCGCAGCGTGAGTGGGTTAAAAATTATTTCTTCCGTGAATTAAAGCCGATTTTGACGCCGATTGGTTTGGATCCTTCACATCCATTCCCACGTTTATCTAACAAAATGCTCAATTTTATTGTTGAGCTAGAAGGCCCTGATGCCTTTGGCCGCAATTCGGGTATCGCGATTGTTCAGGCGCCACGTATTTTCCCTCGCTTTGTCAAAATGCCGGATGAAATCGCGGGTACTGAGCATGGCTTCGTCTTTTTATCGTCGATTTTGCACGCGCATATTGATGAGCTATTTTCTGGCATGCATGTTCTTGGATGCTATCAATTCCGCGTAACGCGCGATTCGGATGTCTCGGTTGATGATGAAGACATTAAAGATCTGCGCGCAGCGATTGAAGGTGAGCTATCGCAACGCCCTTATGGTGATGCTGTTCGCTTAGAGTTGGCAGATAATTGCCCACGGCATTTACAAGACTTTTTGTCGTCACAATTTGGCTTGCTGCCAGAAGACATTTATCGGGTGAATGGCCCAGTGAATTTGGTGCGTTTAATGCAAGTACCAGACCAAGTAGATCGTCCGGATTTGAAATATATACCGTTTATGCCGGGCATTCCGCCTGAGTTACGTAAACAAGCCGATTTCTTCTCTGCGATCCGCCAGAGTGATATTTTGTTGCACCATCCCTACCAAAGCTTTACGCCCGTCGTAGATTTACTGCAGCAAGCAGCACGCGATCCGCAGGTGGTCGCCATTAAGATGACGATTTATCGTACTGGCGCCGAGTCGGTCTTGATGGATGCGCTCAAAGAAGCGGCGATTCGCGGTAAAGAAGTCACCGTGGTGGTTGAGTTGATGGCGCGGTTTGATGAGGAAGCCAATATCAATTGGGCTGCCAAGCTAGAAAGTGTCGGTGCGCATGTGGTGTATGGTGTGTATGGCTATAAAACGCATGCCAAAATGCTGCTGATTGTTCGCCGTGAAGAAGGCCGCTTGCATCGCTACGCCCACGTCGGAACGGGTAACTATCACCCTCGCACTGCCAAGTTATATACCGATTTTGGTTTGTTAACCGCCAATGCCGATATTACTAGCGATGTGAATGATGTGTTTATGCAGCTGACCGGTTTGGGTTTGGCGGGTGATCATCACGCATTGTGGCAAGCTCCTTTTACGTTGCATAGCCAATTTATCGCCGCCATTGAGCGTGAGATTGTGCATGCCAAGGCTGGCCGTAAAGCGGTGATTATCGCCAAAATGAATTCGCTGCTTGAGCCTTCAATTATCGATAAATTGTATGAGGCTTCTGGCGCTGGCGTCACGATTCATCTGATTGTCCGTGGTGTGTGTGCTTTGCGTCCTGGTTTGCCTGGGGTTTCAGAGAATATTCGAGTTCGTTCAGTGATTGGTCGCTTTTTAGAGCATCATCGCGTGTTTTATTTCCTCAATGATGGCGCAGAAGATGTGTATTTATCCAGTGCCGATTGGATGGGACGCAATTTATTCCGTCGTATCGAAATCGCATTTCCGATTTTGAACCCTAAAGTGAAGCGCCGTGTAATTCGTGAAAGCTTGCGGCCTTTCTTGGTGGACAATACGCAAGCTTGGGAAATGCTGTCAGATGGTCGCTATCGCCGTAAATTGGCGCGTGGTGGCAAAATCCGTTCGGCACAAGCGCAGTTACTCGCTGATTTAGCGGCAGGAACGCGGAATTAATCGATGGATTTAATCTTGTGGCGGCATGCAGATGCCGCAGAAGGCCCAGATGATCTGGCGCGGCCACTTACGCCAAAAGGCATTAAGCAGGCGAAAAAAATGGCCGCTTGGTTGCGAGCCCAGCTCAAAGACGTAGCCCAATATCGTTTGATTTGTAGTGAGGCGGTTCGCAGTCAAGCGACTGCGCAATATCTTCGCGCTGATGCGGTGGTGGATTCGCGGATAAATCTAGGTGGTTATAACGCCGCCTATTTAGAGCTAGCACACTGGCCGCGAGATATCGGCAAAGTGGTGGTGATGGTGGGGCATCAGCCGCATATTGGCCAAGTTGCATCGCTGTTATTAACCGGTAAAGAGCTTGATTGGCCTACGCGCAAAGGGGGGATTTGGTGGATTCAACGCCGCGTGATTGATGGTCGAGTCAACTATGTACTCAAGGCAGCATTGGGGCCGGAGTTGGTTTGAGCAATAAAAAAGGCGGCTTAGCCGCCTTTTTGTTATTGATAAACAACGCCAATTAGCTGAGCGCAATACTTAAGCTGGCGCGGTAATGTAAGTTGGCTTCATCAGTATGCTCGAGTTGATCGAGTAATCGCGCTAATTCAGCATGGGCAATGGCGGTCGGTTTGACGGCAATGCTCGCTTCCAAATAGGTCTGTGCTTTACCCCATAGCTCGCGCTGATAGCATAAACGCCCCAAAGTGAGTAATAAACGATGGTCATTCGGGTGTTGTTTAAGCCATTGTTCTGCTTGTTGTAGCTGTGCAGTTAAAGCTTCACCACGCAGACCAAGCAGGCCATATTGCTCGAGTAATTCACTATTCCACTCGGCATCAATGGCGGCAGCTAAAGTATCGCGAGCGAGTGTCGGCTCGCCTTGTTCTTGATATTGCGCTGCGATGCTAGCTGCCAATTGTGGGTTAAGTCGGTCGAACTCGGGGACTTTGCGACTCCAGTCTTTTAGCTCGCGTACGCTCATTGGATGTTGGCGTAATTGTTGTTGATATGCGGCAATTCGAATGTGATTGGCTTGCTCTGCGTCTAGTGCTTCACTGCGCGTGAGCTGTTCAACCAGTTTAAGTACCGCCTCGGGATTGCGTTCACGCTGGCGTAAGCGCAGTTCGATTTTCATGGCTGCAGTGAGTTTTGGGTTGATTTCTCGCGCTGCAGCGATGGCTTGACTGGCTTCATTGTAGCGGCGCTCATCAAGGTAGAGCTCAGCCATTGACATTAGCGTTGCTAAATGTTGTCCACCAAGCCGAGTTTGCAATTGCTCAAAATAAGCATCACGCTTGGCGAAATCGCGAATTGAATGCGCGGCACGCGCGGCTAATAAACCATTCACGGCATAAGCATCATCATTTGGGCTGGCTGCAAAAGCTTCACTAGCGAGTCGTTCTGAGCGTTGAAAACGACCTTCATAAAATGCCGTGCGTGCGTCTCGTTCGAGCTGCACAGAGGCAATTTCTTGCTGGCGTAATCGATAGCGGCGCACGCGCTCGGGTAAGCCGCCCAGTTCGGCCAACATCCGCAAACCCAAATAAAGCACAATGACGGAACCAATCAAAAGCAGAATGAAAATATTGAGAGAGATCTCAAGCCGCCAAGGCGGTAAGAAAATCAAGGCGTAGCCGCTATTTACTTGGGCAAATAGCGTTAAGCCAACGGCCAGTGAAAATAAGCCAATAAACCAGATTAAGAATCTCACGGTTTGGCCCTCTCGGCAGTGGTGCGTGCATTGCGTACGGCAGCAAGGCTGGCACTTAAATCAGGCATGGTGATCGCGAGGGGTTGCGTTTGTAGTTGGCGCAAAACCTTAATTGCATTATCAGTGGCCGGCGCACGGGCATCAAAAAATTGCTGTAAATAACGCTCAGTGGCTTTGAGATCGCTATGAAATGCCGCTTCGTTACGGAGCAATAATGCGGCGCGCGCATTCAGTAGGCGCAATTTAATATTTTCTCGCAAAAAAAAACTTTGCTCAGGAGATAACAAAATCAGATCGGGTTGATCGATGCGGCGAATTTGAATCAGTTGTTTGAGTTCATGCCAAATCTCAGCGCCAAAGCGTTGTGCGGCATTGTGCTGCGTGTTGGCTTGATGCTTAGATGCGATAGTGTGTCCGGCATCAACAATCAGCGGCAATTGATCAACACTATCAATAATGCTATTGAGCTTGGCGGTAATCCCAATCACATCCAGATAGGGCGTTGCTTTTAAGGTGTTGATGTCTTTGGTTAGCGCTTGGCGAACGCTGATTAGCTCTGGGCGATTGAGCTGAGCCAATTGCACGTCGATATTATTTAACGCCGTTAATGCGCTATTGATATCGCCGGCAATTTGTAATTGTTGGCTGGCAAAAGACAGCATTTGCTCGACTTCGGCCAGACTATGCAAGGTTTCACCTCGGCTGAGGTTATCGTACATATTATTGAGCGCTTCTTGTCGCGCACTGGATTCTGCTTGTTTGTTTTCTTGAACATCAAGGCGCGAGATGATTTTTTGCTGTGCTTGGCTCGACTGTAGGTTCGATTGGCGTAGCTCTTGTTGTAGTTGATTATTGCTTGCCAGTTCACGACTCAGTTCTAACTTGAGTGATTCCATCGCGTTTTGCTGGTATAGCCAAGCGCCTGCGCTGGCTAAAATGGCCACAATCGCTAAAATCAGCGCCGGTTGCGGCATAGCACGACGTGGCGTGGTATTAAGTGCCGCAGAAAAAGTATTTGGATTGTCTTGATTCATCGGGCTCTACACTTTTTGAGATGAAGCCGGCGAAAAATACCGGCAAATCGAACGGGTAATACCATCATCGCCCGCCTCGGTTGGCACTATATGCTGAGCGCCATGCGCTTTGAGAGTAGCGGCAATTCGTGGGTGCGGAACAAAATAGAGCCTACATTGTAACTTGAGCTGCGCTTGCTCTCCAGCCCAGCTCAATAAGTGTTGTGCCGCTTCCGAGCTAGAAATAATAATGCCATCACAGCCCAAAGCCAATTGTTGCTCAATCTCTTGCCGATCTAAAGCGGCAACGCTGCGCTGATAAGCCGTCACCAATTGTACGCTCGCACCCGCCGCGATTAAGCCCGCAGGTAAAATGTCGCGGCCACCATTGCCGCGAAACAGCACAATTTTTTTACCGGTTTGATCACCTAACGTCGCCAATAAACCTTCACCATCAAATTGCTGCGCGGGACAAATAATGTGCTGCATGCCTAATTGGGCTGCTCGTTCGGCACTGCCCGGACCGATGACGGCAACGGGTAAATGACTAGGCCAAGGCTTTGCGCGCGCCAGCATCACTTGATCTAATGCCGAAGGACTAATAAAAATCGCCAAATCAAATTGATCAAGTTGAGCGAGCGCGTTTTGTAGTTCTTGCGCTGGATTGGGCGGCGCTATGGTTAGCAGCGGAAGGGTATGACACTGTGCGCCTTGTTTAGAGAGCGACGCAGCCAAATACCCAGCCTGTGCTTCAGGCCGAGTAATCCATAATCGCAAGCCAGCAAGCGCTAAAGTCATACCGTTAGTTGTTTAAGAATCTCGCGAGCGCCTTCGGTGCAGAGTAAGTCGGCAACGATACGCCCTAAGCCATCCGCAGCAGCGAATGAGCCATTGGATTCGGCAACCACACGCTGACTACCATCGGGCATGGCCACTAAGCCGCGTAAGCGTAAAAAGCCCTCTTCATTGGTGGCGTAGGCAGCGAGTGGAATCTGACATGAGCCATTTAAACGACGCGATAAAGCCCGTTCCGCAGTAACGCAAGCGGCAGTTTCGGCGTGATTGAATGGCGCGAGTAAGGCCATTAAATCGGCGCGATCGCTGCATATTTCAATCCCCACCGCGCCTTGCCCCGGTGCTGGTAAGCTAATTTCAGGCGACAGCTCGCAAGCGATACGTTCGGTAAGACCGAGTCGTTTTAAGCCGGCCGCAGCTAAAATGATGGCGTCAAACTCACCATCGTCGAGTTTTTTGAGACGGGTTCCAACATTGCCGCGCAGCGGCTTAACCACTAAATGTGGATACAGCGAGCGAATTTGGCTTTCGCGGCGCAAGCTGGCGGTGCCCACAATCGCGCCCGCAGGCAGCTCGTCCGGATGTTTGAATCGATTTGAGACAAAGGCATCACGCGGATCTTCGCGTTCACCGATTGCCGCCAGGCTAAAGCCTTCGGGCAAGACCATAGGTACGTCTTTCATTGAGTGTACGGCCAAGTCGGCGCGTCCCTCACTCATGGCTTGTTCTAGCTCTTTGACGAACAAGCCTTTGCCGCCGATTTTATTTAACGTGACGTCTAAAATTTTATCGCCTTGCGTGGTAATGCCAAGCAATTGAACCGATAAAAGCGGATAAGTTTTTTCTAGCCAAGACTTCACAAAATGAGCTTGCCAGAGTGCCAGCGGGCTTTCGCGAGTGGCGATCACCACTTGGGTAGGCAGAGTTGGGCTCATAAGAAAAATCCTTTAGTCAGACAAAAACACAAGTCTAACATGCGCGATGCAGCATGCGCTGCTCGCGCCTTATTCGAGATGACGTTTGCGCTCTGGCTGTGGTTTGTTCTCGGAATCGAAGTCAAGGAAATCCATATGTGGCACCGTTGATTCAGCGGTGCTTGCGCTTATTTCTGGCTCAAAAGCCGGAAACATTTCGATTTCTTCGGTCGCTTGAAATAGCATCCCTGGCATTTCATAGTGAACTTCAGGTAGCTGAATATCCAACATGATTTCTGGCGCGGCTTCGCTGACTTCAAAGTCCAAGGCTGCTGGTGGCGCGCGCGGCGTTTCGATATCCAAGAACGCAGCCATCATCGTTGCCGGTGTTGGCTCGGGGTGGATATCAAGTTCAACGCTGTTGTTGTCCGGCATGATTAAGGTGCTGCCCACCGCGCTACCCATGGCGCTACCCATGGCGCTGGGGCTATTGTGGCGCTGATAGAGTTCATTCTCAGGATCAAGTTTTGAGCCGATATTACGCACCAGCTCCCAATCGGCTTCGTCTTTTACGATTAGGCTGAGGTTTTTCGCCAGATTGGCATATTCGGTTTTCATCCCTTGCTGGCGGAAAACACGGAATAGCATTAACCAACGCTCAATATCTTCGGGGTCTTCATCAATGCTGCGATACAGTAAATCAATCGCTTCGGCGACCTCGCCTTGGCCTAGCATAATTTGAATTCGTGCCAAATCGACAGAGTCAAAATCGCTGACTTCAATCCCCGCGCCAGGGTGATGTAAAAATGACATCATGGTTGGCGTGTGCTCAGTGGTTTTATGCCGTGTGGCGTAGGTTTTAAACTGGCCCATCAAGGTTTGTTCGCTATGTGGGGCGAGTTCATTGCTTTGCTGCGCTTGGCGACGACGCCAAAATAGCCAGCCGCCAACCGTCGTTACGATGCCAACTAAACCTAAGCCAATCAGCCAAGCAGGCGTCTTGCTTTCCGGTTCAACGACTTCTGGCGTTGGCATAATGCGTTTTTTATGGGGCTGGCTGGCGGCGATGGCGGCAGTGCCATTGACGGCAGCGGTATTGACGGTACTGGCGGTGATGAGCGCTTCAGGCGCGCTGGCCATCGGCTGGCTGGCTAGCGGTAAGCTGGCGCTTGTATTGAGCTGGCTTAGGCGCGCATTGAGTTGCTCGACTTCTAATTGTAATTTGAACTGCAGTTCTTCCAGTGTTTTGACTTTTTCTTCTAAAACTTGAGTGTATTGCGCTGCTGATGGCGTGCCCGTGCTGGTTGGTTTAGTGCGTTGACTCGGCTCGCTATCGAGTCGTAATTGGCCTGCTTCGACTGTTGGTGTGGTTGGCGATTTTTTTCGTACTGAACGTAATTTGTCGGGAATGCTTACCACGGTACCGGCACTCAATTCAGCATTCGGATCAAGATTAGGATTGTTGGCACTGAGTTTTTGCAAATAGCGAGGGTATTGCGGCGTATTTTCGGGGTAATAGCGTTTCGTTAGTTCGCGCAAACTCATTGGTTTTTTTAGCGTGAGCTGATGATCTGTTCTAGGAGATACGTCTTGCTCATTGCTGGATTCTGCTCGGCGTGGGCGCACTTCACGCGGTAGCATGCGACTTGGCGTCTCGCGTTCGGCTCGAAGTGGCGCGATATTTAAAAATGCCGTGAAATCCCGCGTCATTTGTTGATTGGCGCAGGCGAATTTAACTGCAAAAGCAATCGTCGGTTCACCAACCGCAGAGCGCGATTCGATTAATAGTACGCCGCTGAGTTCTCCGTTGGGACGGATTTGGATGGTGGCTGGGCCTAGGCCGGGTAATTCATTGTTGGACGCGCGTAATTCAATACATTGTTCATTGATCGCTTCGCCAGCATTTAAGCGATAGGGCACAAGGCCGCGAAAGGGTTGTCCTATGTAGGACTGTAATTGCAATTCGCCCATGGTCATGCCGTGAGCTGAACCAAAGCTTAGACCCAGTGTACCAATGGTCGCGCAGAGTGTGGCGCGGCGAAATTTAAAATGCGGCATTGATAATTTAAACCATAAATTGAATATTTCATTCATTGTCAGGCCTTCTGGCATTCAACTCAACAAAAAAATAAATAAGATTACGCAATATTCATTTTTAGCTAATTTGCTGAGTTTTTTCAAATATAAGCATATATTAATGTGCTGGAGGGCAATTGCAGCTTTGTTTGTGAAACCGGCAAAGCATAAAAAATGCTGCACAAAGTCATTTCACCATAAACAAAGCTGCTCAGGCACTTTGCTTCGTTCGTCAAAACGCACCCCTAAACCTAATAAACGCACGGCTTGCGGGCTACGTTTTAAACCTTGTTCAAGTAGCCGAATATAGGTATTTAATTGCGGTGAGTTGCAAATACATTCCACTGTCGTTTGTGTGAAATCAGCAAATTTAATTTTGATAAATGCTTTATGAATTCGCTCATCCGCTAAACGCTGCATTCTAATTTGCCAATCGCTAAATAATTCAGCAAGTGCTTGCTGGCATGCTGTGCTACTTAAATCATGGGCGAATGTATTTTCTACCGATAATGATTTGCGACTTTCATGCGGGGCGACAGGGCGATGATCGATACCTTGTGCTTGTTCATGGAGTAAATGCCCCAAGCGACCAAACTCACCAATAAGTTGCTCTAGTGACCAAGCCTGAATATCGGCACAGCTATGTATGCCGCGCAAGGCAAGTTTATCTGCGGTTACCTTACCAATACCCCATAGCTTTCTTGTTGGGAGCTGCGGCATAAATTCGGCAATATCTTGGGGCCGGATTACAAATTGCCCATTCGGTTTACGCCAGTCGCTGGCAATTTTGGCCAGTAATTTATTTGGCGCAATGCCTGCGCTGGCGGTGATGCCGATTTCACGCTCAATGCGGGCTCGAATTTGTTCGGCCATTCGTGAGGCGCTGCCTGCGCAGTGCGGCTGGCCGCTAACGTCTAAATACGCCTCATCCAAAGACAGCGGCTCGATTTGGTCGGTGTAATCGGCAAAAATGGCGCGCATTGCCTGTGATGCCGCTTTGTAACGGGCAAAGTCGGGTGGCACCACCACCAGCTGCCGGCAACGCTGTTGTGCTCGATAGGTCGACATGGCCGAATGAATGCCAAATTGGCGCGCAAGGTAGTTGCAAGTGGCAATGACGCCACGCCGCTCAGCCGAGCCGCCCACGGCGAGTGGGACTTCGCGTAATTCAGGTCGATCACGCATTTCAACGGCGGCATAAAAGCAGTCGCAATCGATATGAATAATTTTGCGCTGAGGCGTCACGGTGTGGCTTGAGTAAATAAAACAAATTGTACGTTCGTTCTATATGGCTGTCAGTATTTTCTGCTTCAGCGGTAATGACGCCGCTTTGATTGGGTATGGTGCTATTGGGTATATTAATGGGAGTCAATATTTAAAAGGTTTACATAGCAATACGTCACAGTGCCGCCGAAAATAACGGCTAGCACCGTTGGGGATTGTGCTGCACTGGCGAAGCCCGCGTTGATTAGCGGCAGTAGTTCGCCATGATATAGCTGCGCTGAGTCGGGTATTTTCGGCCGCTAGGCGCGCAAGTTTTTAGCACTACATCGCCAGTGTCATAACGGCGTGACATGGTGACGCGTTGGCCGATACTGAGTTTTTTGCGTTTATTGTTGTAGGCGTTCAGGATTGAATCGTACGTCCCGGTCGCGATGGGCTGCTCGACGCCGTGGATGGTAATAAGCTTCAGAATGTAATTGTGCTCGGTCATGAGGTCTCCAATTGCAGCTTATTGAAGCGCCGATCTGCCTTTGTGTTCTACGCTTGATTTGCATTGAGCGCATTGGCACAGCATCAAATCATTGCTTTTAAAATGAATCACTCGCTCTCTGTTGCCGTGATGTTTCGCTTGGGCAGCAAACGGTTGAGTCAGCACTCAGTATCTGATTATATTTTTACCAATTTGTTGCAGTTAAGAAATAAAGACGGAGTGTTGTTTTTTAGGTTTTGTCAGTTTTGAATCAGCTAAAAACAATATTGGAGTCGGTTGATGTTCTGCTACGGTTAATGTATTTCACTGTCAATGGGGCGATGTGATGACTCAACTGGATGACCTTACTCGTCGGCGCGCTAGCCAAATTGTGTATCAGATCTTTCCCGAGCGATTTGCTATCGGCGCTGGCTTAAGTAGCGCGGAAAAACTGGCCAATACCGCATATGACGGGCCCAATGTCGCCAAATGTGGCTGGGATGACAGCACCTTAAATCAGCCGTGGGGACAGCAATTTTTTGGTGGTGACTTGGATGGTATAGCTGACAAAATCGACTATTTGTTGGATTTAGGTGTGACTGGGGTTTACCTCACGCCGATTTTTAGCGCCCCAAGCAATCATAAATACGACGCCACGGATTTTTTTAATATTGACGCGATGTTTGGTGGTGAGGCGGCACTACTACGTTTGATCGATACATTGCATCAACAAGGCATGAATCTAACGTTAGATGCCGTGCTCAATCATGTCTCTGAATTTCATCCATGGTTTTTGGCAGCGCAGCAAGGCGATCCAAGCAAGCGCGATTGGTTTACTTTTCTGGCTGATGGACGTTATTTATGTTGGCAAGATTATGGTTTGATGCCGGAACTCAATCTGGCCAATCCAGCGGTCAGAGACGTGCTGTATCGTCAGCCAAACAGCGTGGTGCAATATTGGTTAAGTCGAGGTATCGACAACTGGCGCTTTGATGTCGCGCAAGACGTCGGTATACCCGTGGCACAAGAGATGGCCGAGGTAGTGGGTAAAGCGTATCCAGGGGCTGGGTTACTTGGTGAATTAAATGGGTTTTCTGGCGGCTGGTTTCAGGCTGGTGCTGGTTATAGCGGCATGATGAATTACTGGTATCGCACGGCGATTTTGGCTTGGCTGGCAGGCGAAATTGACAGTATACAAATGAATGCGGCGATTCAAGATGCCCGTGATGCGTATGGCTTGAAAGGGCTGTTGTGTTCGTGGAATATGTTGTCGAGCCACGATACGCCGCGTTTGATTACCACCGTTGGTAATTTGCATGACGCGCAACTGGCGATGGCGATGCAATTTACTTTGCCGGGCATCCCGCTCGTATATTACGGCGAAGAAATCGGTATGCAAGGCGGCGCTGATCCGGATTGCCGCCGACCAATGCGCTGGAACGAAGCCGATTGGAATCATGCGCAGCGGGCGTGGGTTAAACAGCTAATTGCGATTCGCCAGCAAAATACCGCTCTGCAGTATGGCGATATTATCGTTTTGGGTCATCGCCTTGCCGGCAATACCCTGGTGTTTTTACGCGCCACCGATGTTCCGGGGGAGGCCGCTTTGGTGGTGGTTAATTTAGCCGATACCCCGCTGGCGAGTCGTTTATTGATTCCTTATTCGCATTGGTACGACGGCGTGCCGTTGCGCGATGCTTTAGGTGGCGCGCCAGATAGCAAAATGCAGGCTGGTAGTGTGTTGCTGCAACTACCTGCGCGTTCGGTGGCGATTTATCAGGCGTTTGAGCCTTACCAAAACTACACCTTTTTTAAACCGCGTAATCAGTAATGCCGCGCACGCGTGATTGGCAATAAACGCAATTAGTATTGCTTGCCGCTGGTTTGAATTTTGAATGCCCATTGATTTTATTGAGGTATTTTTTGAGTGCAATAATTTTTTTTTAAAATGCTTGCCAAGCCAGATGGAATCAGGAATAATCCGCCTCCTACACAGAACACACTCATGCCCGGGTGGCGGAATTGGTAGACGCAGGGGACTCAAAATCCCCCGCCGAAAGGTGTGCCGGTTCGAGTCCGGCCCCGGGCACCAAATTCAAAAAAGCCGATCTTTTAGATCGGCTTTTTTACGTCTGCGCATTGCTGTTTTGATTAATCATCATCCCAGTCGCGATCACGATCACGGCCGTGGTGGTGATGCTTTTTATATTTCTTATATCGCTTATCGTCGCGATCATGCCAGCGCCCTTGATGGTAACGGTAATGCGACGACCAATAGCGTGGGCTTTGCCAATGGCGGCCATCCCAATAATAACCTCGATGATTGCGCGACCCGAGTTGCAAAATTGGCGTAGCCGGTGAAATCACCACCGGGGTGCCGATGGAGATATTGATACTGGCGGCGGCGCTCAGCGGAAAAGCACATGCGGCGCTGATTGCCAGAATAAAGAGTTTGTTCATAGACACGATTATCAATAGAAAGCAGCGATTAACGCGTAACGCAAAAGTGTTTTGGCCAATGGCGATCCCACTTTTGCACCCGTATTGAGCATAAGTTCTATCTACGATTGCAGCTATGATGCAGGCCACTCTGGGGATGGTAATTTTGCGCTACTGCGAGTCTTTCCGCGCTTTGTGTCTTATTTTTAGCCAAAATTTGCCGCGACCAAGCCCGCGCCAACTGGCGCTAGCCGCCAGCACGTTTGGTTTTAAAGCCTTGGCGGTTGAGCTCGCTGATGATGCTGTCGCGATGTTCTCCTTGGATTTCAATTTGTCCGTCTTTGACGGTGCCACCCGTACCGCATAGGGTTTTGAGTTGTTTGCCCAGAGTGGTGAGTGCAGCGCTATCTAGTAATAAGCCTTTGACGACAATCACGGCCTTGCCTTTGCGTAGCTCGCGGCCCACTCGGGCGATGCCGTCGCCACTGGGAGGCGCCGCTTGGCAGCTGCAAGCTGCCATCGGCTGACGACACGCTGGACACATTGTGCCGTGCTCGGTTGAATAGACGAGTCCACCGCTGGATTTTTTACTCATCTTGCCCCGCCTCCAGCTTGGGAAATAGCACCTCGGTATAGCCAAATTGCGTCATATCGGTGATGCGTTGCGGGTAGAGTACGCCAAATAGATGGTCGCATTCGTGTTGCACGACGCGCGCGTGAAAGCCGCTGACGGTGCGATCAATCGGTGTGCCAAACTGATCAAAGCCTTGATAGCGTATCTGGGTATAGCGTGGAACAACACCGCGTAAGCCAGGTACAGACAGACACCCCTCCCAGCCAGATTCGAGCTCTAGGCCAATGGGGCTGATGATGGGATTGATAAGAATCGTTTGTGGCACCGCATCGGCATCGGGATAACGCGCATTTTGCGCAAAACCAAACACCACCACTTGCAAGCTAACGCCGATTTGCGGCGCAGCAATGCCCACGCCTTGGCTGTCGGCCATCGTGTCGAATAAATCGACGATGAGTGCGTGTAGCTCGGGGGTATCAAATTCGCTGACTTTTTGCGCCGTAGTTAGTAGCAAGGGCTCACCCATTTTTAACACTGGACGAATAGGCATGATTGATTTGTGTAAGGAAAAATTTAATTTTAACTGATCGAATCAAGGCGCTGAAATAAAAACGGCTGCCTGCGCAGCCGAGAATTATTTTATAGCTTGAATGTGTGGCTAGAGGCCAAACATCAACAGATCTTAACTGACGCGATAGCGCGCAATTTGACTGCTTAGCGTATCGGCCATCGTGTCGAGTGTCTGTGCCGTACCGGCCACGTGGGCGGTACTTTGGGTATTTTCATCAATCATTTGAACGATAGATTCAACGCGATTGGCGAGCATTTGGCTGGCCGATGATTGTTCGGCCAACGCCACGTTGACTTCTTCAATCACCCGCGCCACTGAATTGGCGCTGCCGGTAATGTGATTCATCGCTTGTCCGGCATTGTGCGCGACTTGCATACCCGCCTCGACATCTTGGACTGAAACGCGCATTTGTTCGGCCATGTTTTTAGCGCCATGCTGAATGGTATTGATCATCGAGGCGATTTCTTGCGCCGATTGACCGGTTTTCTCGGCCAGTTTGCGAACTTCATCGGCCACCACGGCAAAGCCTCGGCCTTGTTCTCCGGCACGGGCCGCTTCAATCGC
This sequence comes from Deefgea piscis, assembly GCF_019665785.1. Taxonomy (NCBI): domain Bacteria; kingdom Pseudomonadati; phylum Pseudomonadota; class Betaproteobacteria; order Neisseriales; family Chitinibacteraceae; genus Deefgea; species Deefgea piscis. Next base: position 480,897 of record NZ_CP081149.1, read on the forward strand.
GGCGTTCAGCGCCAGTAGATTGGTTTGGTCGGCAACGTCTTTAATTACCATGGTGATGCTCGAAATCCGTAGCGACGAGCTGTCAAGCTCCTCGGCAGAACCTGCCGCTTGGCGAATTGATTCGGCGATTTTGCCGATGTCTACCACCATCTTGTCGATGTGCTGTGCACCATCTTTTGCCGCTTGGCCCGATTGCTGCGACATCTGATGCGCGTCGCCAGAAAGGCTGGCGATGTGGCTAATGCTGGTAGAGATTTCTTCCAATGCCGCAGCCATCGATGTGCTTTGATCCGATTGGCGTTCTGAGCTATTTTTGACTTGCGCCGAGGTGCTTGAGAGCTGCTGTGCTGAGCCTTTTAATTGATCCGATTGGTGTTGTAAATCGCTGAGCGTGCCGCTGAGTGAGCCCAACAAGCGGTTGATTGCCAGTGCCATGGTTTGGAGTTCATAGCCGCCATTGAGCGGCAAGCGACGGCTTAAGTCATTGTTTTGGTCGATGGCGACAATTTCGCTTTGCATCACATTGAGCGGTGTAATGATAGAGCGAGCAATCAGCAGTGCGGCAGCAACGCCAACCAGTAGCACAATCAGCCCCATGATGAGTAAACTGCTGCGGATTTGTTCTGCTTGTTTCTCCATATTCCCTTGGGCATCGGTGACAGTTTGGTGCGTGATGCTAGAGACTTTTTTGACGCTGTCGCCAAGGTCACGAAGTGGCTGTTTGTAGGGCTCTAGCGCAGTATCTGCCATGTGCGATGTGGTGATTTGTCCAGATACAATTTGTGCATAAACGGCATTGACAGCGTCGTTATAGCCCTTGATCTGGCTTGGCATTTTGCTTGCAATTTCTTTGAGTTCCGGTGACAACGGCAGGTTCTCGAATTTTGTCTCCTCCGTGTTGAGTTCGACGATCAGCTCATCCCATTCTTTTTTTAGTGTCGCGGTGCTATCTAGGCCTTGCTCACCAATGGCAATAAACAAGCTTTTTTCTTTTTGTCGAATTCGGGTCACTAAATAGCGAATTTCTTGCGCTGCATTGCCAATGGCAATGTCTTGCTGCAAGATTTTCGTGCTGGTACTTTGAATATTTTGTACGCTAAATAAGCTGATGGCGATGATCGTAATCATCAAGGTGAGTAACAAACCAAAACCAACAATCAGTCGCGTTGAAATTCGATCAAGCATGGGAATAGCTCCTGTGTAAGGCATTACATAAAGCATTGATCTGAAGTATCTTGATGGAAAATACGTAAGCCGACTATTGTTTTTTGAAAGAAATTTAATAAAATTAACGGTGAAGGTTTGACGTGTTACTGATGATGAATTTAAATTTAGTGTGAATATTGATGCAGGATTTTATAAAAATTCGTAATGGCTATATATCCATCCATGCAAGGTAATCATCAGATCAGGTTTTTATTCACCAAAATATGAATAAAACGTCCTTGCTGTGGCGTACAGGCGACTTGCTTAGCCTTGTATTGAGGCGGGTAGAACGCCGTTAGTACGAGGCCAGCGTGTGCTGAGGAGCATGTTGAGCATTGCCGTTTACACCAAGACTTGCCGCGTGCTGGCCATATAGTGGTGAATTTGCCGCTCAATGTCTGGATTAATCATTAAATCAGGACGACGGCCATGCGGACAGGGTAAGGCGGGCGTCGTGCCAAATAAGCGACAAATCAGCGGCCGTTCTAGATAAACCGTGCAGCCGTTTTCGGCCAAATGCGGGCAAGATAATTCTGCCAGCGCCGCCTCTTGCTCAGTCGCTGTTTTGCGAGGTAAACGCGACATTTCCTCTGGCGAGGTGGTGACCGGTCCACAACAATCATGGCAACCGACAATACATTCAAAGCTGGGAATTCGTTGACGTAAAAAGCGAATCGTTTGGCTATTTGGTGTCATTTTGCGTGAGCCAATTAAAAAAGATCGCCAGTTTACGCCGAGATCATAAAAACGGTTTTAGTCATGGTATGAACGGTGACTTAGGACGACGTCATTCCGATGGAAGGTCGTTTTTGCGAAGCAACTGCTAGACCCAATTCGATTCCGCCGAATCGTACTGCGAATGTGCGAGAATGGCAGCACTGATTTAAGGCTAAAAAATATGCAAGCAAAACCGCGTTCTAAAACTTCTCGCCCTGCCGCGCCCAGCGTGACCAAAGCGCCAGCACAATTGCACCCGCGCAATCGGCATCGTGGTCGCTATGATTTTCCGAGCTTGATTGCGGCTTGCCCAGCACTAGCGCCCTTTGTGGCAGTGAATCCGTATGGTGATGAGTCGATTGATTTTGCCAATCCAGCGGCAGTGAAAATGCTCAATCGTGCTTTATTGGCGGCATTTTATGGCGTACAAAATTGGGATGTACCGGCAGGCTATTTGTGTCCACCGATTCCGGGGCGCGCCGATTATATTCACAATTTGGCGGATTTATTGATTGATAGCCATCGTGGCAAAATGCCGGCTGTTGTTCGCGTGCTGGATATCGGTTGCGGTGCCAATTGCGTTTATCCCTTGATTGCTGCCAGTGAATACGGTTGGGAATGCGTTGGCTCAGAAGTCGATGAAGTGGCGCTAGCCAATGCACAGCAGATTGCGGCGGCCAATCCGCAATTGAATATTCAATTACGCCAGCAAAAAATTCCTGGCGCGATGTTTTTAGGCATTATTCAAGACGATGAATTTTTTGATTTAACCTTATGCAATCCGCCATTTCATGCGTCTTTGGCTGAGGCCAGTGCTGGCTCGCAGCGCAAATGGAAAAACCTCGGTAAAGCGCCGCGTACCAGTAAGGCCGCTAGCGCAGCAGAGGCAAAACCGCTGCTCAATTTTGGTGGTCAAGGCGGTGAGCTGTGGTGTGAGGGGGGCGAAGAAGCCTTTATTCAACGCATGATTTCAGAAAGCCGGCAAATTGCTCAGCGTTGCTTGTGGTTTACCAGCTTGGTGTCGAAAGCCAGCAGTTTGCCCTTGCTATATCGCACTTTAGAAAAAGCCGGTGCCTATGATGTGCGTACGATTGAAATGAGCCAAGGGCAAAAGCAAAGCCGCTTTATTGCTTGGACATTTATACCGCCAGCATCGCATGAGCGTTTTGTGTCGGCTTAATTCTACCTAGGCGAGCTAAGCCAAGCTGTTGGTTTAGGTGTTGTTTATTGTTACCTATGGGTATATTGCTGCGGCTCTTTTTTATTAAAGGGTGCGTCAATATACCCATTGTTTATTATGACAATTGAAAATAGCGCTTGTGCCGGTTTGCGGCGCTTCGTAGAATCCGCCGGCCTTTTATTTTCAAGTTCTCAATGCTGGCTTCGCGTGGGTTTCGATTAAGCGGTTTGTCGCTGGCGCTGTTTGCAGTGCTGGCGATGCTGCTGATGAGTATGGTGCATCGCCCGCCGATGCAGGATTACGCACGCCCAGCATTGTGTAGTAGCGTCGTTAAAGCGAGCGATGTACCCGTTGATTCTGCGCCTGCTGCGCCAACGAACAGTATTTGTAAAATTTGCTTATTGGCCGCTAGCGCCAATGCCGCGTGTCCACCAAAGGTGGCGATTTTACTGCCATTGCTTGCTTTTTTTGCTGGTGAGCTGCCGCGTGTTTTAGCGGTTTGGCATGCCGTTTCAGTTGATTTTTTACGCCCGCCAAGTCACGCCCCGCCGATTGTTCTCTCGATTTAAAAACACACATTGATTTTAAATTTAGGCCGCTAGCGCGGTTGATTTGGCTCTGCTCGCAGAAAATCCAACATCAACGCTAGTGGCGGGAGACTTCGTATGTCGAAAACAAAACCCGCAAACTTTTATGCCGTAGTTTGGCGCTGGCATTTTTACGCCGGTTTATTGGTGATACCGGTACTCATGCTGCTGGTGGTGACTGGCGCGATTTATCTGTTTAAACCGCAGCTCGATCCATTGCTGTATCCGCAATTATTACGGGTTAGCCCGGCCAAACAACAGGTGACGGCCGATACCATGGTGGCGACGCTCACGCAAAATTATCCTGCGATGCAGGTGACGAAATATACGCCGGCCGAACAAATCGATCGTAGCGCGCAGTTTAAAATTCAATTGGCCGATGGCGCTGAACGCTTGGTATTTATTGACCCTTATCGCAATCAAATTTTAGGCGAACAAGATTTTGCTTGGACATTACAAGGCATTGCGCTGCGTTTGCATGGTGAATTATTGCTGGGGCCGTGGGGCGATGCGCTGATTGAGTTAGCCGCCAGTTGGAGTATTTTGCTGGTGCTGTCGGGCTGGTATTTATGGTGGCCCAGCAAGGCGGGTGTGTGGGGGACTTTTTTACCTCGGCTTGGCGCTGGCAAGCGAGTTTTTTGGCGAGACTTGCATGCGGTCGGCGGATTTTGGTGCTCGGGCGTACTGCTGTTTTTACTGCTTACCGGTTTGCCGTGGACTGGGATTTGGGGTGAAAAATTTGCCGAAGTTTGGCAGCGCTACCCCAGTGCTTTGTGGAATCAATTGCCAGAATCGACGCCGCTGACTCGCAGTTTAAATTCAACGGTGGATAAAGCCGTCCCTTGGGCGGTAGAGGCCGCACCATTGCCGCACAGTGAACACGCGGCGCATCAGTCGCAGCCATTGGCGACGACGGCATTGTCCTTAACGCAAATCCAAGGCATTGCTAGTCAGTTAAACATGCAAGCAGGTTTATCGATTAGCCCGCCCAAAGATGCCAAGGGTGTTTATACGCTGTCATTAGCAGTGGATGATCCAGTGCAGCAAAGAACGCTGCATTTAGATCAATACAGCGGCAAAGTGTTGGCCGACATTCGATTTGCTGACTATGGCTGGGTGCCAAAAGCGGTTGAATATGGGATTGCGATTCATGAAGGCAAGTATTTTGGCTTGCCGAACCAATTATTAATGCTGTCGGCCTGCGTGTTGCTCATCCTGATTTCAATTAGCGGCGTGGTGATGTGGTTAAAGCGTCGTCCTGTTGGCCAATTTGCTGCGCCCAAAACCGCGCAGAGCCTACTACACTGGAAAACTGGCAGTTTGATTTTGCTGGCGTTGGCCTTGTTATTGCCAATGGTCTTGATCAGTGTTTTGCTGGTTTTTGCACTGGATTTTTTGCTACTGCGCCGAGCGTAAAAAATACCAAACTACGCTATTTCATTGGTTTGCGCATGGCTTTTTCTTAATCGATTGAAAGTACTGTGCAATAATCAACAATGTAAATTCTTTGTTTTGTTGAAATTTAATTTTAATTTTCTGAAAGGAATTGAGATGAGTTCATTAGTGGTCGTGGGTTATGACAATATGTATAAAGCCGAAGAAGTTCGTTTGGCTTTGCGTAAATTACAAACTGAATATCTGATTGATTTAGAAGACGCCGTTGTCGCCACTAAAGACGCCGCAGGCAAAGTCAAATTGCATCAAGCGCTGAATCTGACTGCCACCGGCGCAGTCAGTGGTGGTTTTTGGGGCGCTTTGATTGGGATGATTTTTTTAATGCCGGTCGTCGGGATGGCGATTGGTGCGTCTACCGGTGCTTTGTCGGGTGCGTTGACTGATTTGGGCATTAATGATCAGTTTATGAAAGATCTGGCGGCCAATATGCAGCCAGAAAGCTCAACGCTGTTTGTTTTGGTGCGCAGCATGACGCCAGATAAAGTTCTCGAGCAACTACGCGGCACCGGCGGGACTTTGCTGCAAACTTCCTTATCGCATGAAGATGAAACCAAACTTCAAGCGGCACTCAGTGCTGCCAAGGTTGATCAAAGCGCCTAATTCGCGCACCGATTAGCCCAAGGCCGATGCGATGCATCGGCTTTTTTATGCGCGCAATTTGCTTTGCTTGCGGTGACGACGCTTGGATTTTCCGCGAACACTCGCGTAGTGTGGAAAAGCAAACATCAATACACCTTAGGCGCAGATAGTGCTAGGCGTGGAGTCAAATGATTGAGTTTAAAGACGCCGACCAACTGCGCCAATTGATCGGCTTGTTCTTGTAATGAGGTAGCCGCCGCAGCGGCTTGTTCGACCAGAGCGGCATTTTGCTGAGTGACTTCGTCCATCTGGCCGACCGCTTGATTGACCTGACCGATGCCGTCGCTTTGCTCTTTGGAGGCGATGGCAATGTCATGCATCAGGTGCGTTACGCGCTGAATACTGTGCTCGATTTCAGCCATGGTGCTGCCTGCTGAGCTGACGATTTGGCTACCACGTTCGACTTCATTGACACTGCCGCTAATGAGTACTTTGATTTCTTTAGCCGCAATGGCCGAGCGCTGTGCCAGATGACGCACTTCGGTGGCAACCACCGCAAAGCCACGCCCTTGTTCACCCGCCCGAGCGGCTTCTACTGCGGCGTTGAGTGCCAAAATATTGGTTTGAAACGCAATGCCATCAATCACACTAATAATGTCGACAATTTTGCCGGACGATGCATTGATCGACGCCATGCTACTGACTATCGATTGCACTAAGCCGCTGCCTGTTTTGGCAATCTGTTCTGCATTTTGTGCCAATTGCCGCGCGGTAATCGCATTGTCGGCATTTTGTTTTACCGTGCTGGCGAGCTCTTCACTACTGGATGCGGTTTCTTCTAAGCTGGCTGCTTGTGCTTCGGTACGGCGGGATAAATCTTGATTGCCTTGTGCGATTTCTGTGGCGGCAACGTTAATCGTGTTGCCCGCTTGTTGAATTTCTCCGACCAGTTGCTGCAATTTATACACGGTGGCATTCATGCCTTCTTTGGTTTCGCCAAATAAGCCTGGGTAGTCTGTGCGAATCGTTTGGCTTAAATCACCCTGTGCTAGCGCGCTGGCGACGTGCATGACATCACGCAAACCCATTTCGGTGACTGCAGACAGGCGATTGAGCAACTGGGCGATGCGAGCGCTAAAGCCGGTTTTATCTTCAACATCGAGCCGTAGACTAAAATTACCTTGCTCGGCTGCAGCAGTCACCATGCTTTCAATCTCGGCAACGATATTACTCAGCGCAAATACCGTGTGATTTACGCCGTCTTTGGCTTGGCCAAATAAGCCTGGATATTCCTTTTGAATCGTTTGACTTAAATCGCCAACTGATAGCGCATTGGCGACGCGCAAAATATCGTTAAAACCTATGTCGCAGGTATTCATTAAGCGATTTAAATCTTCAATCATGGCTTTAAATTTAAATTGATAGCGTTGGGCATCGCCACGCACGGCAAAGTCACCGGCAGCGCCGGCTTCGACCAAGGTTTTAATTTCATTACTGATATTGAGTAAAGCTTGTTTGACTTGATCGATAGCTTGGGTAATTTGCGCTTGATCGCCATTTAAACGCGGCATCGCCACTTCAAAATTACCTTGGGCATATTGCGTAATCACTTGTACGGTTTGCTCGGTGACTAGAATATGTGAATGCACCAGCTGATTGGATTCTTGCGCCATCTCGCCAAATGTGCCGGGAAATGCTGCCGTATCCATACGGTGGCTTGTCCAGCCAGCGCGGTGTTGTTTGGCCATTTCGGACTGTGATTGGACAAAACCTTGGATGGTTAACTGCATATTTTGCATCGATTGCAGCAAGCGCCCGGTTTCGTCTTGTGAATGAATCACAATGGTATTATCCAGCTGACCTTGAGCGATATTTTCGGCAATCAGTACCGCACGAGAAAGTGGTATTGAAATTGCCCGAATCAGCAAAAAGCACGATACAGCGGCCAAGCATAAGCCAAATAAAATTAAGCCGATCATGAGTATTTTGACCTGCTGGTAACTGGTTTGCGCTTGCAAGTATTCGGCCTTGGCAACGTCGAGCTGTAGATTTATTAAGTCGCCAATGATTTCGCCAACCGGATCAATCGCAGGATATAAAATGCCGATGAGCTCAGTAAGTTGGCCTTGGATCGGACCTTGCTGTTGGGCTAAAAATTGCTTTAACAGCATGATTTTTTGATTGGCTACAGCAAAGCGCTGTTCGGCCGTTTGCGCTAAACGCGACTCGTCGGCGGTGAGGCTGGTTGCCTTATAAGCTTGCCATTGTTGATCAATCATTTGCTGCGCAGCTGCGACTTGTTGGGCGGTATTTTCTGCGCTGACCAGCCCAACTTGGGCTTTATTGGCGGCATCAATGATATTGACTGCGTAAGCGTCGGCAATGATTTTGAGCTGTTTGAGTGGCACTACCCGGTCTTCATAGACGGTTTTAAGCGATTGATTAACCTGTTGCAGGTTGTACAAACCCATGCCGCCTAAGGTCATAAGCATTAAAGATAAAAATAAGACGGTATAAATTAACCGTTGTTGGATTGAAATTTGCATTGGTTTGCTCCACGACCGTGAATCGCAGCAAGAATGAGGTGGTATTACAGGCGAAGCCTATGTGGTTATTCTTGGAAAGTTCTATTGAATGTCAAGTAAATACGCGTGAGTTAACAGCTGTGCGTTTTTATAAGCTATTGATGATATTGGTATTTTTTATGCTAGTGCGTGTGAATCGCACAAATGGAGAGTAAATGGGGCAGATCAAGCAGGGTGATTCATTGCAGCAACTGGCTGAACAAGTGAATCAATTTGCGCTAGAGCGCGATTGGCGGCAGTTTCATAGCCCTAAGAATTTAACCATGGCTTTATCGGTCGAAGCTGCCGAATTACTGGAGATTTTTCAATGGGAAGAATCGAGCACAACCACGCTGTTAAATGCCACACAGCGCCAAGCGTGTGAGCATGAAGTGGCAGATATTTTGCTGTATTTACTGCAATTTTGCCAAGTAACGCAAATTGACTTAGTTGCTGCCGCCCAGGCCAAATTGCTGCTCAATGCCGAAAAATACCCCGTCGCTTTAGCGAAGGGGCGTTCGGTGCGATCGACTGATTTGTAAATTTAACTGTGGAAGTCGTCGTTCACGCTGTGCACTGGGAGCTCGCTCCAGCGTTGCAATTGTCGTGGTTCGGCGATTTGCAGCGTGGTTTGGGATGTCAGCCAGTCGGTCAAACCTTCGCGCATGAAGTTCAGCTCTTCAATACTAAAACCATATAAATCGCGTAATAGTGCACCGTGTTGAATATTGATTTCGCCGTCAAAAATGGTGGCGGTGGCGAGGTAATATTCATCGTGGATCAGCGCCACCCAATACACCCGATCTTGCGCTTCAAGTAGCGCCAAAGTGCCTTTGGGCATGGCGGCGAGTTCTTGTGCAGCCAACTGGCCAACGGCATGCAGCCATTGCCAGCTTTGCTCTGTTAAATCATCCACGCCATACGCGGGAATGTCGGTATTGATGTTGGGTGTCAGCACGATAATTCCAATTCTTGTCGGTATGTTAATGCAGCCCATTTAAAAATTAAGCTACAGGCATATACCCTGATTTTTTTAGATTCAAATTCAGCGCTAGAATCGTTACCAGCTCGCTGGGTACGATCTGTTGGCGCATGCTTATTATGCCTGAGTGCGGGTTCACTGCGGACTAGCGCTTGTGATTCTTACAAAAATGGGGAGTGCGCCGATAGTGTTTACCACGGCGCGGGATTAAAGCGCGCAACCAAAAAATCGAGCAAGGCACGCACGGCAGGGGATAAATGTCGGCGTGATGGATATAGCGCATAAATCGTCATCGTTGGCGCTTGCCAGTCGGGCAGGACGATGTGTAAATCGCCACTGGCCAGCAAAGGATTGACCAAATAACTGGGCTGCAAGGCAATGCCGCTACCCGCTAAGGCCGCGTGTAGTAAAACGGTGGCTTCATTGGCGCTAAAGCGGCTACGAACGGCGACGGTGCGCTGCTCTTGGCCGCGGTTAAATTGCCAAATGCTTTTGCCAAAATTGGCATAGCTTAAACAATCGTGCTGGGTAAGTGCCTCTGGATCATTGGGAATGCCGTGTTGCGCTAGATACCTAGGAGAGGCGACCAGTACTGATTCACACGCCGCCAAAGGGCGTACAATCAATAAAGCATCGGGCTCAAGGCTGATTCGAATCGCCAAATCAATTCTGGATTCAACTAAATTCACCGCCATATCGTTGACGTTTAAATCGATTTTTAGCGCCGGATGCTGCGCTAAAAAGTCGCCGATCGCCGCTGCTAAATGCGCATGGCCAAAAGACATGCTGCACGTTAAGCGCAATTGGCCGCGTAGCTCGCCAGCATGCTGGGTGCTTTCTTCTTCAATATCTTGCATCAGCGCCAGCATTTGCTGGCTGCGCCGCAGGCAGTTTTCGCCAGCATCAGTGAGGGTCACGCTGCGCGTCGTTCTTTGCAGTAGCCGTGCGCCCAGCCATTGCTCTAGCTCAGCGATATAGCGCGTCACCATCGCCCGTGACATATCGAGCTGATCGGCCGTAGCGCTAAAACTACCGGTGCTGGCTACGCTGCTAAACACCTGCATGGCTTTCAGTCTATCCATCGTGGATTTCCTTTATTTGATCGAATTTTGCAACAATCATGGCCATGATAACGCATTTATCTGGCGGTTTAATGCAACTACACTGGCGTCAGTTCAATTAAACCCCTAAAGGAAAACGTCATGTTTCGCACTACATTACTTGCCAGCACCTTAGCTTTAAGCTTTAACATCGCTCAAGCCCAAGACAGCGCCAAAGCGCCTTTGCAACTTAAAGTCTACAACGCTGATGCCGCCAGCTTTCATGTGAATTCAGTGTTGATTAGCGGAGAAAAAGAAGCCGTATTGATCGACAGCGGTTTTACTCGCGCTGATGCCTTGCGCATTGCCGCCAATGTGCTCGACAGTGGCAAGCAATTAACCACGATTTTGATTAGCCAAGCCGATCCGGATTATTATTTTGGCGTTGAAGTGTTAAAAAATATGTTCCCGCAAGCCCAAGTCGTGGCGACGCCTGCGGTACTGGCCAAAATAAACAGTAAATTGACCGGAAAGGTCGCGTTTTGGGGGCCAAAAATGGGCGCCAATGCGCCGCAAAAACCAGTCTTGCCACAGGCTTTGCAAGGCAATACCTTGATGCTTGAAGGTGAAACCATTGAAATTCGTGGCAATACCGGCATCTTGGCGCACCGCCCGTATGTGTGGATTCCATCGATTAAAACCATTGCTGGCAATATTGCGGTCTTTGGCGGGCTGCACGTTTGGACGGCCGATACGCAAACCGCTGCCGAGCGCCGTGCATGGCTGGCGCAGCTCGATGAAATGGCCGCATTGCAAGCGGTGACGGTGATTCCAGGGCATATGCAAGCAGGCAGTGTGCTCGATGCCAGCCAGATTAAATATACTCAGCAGTATTTGCAGCGCTTTGAAACCAATGCGGCCAATGCCAAAAACAGCGGTGAGCTGATTCGCAGTATGCAAAGCGCTTACCCACAAGCTGGCATGGGTATGGCGCTAGAGATTGGTGCCAAAGTGAATCAAGGAGAAATGAAATGGTAAAACGTTTGGATTATTATTTTGATCCACTGTGCGGCTGGTGCTACGCCGCAGCGCCTTTATTGCAGGCGCTGGCAGAACAATGTCCTGACATTGAAATCGTGCTCCACGCTGGCGGTATGATGAGTGGTGAGCGCCGCCAGCCGGTGACAGCGGCATTGCGCGATTATGTGATGCCGCATGATCAGCGTATCGCCGCTTTAACCGGGCAAGTTTTTGCGCCAGCGTATTTCGACGGTTTGCTGCGTAATCCGCAGGCGGTGTTTGATTCCACACCGCCGACTTTGGCGATTTTTTCCGCTGCAGCGCTAGGGGGATCGGGCTTGCAAATGCTAAAAAAAATCCAGCAAGCGCATTATCAGCAAGGGCGGCAAATTGCCGATCCCGCAGTATTACTTGATCTGGCGGCCGAACTGGGCTTTACGCGTGCAGCGTTTGAGCAAGCGATGCAGCATGAAGCCACAACGATTGCCGCGCATTTTGCCCAAACCCAGCAAGAGATGGCGCAGCACGGTTTGCGTGGTTTTCCTTCCTTGCGTATCGCTGGCGGAGCAGCCATTGATTTGGGCCCATTTTTAGGCCAAACCGATGCTTTTGTCGCATGGATACGGCAGCAAAACCCAGCCACTTTGCCCACAGATGGCGGAGCGTTTTGTAGTCCACAAGGTTGTTAAGCAACGGGGCTTTAGGGCGATGCTTGGATTGAATGCTGTGCTGCAGGCATTTAAATCGCAGATTGCGGTGGGGCGATGACCGCGATCTGCTGCCTTCTGTTATCCTCAGTTTTTTGTGCTTTGAGGATGAAATGCCATTTCCTTTGCAAGATCAGGAGTCGCAATTGACGCCAGTTGAAGAACTAAGACAGCAAATCGCCGAAATTAAAGCGGCGCAGGCCACACTGGATCGCAATGGCACGCAATATATTGTGATGATGGGCGATGTGGCTTTTAAGTTTGTGATGCAAGAAAAAACCGCAACGCAAGCCAGCGCTGTTGCCGCCCAATGGGCAACGCGCTTTACCGAGAACGACGCCAAAATGATTGCGCGGGCGATTAAAAACGCCAAAGGCGAAACCGCCCAAGCCATGCCTTTAGTTGCGGCGCTCAATATGGCCTTAGCGAAAAAAAATCTGAGTTTACAGCGGCTAGAACAAGCCATCAGCGTGATTCAATGGCTGCCACCCGTTCGTCGCGATTCCGCTAGCGGCGAATAATCCTTAACGTCAACAGACCCTAGATACTGACACCGAGATGTCGGCTTATGGCTGATATTGGCAAGCCTTGACTTGCCGACTGCGGCTGAGCTCGGCAAAACGGCTAGGAGTGCAGGCCGTACCCGTGCATTGCGGCAGGGTGAGCTCAATGATGCCCGGTTGTTCGCCGTGCAAACTCAGCGGCGTCATGGCGCGCATTTGTGGCAAGGTTTGATAAACCAATTTGATTTTGATTTGCTCTCGTTGGCTGCGCGGATGTTGCCAGCGCTCGAAAATCATTGCTAACCCTGGCGCGGTGTTATCGGGTTGCTCGGTGAGCTGCCAATTAAGGCCTAGCGCACCGGCGACATTGGCAATATTGGTGTCATGCCCAATCAGCCAAACAATTTTGGCGCTCGCCGCTTGCTGGGTCAAAGTGCCACCGTTGGCGGGGGCTTGATCTTGCAGCGCATCACTAATGATCTGCAATAAGGGCGTGGCATTGGCGCTGGCAATGAGTGGGTTTTTTTGGGTCAGCGCAAAATAGCCATTATGCGCAGTAAAGAGTTGCTGCCACTGCGCGGGCTGCGCAATGCGTCCCCAGCCGACTTGTGAATCGGGCATTCCCTCTGCGTATTGCAATAAAAAAATCTCGCTTAATGTGGAAGCTAAGCCCAGTGCGCCCTTAAAACCCGCGCCGTGGTGATTGACATGCAAACGGCTGGGCAATAATTGTGGCAAGCTGCAATCGCTTTTTAGCTGGGCCGAGCACAGCGGCGCGGCGTTCAAATTGAGCGTTGTCGCTAGTTGCTGGTACGCGCTGGCAAATTGTTGATCGACGGGCTTTGTCCCTAGTTGCTGCTGAATCGAGCGCCGTACCGCCTTAGGATCGAGCTGACAAATCCCCATTTTGAGTGGATGAAATAGCGGGTCAACTTGACTGGAATCCGCTTGGGTTTGTAGCGCGACGCCGCAATTGGGCGCAACGGAGTCGATGAACGCTTGACCGGTGGCGCGAGTTCTTTGCTCGCTATCGGCCCAAACCAGCATGCGGCCGGTTGCTGGGCAGCCTTGGGCGGGTAACAGTCCGTTTTTTTGCCATGCGGTTTGATAGTAGTGGCCAAGCAGCTGGAGTAATTGTCCACCCCGTGGCGTGAGCTCACCCAGTGCGACCGGCCACGTTGGCCAGTTATCTGGCGTCACTTGCTGCATCAGTGCCGTGTCTTTGGTGGGGGAGCGTACCCCATGCCGATTGAGAATTACCACTTTACTGATTTGCCACTCGTCGTCGTTACTGGGCAGGGCAGTCCAGCCATTATGACTGGCGACAAGCAAAACACTGAGTACATAAGGAAGGATGCGCATGGCGGATCTGCCGTCGTGAAGAGGTGGCTTGATTATAGTGTAAGGGCTTAGCCGTTCCACCTCAATTATCGTTTTAATTCAGGCATGCTGCGCTTTTGATTTTTGGGAGCGCAGCATGGGACGGTGGATTGATGCTTTGCAATGGGTGCAACGTTGGCAGGCTAGCGGTTTAACTCAAGCCGAGTTTGTCCGAGTGCACCAGCTTAAACGCACTACTTTTTCCAGTTGGCTGCGCCGTAGCCGCCTCGAATCTGCCGACGCATCTTCAGCTGCAATCACCGAACCGCAGATCGCCCCGAAACCATCGGCGTCAAGCATCGTGCCCGCACAATGGCCCGCACCCGTTGCGGCGCAGTTGCAGTTGAATTTCCCCTCCGGCGTGACCCTGACTTTGCCAGCGGCGACCGATCCGGCTTGGGTCGCAGCTTTATTGCGCGCTTTGACATGATGCCGCCACTCACTTCGCTGCAATTGGTCGTCGAACCGGTCGATATGCGCCTTGGTATCGAGGGTTTGTCGGCCAAGATTCATGCCCGTTTGCAGCGTTCCCCCATCGAAGGTGTGGCGTATGCGTTTCGCAATCAGCGCAGTAATCGCTTGAAGGTGTTGCTGTGGGATCGCACCGGTGTGTGGTTGGCACAGCGGCGTTTGCATCAAGGTCGGTTTGTTTGGCCGCAAGCGGGCGATGTGATCTTTACGCTGGATGCGGCGCAGTGGCAATGGTTGGTGAGTGGGGTCGATTGGCAACGACTCGCGCCGCCACCGCTACCAGAATACGCCTACTAATTCACGATGAGGATGGATAAAATAGTTGTCGCAGTATTGCGCTATACAGCATGTAATATATAATTCTTATGGCAATACCCTGTAAAATCAACACATGGATCTCGCTCAAGAACTCGCCAATTTAGACCTACCCGCCGCAGTCCGCGCGGCGATTTTGGCGCAGTCGGTACTCCTTGCTCAGCATACTGAATTAGTCACTCAGCAAGATCAACAACTCAAACAATACGTCTCCGACATCCAAAATAAAACGCAAACCATCGAAGCGCTAACGATGGAATTGGCCTATCTGCGCCGCATGCGTTATGGCGCTAAGACCGAAGTGATGAATCGCGAGCAGCGAGATTTGTTTGAAGAAGCCCTCGATGCCGATATGGCGGCGCTGGAAGCCAAACTCGCCGCCGAGCAAGCCAACAACACCCCCGAGGTCAGCGATAAAAAGCCGCGCATTCGTGCAGGTCGCCAAGCCTTACCGGCGCATTTGCCGCGTACCGATATGGTTCACGAGCCTGAATCATGCAGTTGCGGCCAATGTGGTCAGGGTTTAGTTAAAGTCGGCGAAGACATTAGCGAGCAACTGCATGTGCAACCGGCGGTGTTTAGCGTGTTGCGCCACATTCGCCCGCAATACGCTTGCCGCAGCTGTCAAACGATGAGCGCCGCGCCGATTCCGCCGGCGATCATCAATGGCGGTTTACCCACTGCGGCCACTTTGGCGTGGGTGATGGTCAGCAAATACATTGATCATTTACCGCTGTATCGGCTACGGCAAATCGCCGAACGCAGCGGCGTGCCGTTAGCAGAAAGCACGCTGGCCAGTTGGGTCGGCACAGTCGGCTGGTGGTTGCAGCCGTTGGCGGATCGATTGCGTGAACGATTGAAAGGCGAAACGGTGCTGCATGCCGATGAAACGCCAGTCAAACAGCTTGATCCGGGCAAAGGCAAAACCAAAACCGCGTATTTATGGGGGTATCGCAACACGCCTTTGAGTGGCAGTGCGCCGATCATTTTGTTCGACTACCAAGGCGGTCGCTCGGGTCAACACGTCCGCGATTTCTTGGCCGATTGGCAAGGTCAATTGATGGTCGATGACTATGGCGGCTACAAAGCGCTGTTCAAAACCGGCGTGATTGAGCTGGGCTGCTGGGCGCACGCACGGCGCAAATTCTTCGAATTGCATCAAGCCAACGGCAGCCCGATTGCCGCAGAGGCGCTGCGCCGTATTGGCGAACTGTATGCACTAGAAGCGCAGGCCAAAGATTTAAACCCCGAACAACGCCGAGCGCTACGGCAGCAACAAGCGCAACCTAAACTGCTCGAATTCAAAATTTGGCTGGATGAAACCGGTAGCAAAGTTGCGCCCAATAGCGCACTCGCTAAAGCGATCATTTACAGCCAACGGCGTTGGACGGCGCTTGAACGCTACGCCCAAAGCGGCATTGCGCCAATCGATAACAATCCGGTCGAAAACAGCATTCGGCCGATTGCGATTGGCAAAAAGAACTGGTTATTTGCGGGGAGCGAGCGCGCCGGTCAACGCGCTGCCGCAATTCAAACGCTACTGGGCACCGCCAAACTCAACGACCTAGACCCGATGGCCTGGCTCACCGACACCCTAGAAAAGCTCCCCACTTGGCCGAACAGCCGCATCGACGAATTATTACCGCTAAGAGCGCTAGCAGAAACTTAAGCGTCAAGGCGGTGGAGCGGCTGAGCGCTTACATTATAGTGAGTCGTGCTGTGTGATGTTACGCAATTGATTTGTTGGCTAGGCGCTGCGTGTCTTGCCTCAGACCAAAAGCCGCACCAACGGAGTTGGCAAACTAAACGTCAACCGAGCCTAGGCTTGAATCGGCAGCAAAAAAAATGGGCAGGATATACCTGCCCATTGTATTTAACTGTAGCCATTTATAATCAATGGCGTCATAGATATACCCTTATTTCAAGAGATCCAGCGCCTCGGCGACCTTAATTCCATCCACCCCAGCCGATAAAATCCCGCTGGCGTAGCCTGCGCCTTCGCGGGGTAGAGACCGCATTAGGCATAATTTAGTATTGCTGCGGTGTTTGGATTACGCGATGAGCCGCACTCATTTCAGCTTGAAACTGGCTAGGCAGTTTGGCCCAATCGTGTATTTGCACCACATAGGGAATCGGGCTATCGGATAACGCTTGTTTTAGTGCGGCTAAATCCGTGGCTTGCTGCGGACTTGCTGGGCAGCGAACGACCAAATCAATATCACTGGCATCCCAGTGCGTGCCTTTGACGCGACTACCAAATGCCCAGACCTCGGCGTGCGGCAGATAGAGTTGTAACAGCCGGCACAGCGTCGCCCAGTGTTGCGGTGGTAAGAATAAGTGCTCTTTCATTACGGCAAGGCCTTGAGTCGTCGCAGCAAAGTTTGTGCATCTAAATGAAACTGCACTATGACGGTCAAAACGTGCTCTGCCAGTTGTTCGCCATAATCATGTGCGGTTTGATTGCGGCTATCGCGATAAGTAAACCAGCGTTCCACTTCATCGACCGTCAATAGCCCATATTGCGCCGCAGTACGCAAAACATCTTTGTAATTGAGCGTAGCAATTTTGCGCGGATCGCTGACGAACTCCAGCAAGGATTTACGTAGCAAGTTGCCGCTGGTTTCTAGACAAAGCTCGAAGCCTTTAATCACCGCATTACGAAAAACCTCGTATGGCACGCTGCCCTGTTCGCTGTCATGCAGATATTGCAGTGACTGATCCAGCGTTTGAATACTGCGTTCAAGGTGATCAAAATTCAGAGTCATAACTAAGCCTTATGTTTAGTCTTTGCCCAGTAAAAGCCAGTATGGCCTTGTAGTCATGATTAAATAATGCCTACAAGGCTATACCCTTATTTTAAGAGATCCAGCGCCAATGCCTCGGCGACCTTAATTCCATCCACCCCAGCCGATAAAATCCCACCGGCGTAGCCTGCGCCTTCGCCAGCGGGGTAGAGACCGCGCACGTTGAGCGATTGGCAATCGTCGCCACGGGTGATACGCAGTGGTGAGGAGGTGCGGGTTTCAACGCCGGTGAGCACTGCATCGTGCATATCGTAGCCACGGATTTTTTTGCCAAAGGCCGGGAGTGCTTCGCGCATGGCGCTAATGGCGTAATCGGGTAGCGCGCTAGCCAGATCTGTCCAGTTCACGCCGGGTTTGTACGATGGCTCGACTGCGCCGACGCCGCTTGAAGCGCGGCCAGCGAGAAAATCGCCGACCAATTGCGCTGGTGCGTTGTAGTTTTCGCCACCCAGAACATAGGCTTGGCTTTCGAGCTGGCGTTGGAATTCAATCCCAGCCATAGCGCCGCCGGGATAGTCGCTTGGGTTGATGCTGACTACCATGCCGGAATTGGCATTGCGCTCATTACGCGAATATTGACTCATGCCGTTGGTGACGACGCGGCCGACTTCAGAAGTTGCGGCAACAACCGTGCCGCCCGGGCACATACAGAAGCTATACACCGCACGGCCATTGGCGGCGTGGTGCACCAGTTTATAGTCTGCTGCGCCGAGTACTGGGTGACCGGCATATTTGCCCCAGCGTGCTTGGTCGATCAACGATTGTGGGTGTTCAATTCGAAAGCCGACCGAGAATGGCTTGGCTTCCATAAAGACGCCGCGATGGTGCATCATTTCAAAACTATCGCGCGCGCTATGGCCCAGCGCGATGACCACGTGCTCGCTGAGAATTTCATTACTTGGTTGGCCTTCTATGCCGATTTCGGTGACGCGAACCCCACGGATTTGCTTGTTGCCGTCGGGTGTATCTTCGAGGATAAGATCGTCAACACGCTGCTGAAAGCGAATCTCGCCACCGAGTGATTCAATCTCGGCGCGCATTTTTTCGACCATGCCAACGAGTTTAAACGTACCAATATGCGGTTTGGCAATATATAAAATCTCATCCGGCGCGCCAGCTTTAACAAATTCATTGAGTACTTTGCGACCGAGATGGCGCGGATCTTTGATTTGGCTGTACAGCTTACCGTCTGAAAACGTACCGGCGCCGCCTTCACCAAATTGCACGTTCGACTCGGGATTGAGCGTACTTTTGCGCCACAGGCCCCATGTGTCTTGCGTGCGCTCACGCACCTTTTTACCGCGCTCGAGCACAATCGGTTTAAAGCCCATTTGCGCCAAAATCAGCGCAGCAAAAATCCCGCATGGGCCAAAACCAACGACGATAGGGCGCTGCGAGCTGAAGGACGCAGGCGCTTGGCCGACAAAGTGGTAGCGCGTGTCGGGCGTTGGCAAAACGTGCACATTGTTTTTAAATTGCGCCAGTAGTTTGCTTTCAAGCGCGCCAACGTCCAAATCAATGATGTAGGCCAGCAGCATATGGCCTTTACGCGCGTCAAAGCTGCGTTTAAAGACGCTAAAGCTATTGATGTCGGTTTCTGCGATGCCTAAATACGCGGCGATGGCGGTTTTGAGTTCGGCTTCAGTATGATCTAGCGGTAGTTTGAGTTCGGTAATGCGGAGCATGTTGTCCTTCCGGGTTGAGGTTTATTCAACAGAGTATTAGTCGCTAGCCCATAATGGATAAAGGCTAGCTTGATATACGTTGATTCAATAAAAAAATACGCCACGCTACTTCTAGGCAGCGTGGCGTATTTTATCAGGATTAAAGGCTTATTTCTTTTTTGGCGCTTTACGATCTTTGGCGATCAACTCATCGACCATTTTGGTCACAGTGGCATCTTCCGCACCGACCATCGCTGGGCTAGTTACCCATTTACCGTTAACAACAAACATCGGTACGCCGTCAACTTGATAGTCTTGAGTGATTTTTGTTAGGTTTTTCAATTGCATTTGGGTTGAGAAGCCATTGTAATTGGCTTTAAATTTGGCAACATCGATGCCTTGTTTTTTAACCCATTCTAGCAATTTGGCTTCATTGCGTAATTCGATGCGATCTTTTTGCACGGCCTTCATAACGGCTTGCTGGTATTTGGCGTCTAAACCCATGCCTTGCAATGCGAGGAAGATCTTGGCGTGGCCTTCCATATCATTGCGGCCATCCCACATCACGTGAACACGGCGGAAATTAACGTCTTTAGGCAGTTTTGCTGCCCAAGCATCCACATAAGGTTCGATGGCAAAGCAGTGTGGGCAGCCATACCAGAAGAACTCGATCACTTCGGCCTTGCCAGGAACTGCGACTGGCATGGGTTTGGCCATGGCTTTGTAATCTTTACCTTCGGTAAAAGCAAAAGCCGCGGTGGCGCTCATTAATGACGCTGCGACGACGATTGTTTTAATCCAGTGCTTTAACATCATTTTTCCTTAGAAAAGAGTGGGTGTGGGGGATTGAGGCTTTATTTGGGATTGGGGATGGGGCAGATTTGCCCGATCCCGACTTGCTGCTTATCCCTAAGGTATTCGCGCTGCTTGGCTCAATTGGCTTTCATAATGGCACTATCAATGCCGTTGGCTTTAAGTTGACCGCGAACTTTATCTAAATCGGCGCTTGAATTAAAGGGACCTACGCGCACACGGTGCCAAATGCCTTTGTCAGGAATATCTGAGGTGAGAATGCGCGATTCAACGCCCAATAAGGCGAGTTTGGCTTTTAGATTATCGGCATCGCCTTCGTCTTTAAAAGCCCCTACTTGTAGCCAAGCATTTTTATTGGCGTCTGCTTTTGGTGTCGCAGCGGGCGCAGCGGTTGGGCTGGCGCTGGTTTTTGGGCTGGCTGTTTTGGCAGGCGCTGGCGTGCTGGCTACAGCAGATTCTTCGTTGAGCTCAGGCAACACTTTATAAAAATCAAAACGCTCGCCACTGGCGTTGGCGCTCGCGGGTTTGCTGGCAGCAGTGCTGGCTGGCACTGGGTTGAGCGCGACTTCTTTGCCATTGCCAGGCAACAAGACTTCTGGTGGCGCGACGGCGGCTTCTGGCGCTGAGCTCACAGCGTCCGCTGGGATGGTATTGCCATTTTTAAACGGATTACCACTGCGATTTAAATACAGCGCCACGGCGACCGCAATGGCAATACCGACAAATAAACCCAGTAGCAAACCGGTGATTAATGAGCTGCCGCCACTTTTACGTTGGCTATTGGCACGGCTGCTGCTGGCATTGCGGTTACTACTGCGAATGGGTTTCATATCACGGCTCATGGCTTACTCTGTTCTCCGGCGGATAAGGCCTTTTTATCGCACAGCAGGGTATTGAGCACTGTGCGAAATTGATTCTACGAATCGCGTGATTCTACCGCGCTTTGCAAGTTCCAGCAGCGCATTATCAACACAACGCTAATAAGGCTAGCTGCATCGGCAGAAAAACGACAGGGTAAGCCGCCGTTTTATCGCCGCCGACGGCATTGGCCGGTGATTGCACACGGCGAAGCGCAGCGCAGCAGGTACAATGGAGTCACTCTGAATGAAAGGATTGCAAACATGTTAAATAACGACGTACTGCGTAGCATTCGCTATATGCTCGATTTGAGCGATGCCAAATTAGTCGATGTACTGCAATTGGCTGGGCAAACTTTAGATAAAGCCACGATGATGGCGTTTTTAAAGAAAGAAGAAGAGCTCGAATATCAAGAATGTGATGATGTCACGATGGCCAATTTTCTCGATGGTTTGGTGTATTTTCGCCGTGGCAAAGACGAAAACCGTCCGGCATTACCGATTGAATTGCCTGTCACCAATAATCTGGTGCTCAAAAAATTGCGCGTCGCTTTTGAGCTTAAAGACGATGATATTTACGCGATGTTGGCTGAGGCTGGATTTGAAGTGTCAAAACCTGAGCTATCGGCGTTATTCCGTAAAAAAGATCACAAGCATTTTCGCCCTTGCGGCGATCAGTTCTTACGCAATTTCCTGAAAGGCTTAACGCTGCGCGTTCGCGGTCGATAAGTGGCTGCTGGTGTTGGGTGTCTCTTTGTCGTCGTAATGAGCGCTTAAAGTGAGCTGTTTCTGGCGCATGTAGCAAGTCGCGTGCAGGTTTTGCTCGGCTATCGTTATAATCGCTTTTATTGTTCCAACTATTTCTGGATTTTTCGCATGTCCGAATCTGCAAACAAAGCTTGGTCTGGTCGCTTTAATGAACCAGTGAGTGAATTGGTAAAGCGGTATACCGCATCGGTATTTTTTGATAACCGCATGGCGGAAGTCGATATTCAAGGCTCACTCGCGCACGCTGGGATGCTCAATCAAGTGGGGGTTTTATCGGATGAAGATTTGCGTTCGATTCAAAGTGGTATGGCGGATATTTTGGATGATATCCGCGCCGGCCGTTTTGAATGGAGTTTGGATCTCGAAGACGTTCATATGAATATCGAGCGCCGTTTGACCGATAAAATCGGTGATGCGGGCAAGCGTTTGCACACGGGTCGTTCGCGTAATGACCAAGTAGCCACCGATATTCGTTTGTATTTGCGCGAAGCGATTGATGTGTTGCTGCGCTTGGTGCGCGAACTGCAAAAATCCTTGCTCGATTTGGCCGAAAGCAACGCTAGCACCGTAATGCCTGGCTTTACTCATTTGCAAGTGGCGCAACCGGTGACTTTTGGTCATCACATGTTGGCCTATGTAGAAATGCTCGGCCGTGATGCCGAGCGTTTGGTCGATACCCGTAAGCGTGTCAATCGCATGCCTTTAGGTTCTGCAGCATTGGCCGGAACGACATTCCCGATCAATCGCTCAATCACCGCTAAATTATTGGGCTTTGAAGGTATTTGCGAAAATTCACTCGACGCAGTGTCAGATCGTGATTTCGCGATTGAATTTACTGCCGCTGGCGCTTTGATCATGACGCATTTATCGCGTCTTTCTGAAGAACTGATTTTGTGGATGAGCCCACGATTTGGCTTTATTGATATTGCCGATCGCTTTTGTACTGGCTCTTCGATCATGCCGCAAAAGAAAAACCCCGACGTGCCAGAACTGGTTCGCGGTAAAACTGGCCGCGTGAATGGCAGCTTGATTTCATTGCTGACTTTAATGAAGGGCCAGCCATTGGCCTACAACAAAGACAATCAAGAAGACAAAGAGCCGCTATTTGATACCGTGGATACGCTCACCGATACTTTGCGGATTTATGCCGACATGATGCGCGGTATTACCGTGAAGCCTGATGCGATGGAGCGTGCGGCTAAGCAAGGTTTTGCCACGGCAACCGATTTGGCTGATTATCTGGTCAAGCGCGGCTTGCCGTTCCGTGATGCGCATGAAGCCGTGGCTTTGGCGGTACGTTACGCTGAGCAAAAACGCCAAGATTTGTCGGATTTAACCTTGGTTGAATTGCAAAGTTTTTCTTCCTTAATCGAAGAAGACGTTTGCCACGTGCTGACATTGCAAGGCAGTTTAGAAGCGCGCAATCACGTTGGTGGCACCGCGCCGTTCCAAGTTTTAGTTCAAGTGGCGAAATGGCGTGAGCGTTTAGCCTGCTAACATTACTTTACCGCCATTAAAAAGCATCATTGATCCTTATTGATTAAGGAAAATGGTGCTTTTTTATTCTGGTGTGGTTTATTACTGAGTGAATCCGCTAGTTTGATTTGAGCACCAGAATGCTTTTATCGTACGATGAAATTTATGCGAATGATTGCAGTCGGTGTTGCAGTGTTTAATTGGTTTTAATTATTGATTTAATTGATTTAATTGATTTATTTCGAGTTTAATTATGGAAATCGTTTGGCGCTGGCAAGCTTTTGCGGCTTTTGATACTGCAACATTGTTTGAATATTTACGGCTAAGACAGCAAGTGTTTATTGTTGAGCAAGCCTGTGCTTATGCCGATATGGATGATTTGGATTTAGTTTCAACGCATTTATTGGCGTATTGCGATCAGCGCATCGTCGCGTGCTTACGCTTGGTGCCGCCGAGTTTAAAATACGCCGAGCCTTCTTTGGGACGCGTGATTATATCGGCAGATTTCCGTGGCACAGGTCTAGGGTATCAGCTCATTAGTCAGGGTTTAAAAGGAGCTATAGAGCAATACCCAGAGAAAAATAATAAAATTGGCGCTCAAGCGCATTTGCAAAATTTCTATGCAAAAAGCGGCTTTGTCACTGTTTCTGAGCCTTATCTTGAGGACGATATTTCTCATGTTGATATGCTATGGCATTATTCACCAGATACCGGCGCTTAAAGCTGCGTGGTTTCAGATGACTTCAATGGTTTTTAAAACGGCATTATAAATTTAAAGTCTTGAATTCATTATTGAATTAATACTGAGATTCTGAATTTTTTGTCAGCAATAATGCAAATTGACAATGAATCTGCCTGCGGAATTAACTTAGCGACAAGGCTTTTTTTTTACGTTATAAGCATACTCAGAGATTCATATTAAAGACGTTCGTCGATCGGTTTGTTTACATGGTTCACCTCGTTTGATGGGATTGTAAAGCCGGAGGCGGCGACGTTTTGCCATAAAACTTTTGCACGAGTACTTATGCCAAAGACCAAAACTTTGCGCGTAGGCCTGATTGGTTATGGCTACGCGGGTAAAACTTTTCATGCGCCACTGATTAATGCCACGCCAGGACTCAGTCTGGTCGCCATTGCCAGCTCGCGTCCAGCGGATGTATTGGCCGATTGGCCGGATATTGTGGTGAAAACCGAGCCAGACCGTTTGTTGGCGCATCCCGGTTTAGATTTAGTTGTTATTGCCGCCCCCAATGACGCGCATTACCCCTTAGCCCGCGCCGCGATTGCAGCGGGCAAGCATGTGGTTATTGATAAGCCTTTTACTTTGAATGTGCGTGAAGCAGAAGACTTATCCGTGCGCGCCGAGCAAGCGGGTTTATTGCTGTCGGTGTTTCATAATCGGCGCTGGGATAATGACTTTATTGCCTTGAGTGAAACACTGCAAAGTGGCGTTTTAGGCGATGTGGTTGAATTTACTTCGCGTTTTGATCGCTACCGCCCTGAGGTAAAAGCGCGTTGGCGTGAAGCCAATGTAGCGGGTGCTGGGCTGTGGTATGACTTAGGACCACATCTCATTGACCAAACATTACAGCTATTTGGCATTCCCAATGCCGTAACTGCCGATTTGGCTTTGCGCCGCAGTGGTGCGTTGGCAGTAGACGATTTTCATGTGATTTTGCACTACCCAAAAATGCGGGCGATTTTGGCGGCGAGCACCTTGGTCAGCGGCGGTACGCCGCGCTTTTTGGTGCAAGGCTCACAAGGCGCATGGTCGGTGAATGGGCTTGATGCCCAAGAAACTTGGCTAAAAGCTGGATTGCTGCCTGAGCATGCAGCTTGGGGCGACGATCCTCGGCAAGCGCAGCATTTTCAAAGTCAGAATGATCAAATTTCAGTCAAAGCCTTGCCTTTACCCACCGGCAATTATGCGGCGTATTACGCCGGGGTTCGTGACGCCTTGCTGGGCTTAGGAGAAAATCCAGTGACGGCGGCGCAAGCGCGTAACGTCATGCGGATTATTGACTTAGCCATTCAAAGCGACGCGCAAGGTTGCCGAGTGACGGTGCTGTAAAACAGGCCAGCGGCATGCTGGCCTTGCTGCTGGCTGCCTTAGGCCGCAGCCAGTCGTTCGGCTAAAAACAGCCGTGCTTGTTGCTCACCATCTTGCATTAATTTTTGGATGTTTTTGGGGCTGCGATCGAGCTTGCTTTCATAATCTAAAGTGCTTTGCAGTGCCTCAGACATCTCCAGAAATGGAATATGGTAGGGGCGAATATCGTCGCTGCTGAGGCAACGCGGTAGCTTGATCGGTTCTGTTACGCCGTTTTTGGCTAAAAACTCCGGAGTAAACGCTTGATTAAGCAGTAATTCATTAAGCGTGCGTATGCTGGTGAGCTGCTGAAATAACGACATATTGCCGATCATTTCATTGCGTCGGTCGCTAATCGCCTCAGGGGATTTGGGCACTTCTTTGCAGCCATTGGGATTGATTTTAATCACCCAAATTTCATCCGGCAGATTGTTTTCGCCAACGTAAACCGGTTTGATCACTTCATCAACTGGCGGGTTGTCAGAAAACAAACCATCCCAATACGCGTGGCCATCAAATTCAACCGCTTCAAAAATATTCGGCACCGCGCACGACGATAAAATATGCTCGACGCGAATCGCCTCGGTGCGGGAATTAAACTTCGCCAATTGCCCAGTTAACACTTCGGCCGCACCCAAAATCAGTGCAGGCATTTCGGTATTAGCACCCATGGCTTTGAGTTCAGCAAAATCGATATGCGATTCGAGCAAGGAACGAAAGTCGGTAAAGTTTGGCCGAAATTGCTTGCCGGTCATGCTGCTCATCATTTGCATTAAGGGCGAGTAGGGGCTGATATTAAATTGCGGCATTTGCCCGCTATTCACCTTACGCATCGCGTCCACTAAGTAATTATTGAATCTTAATTCGGCATCCGATTGCGCGGTATTATCGGCCCACAAATCGAGCATGCGCTGTGGAATGTAAGCGTCTTTTTTTAGTATGGCGTACCAAATCAGCGTGGCGCACAACGCGCCGCCCGAGGTGCCGGTAATGCTAACTAATTCATAGTGCTCGGCAAAACCATTGTCGTATAAGGCTTTGAGCGCACCCGCAGTAAAAGCGGTTTGGCTGCCGCCGCCTTGGCAGGTGATCGCGATTTTCTTTTTGCTCATAATTTTTCCTCGGTGTTATCCGCATGTTCGGCTGTTACACATACGTTCTAAGTCGCTTGAAACAGAGATTCAGTGATTCAGATTAATGCGCAGTCCAGCCGCCATCGACCGGCAGTGCGGTACCGGTGATTGAGCGCGCGCCATCGCTGCATAAAAAACTGGCTAAGGCGCCCAGTTCATCGACTTCAACAAAGCGTTTGGTCGGCTGTGCGGCGAGCAACACGTCGCGAATCACCGCTGCTTCGCTAATGCCACGCGCTTTGGCGGTATCGGGGATTTGTTGCTGCACCAGCGGCGTCATTACATAGCCGGGGCAAATGGCATTGGCGGTAATGCCGTGCTCGGCCAGCTCCAGCGCCACGGTTTTAGTCAGCCCGAGTACGGCGTGTTTTGACGCCACATACGCCGATTTATAGGGCGAAGCGACTAAGGCATGCGCCGAGGCGATATTGATAATGCGCCCCCAACCGCGTGCTTTCATGCCGGGAACAGCAAGGCGGATGGTGTGAAAGGCAGCAGATAAATTCAGCGCGATAATTAAATCGTATTTTTCGGGCGGGAAGTCTTCGATCGGGCTAACAAACTGCATACCGGCATTGTTAACCAAAATATCCACGCGGCCACATAGCGCGTCGATTTGCTGCATTAAGTCTTCCACTGCCGCGGTTTTACTTAGATCGGCAGCGATAAAATGCACAGGGGTGGCAAATTCGACGGCTAAATTGGCGCGGATGGATTCAATTTGCGCCGGATCGCCTAAACCATTGAGAATAATCGTCGCGCCTTGCTGGGCTAAAGCGCGCGCAATGCCCAGACCAATACCGCTGGTTGAGCCCGTAATCAAAGCAACTTTATTTTGAAGAGACATGATTTATCCTGCGCGAGTTGGCATACATAACAACATACAGCAAATGCGCAGGATAAGTAGATAGTTGCGAAAGTTTTACGTCAAACTGTAGACATTAATTGCGTAGCGCTGCGGTATTTTGCGCATTGCTGAGTAATTCACGCACCAGTTGCGGATCGGTTTCCACCACGCTGTACTCATCTTGCCCCGGCGCGCCCATTTTAACGTTGGGATTACGGTAAACCATGCCACTTGGGAACGGCGCACGGCCTGAGCTATGAAACTCATTACAGCCAGTTGCTGCCACTAGTTCGGCGATATTGTGGCCACGCACGCCAGCGCCCGGCATGACGATCAATCTGTCGCCAGCTTGCGCTTGCAGTTGCTGAAGTAAAGCCGCACCTTCGAGTGCACTGGCTGCTTGGCCGCTAGAGAGCAGTCGAACGCAGCCCGCGCTAATGATGTCTTCTAGCGCTTGCACCGGATCGCAAGCCACATCAAAAGCACGGTGAAACGTCACTGGCATCGGTGCCGCCAGTTCAACCAAGCGTTTGGTGCGGGGTATATCGATGCGGCCATCACTGGTTAATAGGCCGATGACAATACCATCCACCCCTATCTTTTTACACGCCAATACATCGCGCTCCATCACTTCAAATTCCAAATCGCTATACAAAAAATCGCCGCCGCGTGGGCGGATGATCACGTTCAAAGTAATCCATAAGCGATCGCGCGCTGCGGCGAGCTGGCCATACGATGGCGTGGTGCCGCCTTCGAGCAAATTGTCGCAAAACTCAACGCGCTGCGCGCCGCCTTCTTGTGCTGCAAGGCAGGACGTCACCGAACCGGCGCAAATTTCGAGGGTGATGGCAGAGTGAGCAGTGGCGTTCATCGTGGCGAGTCCAATTGAAATAAGTGCTGTGATTATCGGCGACTTAGCGCGCTTTGTGCGCAACGCGCTGCGCTGAAATTACCAAAATCCACCAGCGCATCAACAAAATCTGCGCTAGAGCAAGCCCAAGCGCGATAACGGTTGACGGTCATGGCCAGCCCAAGTTGTTGCATCCACTCGCTGCGTCTTGGCATAAAGCAGCGGCAAGCGCACTGACGCTATGGTTTTGCTGCGCCGCCTGCTAGACTTGCCGCCATTGTATTGCGTGATGATTAAAGGATTTGTGATGAGTTTGCGTGTTTTAACGGGCATTACCACGACGGGTACACCGCATTTGGGTAATTATGTGGGCGCGATTCGCCCGGCGATTGTGGCCAGTCAACAGCCCGATAGCGACTGCTTCTTTTTTATGGCCGATTATCACGCGCTGATTAAGTGCGATGATCCCGCCCGCATTGAGCGCTCGCGCCTTGAAATCGCCGCCACTTGGCTCGCTGCGGGGCTAGACCCTGAGCGCGTGACGTTCTATCGCCAATCGGACGTGCCTGAAGTGACTGAACTCAACTGGCTGCTCACTTGCGTCACCGCTAAAGGGCAAATGAACCGCGCCCACGCCTACAAAGGCGCAACCGACGCCAACGAAGCAGCCGGTGAAGATCCCGATGCGGGCATCACCATGGGCTTATTCTGCTACCCGATTTTGATGGCCGCCGATATTTTGCTGTTTAACCCGCATAAAGTGCCGGTTGGCCGCGATCAAATTCAGCACATCGAAATGACTCGCGACGTTGCCGCGCGTTTCAATCACTTATTCGGCCAAGGCAAAGATTTTTTCGTGCTGCCCGAAGCACACATTGAAGAACAAGTCGCCACGCTGCCGGGGCTAGACGGTCGCAAAATGAGTAAATCGTACGACAACACCATTCCGCTATTTGAAGGCGGCGCTAAAGCGCTCAAAGACGCCGTAGCGAAGATTGTCACCAACAGCTTATTGCCGGGTGAGCCCAAAGACCCAGAATGCCATTTGGTGACGATTTACGAGGCGTTTGCCACACCAGAACAAGCTGCGGCCTTCCGCGCGCAACTCGTTGCGGGTCTGGGCTGGGGCGATGCGAAAAAGCAACTCGTTGAATTGATCGACGCGCACGTTGGCCCAATGCGCGAGAAATACCAAGAACTGATGGCGCACCCTGAGCAAATCGAAGAATTGCTGCAAATCGGTGCCGCCAAAGCGCGCGCGATTGCTGCGCCACTACTTAAGCAAGTACGCGAAGCCGTCGGCCTGCGCAAAATGAACGCGCTACCGGCAGTCAAAGAAAAAGCCGTCAAAATCGCCTTGCCAACGTTCAAGCAATTCCGCCTTGAAGACGGCCAGTTCTACTTCAACTTCAGCGATGCCGCCGGGCGTTTGCTATTGACGAGTTCCGGCTTTGCCTCAGGCAAAGACGCGGGGCAATGGGTTGGTCGCTTGAAAAAAGAAGGCATCGCCGCCTTGCCTGACGCGCCAGTGGCCTTGGCCGAAGGCGTGAGTGCGGATGATGTTGCAGCGGCGCTTGTGGCGTTGATGGTGGAGTGATGAGATTGGCGCAATGCTGTGGCGTTGCGCCTTATTAGTTTTCAGCATGCGCTTTGGGTTTGCTTTGAGTACCTTTTACGAGCTAAATGCATAGTTGCGCAGATGTGTATTTATGTATTACTAATCTCAAAATGTAGGAATATAAAATTGGATAGCTCATTAAATAGAGTATGGAAAGATAGACCTGAAATGATTCGTTGCTTTTACGAAAAGCTTCCAATTCATCAACGACTTTGCGACGAAGTTAAATATATTCTTGAGCGGAAAATAAAATTGTTAGGTGTTGAAATTGGACATTTGACTTCAAGAGCGAAAACGTTAACGAGTTTTTGTGAAAAAATTGAACGGAAAACATACAAAAATCCATTTGAAGAAATTACAGATTTTTCAGGTGTAAGAATTGTCTATTTGTACGCATCTGACAGGATTAATTTGGAAAGGCTAGTTGAAGAAGAGTTTGAAATCCATGAAAAAGTAGATAAAGTTAGTGATCAAGGTGTAGAAAAATTTGGTTATGGTGCTCTTCACTATATTGTTAGTTTAAAAGAACTGCATGCTGGAGCACGATACGACGATTTGATGGGTATGAATTGTGAGATCCAAATTCGGACAATTCTTCAAGATGCTTGGGCAATTGTTGCTCATCATTTGTCTTATAAGCATGAAGAAGATATTCCCAATGAGTTAAAGCGAAAGCTACACGCGCTTTCAGGTTTGTTTGAGACTGCAGATGATCAGTTTGAAAGAATTAATAATGAAAGAATTAAATATCAAGAAAAAATAAGAGAATCTATTATTATTAACCATGATTTGTCACTGGAGGCAGAGGTTAATCTTGATAGCCTAATGGGGTATATATCTTGGAGGTTTCCTGATAGAGAGGAGATCTCTATGGATTCGGTTGCTGATTTATTGGAGGAGTTAAATAAATTTGGATATAAGAAATTAATAGATGTAGAGAAAATGATCAATAGATCGTTGGATGCTGTTTTAGCCGCTGAAAAGAAATATCCACCAAGTGATTCGGAATGTTTTGAGCCTGTTGAATTTAATGGAATAGGCTTAATAAGGAGTGCGTTAGATTTTATGAATGAAGATTATCGAAAATCAAGGCAATCTGATTATTTAGATAAAAAAATGTCGTTTGAGTTTTTAAAGTTGCTTAAATAGAGAGTGGCAAGTAGGGCGCACTCAAAGCGAAGCGTAGTGCGCCGCATTATGTATCAAACCAAACAACCGCCCGATTAACCCCGGCGGTTTTGTCTTTTATGCGGCTGCGCCGCGTCGGTTTTTGGTGCGCGTTCCGCCGCGCTGGCAGGTTAGGGGCTTTGCTTCTGCAAACCCCCTAACAACCCAAAGCAGCCCCCGGTATCTGCGCCGACTGCGTCGGTGCCCTCGCTGTGGACAATCGAGGCGGTTGCGATCAAAACTCGGCCTGCGGCCTCAAACAATGAGCGCAAAAACCCCGCCCCGCTTGTTCCTCGCTCGGCTTGATACAGGGGATGAGCAGCCCCTGACCGACGATCAAGACGATATTAAGATGTATTGCCAGCAAAGCTTTGCTGTTCAAAGGCTAGATCGAGATACATCATTAATCGCGTACGTCGCAATGCTTCTGTAGGGCGACAATAAGCGAAGCGCATTGCGCCGCGCGGAGGGTGTATTGTTAGCTAGACCTTGTTTTTAAATAACTGTATTTAAATACCTAGGTAGGGTGTGCAAATCTTTGATTTGCTCACGCGGGTTCGGTGCTGATTGGTTTTCTCTATGTTGAATTCATCGCATTAGGTGCGCAAATCCCTGCGGAATTTTCACACCCTGCAATGCTGATGCATCAAACAAACCCGCCCGATCAATTCCGGTGGTTTTTTATGCAGCTGCGCCCCAAAGTTTTTTATGGCTGGTAATTGGTGTCTGGCCATGTTTCATTAATTTCATTCGCTTGGTGCAGACTCGCAAATCGCTCCCAAACAATGCCATTCACATCGGTGTCCATCGTGAATTCAGTGGCGTTGGGATCTTCCCAGCCTAAGTGCCTCAGTGAGCCTGGAGCGCGTGTGATGTCTTGGCGGATTGAGATATTGAGCGTTTCGGTTCTCCAGAGCGCGTATTCACCAGGAATGACTAAGCAAGGTGGCGCATTAAAACGCAGGGAGTAATCTTGGATCGTTTCTTCGATTTTTTCAGTCGAGATTGCAATGTGAAGTTTCTTCATGTCTTCCCCTTTACACGGTTTGTTTTTAGTAGATTCAAATTATCTATTTGGCATTTTATCACCGTGTAGCATCATGGTTTGGGCTAAGCATGCGCAGCCAACGTTTACCGCGATTCAACAACCGCCAGATTAACCTCGGCGGTTTTGTTTGCGGCGGCGCAGCGTGGATTGTGATGCGCATTTCGCGGTGCGGGTAGCTGATGTATTGTTAGCTAGCTCTTGTTTTTAAATGGCTGTAATTAAATACCTAGGTAGGGTGTGCAAATCTTTGATTTGCGCACGCGGGTTCGGTGCTGATTGATTTTCGCGGTGCTGAATTCATCGGATTGGGTACGCAAGTCCATGTGGGATTTTCACACCCTCGGAGCAACAACATCGCTGGGGTGATGGTTGATGGTTTTTGCCTACGCCAGCAGGTTTTTGTTGCGTATTTCGTGCCACGCCATGGCCTACAATGGTTTGTTTGGGTGATTGATGTCGGTGTTGTTTGTCGGGCGCTAGGTTTTTTCTAAGGAAATGCGCATGCAATGTTCATTTTTAAATCAATTAAAAACAATTCGTGCGGATTTAAATCAGGCTTGGCTCAATATAAAAAACAATGGGATTTCATTATTGGATGTGGCCGCGTCGGTGTGTTCGGTGGCGCTGGCGATTTATATTACTTATTTATTTAATTTTGAATATTCAATGTGGGCGGCTTTTAGCGCTTATGTGGTGATGCGGCCTTTTTTTAAACAAACTTTAAGTCGTGGTTTATTAAGGATTGCCGGTACTTTATTGGGCGGAGCGTGTGGCGTTGTCTTGGTATTGTTATTTCAACGCGAATTAAATGTATTCAGCGTTTGTCTGATCTTTTTTATTGTGAGTAGCGCATCGGCTTATTATGCCAATGTGGTTTCTGATCAATATAATTATGCGGTGCTATTTTTTGGCCTAACGTTTACTTTAATTGTGGGCTACGCATTTGCTGAGCCACAGCAAGATATTTTGCAGATTGGCTTGATGCGTGCTGCCGATGTGATGGTCGGGTCGTTGTCGACGATTTTTGTTTCGGCGGTATTGCAATTGGCAACTAAAAATCGCGCAATGCCCATTTCGCATCCAATTCCTCATTTACCTTTATCCCCAACACCAGCGCCGCTTTATTCAGATCATCAACAATATCTGCCTTTTGCGCTATTGGCGGGCGGGGCCATTGCGCTAACGCCGTTATTGGTGTTGTTGGGCGGGCAATTGATTTTTATTCAGGCGGCAGTGAGTATTTTGGCGGTGTCCAATCAGCCACGGGTGGCGTCTAGTGATTTGCCTACGGCTTCGATGAAAAAAATTATTTATCGGGCGCTAGGATGTTTTTTTGGGGCGTTGCTGGGCATGGGGTTTAATTATATTTGCGTGTATTTTTCGTCTTATGCCTTATTAATGCTACTGACTTTAGTCGGCACGACGGTGGGCAAAATCTTGCAAGATAGTAATGCCGATTCGTCGTATATGGGCGCGCAATTTGCGGTGGGTTTGTTAATGGTGAGTGTGCATGATTCGGCGGCGCTGCTTAATGATCGTTACGGCGTGCACCGATTTTTGGGCGTGATGTTGGGCATGGCGATTTTGGCAGGCATGCTGGCGCTCTTTGCGCCACGGCAGAAGCTCGATTAGCCGCGTATTCGGGGTGCTGGCTCGCAAGGCGGTGCAATGCTGTCGGTGATTTTATCCTTCGCGACGCCAAGCCGACTGGCTTAAACGGTAAAGACAATGTGCTTGCAATGGATGCCCTGCGGGAACTTTGGGGTGCATAAAGTTTTGCGGCTCGCGCTGCATGCCCAGCCTTTGCATAACGGCTTGGGAGGGATGGTTGCTCAGCGCGGTAAAAGCCACAATCTCTGTTAGTTTTAGATGGTTAAAACCAAAGGCCAATGCCGCCTTTGCGGCCTCGGTGGCATAGCCTTTGCCCCAATGGGCAAAAGCCAGCCGCCAGCCAATTTCTACGCATGGAGAAAACGGCAGTTCAGCGTTTGGCCTGTTTAAGCCGGTAAAACCAATAAACTCTTGGGTTTCTTTGAGCGCTAGCGCCCAGAATCCCCAGCCATTTTCGAGAATCTGCGCCATGATTTTTTGCTGCATTGCCGCACTGGCCTGAGCATCTATCGGCCCTAATAGCATGTTCATCACTTTGGGGTCGGCACTCATTTGAGCAAATGGCTCGGCATCACTGATCTGCCATTGGCGCAAAATAAGACGTTCGGTGCTTAAAGTCAGGGGTGAAGACATAATTGGTTTTCTCGCTGCGTCGCTTTGGGGCAGCGTTTCGCCGCTTAGCGGTGTGGGGGCGTGATTCGCGTGTAATTAGATTTGGATTTTCAACGATTTTGGCGGGTTTGGCTTAAAGGCTAACCCGCACGATGCTACTGTTTTTGCTTAAACCAATGGGTATATTTTTAGCAGTATTATTTAATAGTGGCTAGATGAATATACCCTTGAGTAATTATTTTAGCTTGGCGTCGTTTGCAAATTGAGCGAGTAGATTTTGTACTGCAGGCATAAAGGCTTGTGCCGTTTGATTGCAGGCGGTTTCGCCGTAAAAACTGGTGGTGTATTTGTAGAGTTCTTGCTTGGTGGCCGAGTTACCGTTGCTCGACGACATGGTGAGCGACAAAGTCCACAAGCCAGCCATTGAATCAAATTTCACTTCGTCGAGTACGCCGCTCAGTACTAGAGGCGATTGTGCGTCATACGCGCCAGCAAGTTTCAATTCGTCTTTGACTGCGCCGCTCACGTAGTCAGCAAAAGTTTGATTGTCTGGCGTTTTAATTGGGCCGACACCACGGCACATGATTTCGGTTTGCGCGGCTTGTTTGGCGCTAAATGGCGCAACGTTGAATTTTTTTTGGCTATCGCGGTAAGCAACCACATTGTCAGCTTTCACTGAATATCGTTGCACGGTATAGGTTGAGCAGCCACTCATTAAAACGACCAATCCAAGTAATGACAAATTGCGTAACATAATTGAAAAATTCTACTGTTTTTTGTAAGGATATGAATTATGCAAATGCATACCCTAAATCGCAATATTTATTTGTCATCTGTTGGCAAACTTCGCAACCTAAATCAACGGCTTTTGCCTAGGATCTGTTGATGATTGGTTTCCCGCCGCGCTGGAGCGCTTTTCGCGGCGAATCAAGGCGTTGTAAGCGACGCATAGCATTCTATGTGAGCTTGCTACAGCGCTGAGTCTCCGCGAAAAGCGCCCAGCCCTTTGGGTTTGGCGGCTTTTGGCCTGATGCTGCGTTACAAAGCGCTGGCGTAGAATGACTACGCTGCGCGCTTCGTGCCTTGCTTCAGGCCAAAATCCGCGCAAACGCGGTTGGCAAACCAAACGCCAACAGACCCTAGACTTTGCGCTTGGAGGTGTGATGAATAAAAGCCGAACTCGGGATGATTATTCGCGGCGTTTGATGCGGGTGGTGCAGTTGTTGTGGCAAGACCCAACGCGCAATTATTCGCTGGAGTACGTGCGATTAGCGCAGCTAAATCGCACATATGTAATTATTGCAATTCAATATCAGAGGGAGGCGGGGAAGTATCTGATTTCGCTATCCTCTATCGTGATTACTACGAAGTCTGTGTGCGCAAATAAAGCTTTGTGCATGCACTCGATTTTATTTTTTAAAAAGACCATCTTTTTGCATAGATTCAACTATCCTTTTGGCGAAAATAGGGGCGGAATAAATTTTTATAATTTCATCTTTTCGTAATTTTTCATTTGATTTTGTCGTTTCATAGGTGTTCAATGAGTATGAAGTACTCGACCAAATAAGTTGTTGGTTAGTTATATCGGTTAGTTTTAATGAATAGTCGACGCGTACCCAGCATTTAGGACTGCAGTTGGCAACCAGTTCATTGACAGGGGTAATTTCAAGATTGTATTTTGATTCTGAGCTAAGCTTTGACTCGAATAATTTTAATTCTGTATCGATATTTCCAGGAAATTCTTTTCTAAGCTCTTCCAAATGCTCTTTGAGCATATAGGCTACATATATTTTATCGTTTTGCGTAATTTGTGGTGTATAACCTTTGGCTGATTTTGTTATGTTAATCGGCAGTTTAGTTTGAGTTTCTAGTTTAATATTTAAAGAGTTAATTTGCGCCTTATATGCGGGATTGATATAGTTTGGCTGTTTCGATGCGCACCCAATTAGCGCCAATAAGGATAATGTCACACAGATTGTTGTTTTCATGATTTCAGGTTGGTAGTTTAATGGGTTGCAAAATTTGAAACCAATAATACAAATATACAAAACGAAAATACAAGTTATTTCTTATTTATTAACCATTTTGCAGTATCAATCGGAAGAGGCATCAAAATCGTATCCGTATCCGTATCCGTATCCGTATCCGTATCCGTATCCGTACCGGTGCTAGTGTTGCGGAGGTGACTGACAACAACGTTCCGCGCACTTAAACCGATGGATACGTCATCTGAATAGCTCCCGTCATTATTAGGTATAGGCGTCTAGGTCTTTATTGATTTGCCTTAGCGAGCAATACCTAGCGGCAATAAAAAACGCAGCCGATTGGCTGCGTTTTGCTTGGGCGTTAAAAACTTATGCGGCTTTAGCGGCGAACACTTGCATTTCGGCTTGTAGCGCGCCGTAGACTTGGCGCAATTTGCCGTTCAGCTCGGTGATTTGTTCGGTGAGCTGGCGGTTCATTTCTTCCAATTCTTGGATGCGATCTTCCAGCGTGGTGGTGGCGTTGTGAATGCGTTTAATGCTTTCAAGGCGACGGCGCAGTTGCAATTGATGTTCGCGCACCTGCGTTTCCATTGGCGCCATCACCGCTTTGAGCCAGTTTTCAACGTCGCGGTTGGCGACTTCAAATACGTAGACCACGCGGCTGGCGACGGTTTCAAAGAATTTGCGCGTTAAACGCCCTTGGCTGGTGGTGAGTAATTTGCCAATGGTATTGAAATGCTCGCGGAATGATTTTTCTAAACGGGCGAGTTCTTTGTGGTATTTCAGCGTTGAAAACGGCGGTGGCGTCACTTGGCCAAGACCGTGCTCTTCGCTGAATTTTTTATACATCGCCGCCATCATCGCTTGGATTTCGGCAACTTGTTCGGCCGATTTGGCAATCGAGCCGTTTACGTCAATAAAGAAATTATCCATCGTCGAGCGTAAACCGCCTTCGCCAAACGAGAACAAGCTACGGTCCATTTGGTCGCGGATGCGTTCGATTTCGGCTTTGAGCGCTTCTTTACCCAGTAGCGAAAACAGCTTATTGGTTTGCTGGCTAAAGACCGAGCGTAGCGCTTGAAAGCGCACCAAGCCTTGTTCAAAGTGTTTTTTGTCTTCGCTGACTTTCACCATCATTTGTGCAATGACGTCTTGGTTTTTACCGCGTAAACCGGTTAATTCGGCCAGTTGCTCTTGGACACCGTCTTGGCGCGCTTGCAAAATAGAACGAATCGCCGAGACTAGGTCTTCGACTTCGGTTTGGGTGGCATCGCGAACGATGTCTTGCTTGCCGGGCAGGAGATCATCCGATAGCGCGCGTTCAAGCACGCTTAAGCAGGATTTTTGCAATAGCGCATCGTCGTTTTGTACTTTGGCCAGCAAGGCTTTTTGTGCCGAAACCGGGTAAACCTGGCTGCTTGGCATCGCCAATAATTCAGCGGTGGTTTTAACTTGTTTGGCAATTTCGGCGTCGATTTCAGCACTGGTGCGTAAATCATCCCACAGGCCGTCGATTTTATTGAGCACGACTAAGCGGCCGCGTTTGCCGCTTTGATTGCGAACAATGTGATTGCGCCAGACTTCGATATCCGACTTGGTTACGCCGGTGTCGGCGGCCAAAATAAATAAAATCGCGTGCGCGTTGGGTAGCAAATTGAGCGTGAGTTCAGGCTCGGTACCGATGGCGTTTAAGCCGGGCGTATCCAGAATCACCAAGCCTTGTTCCAGCAAGGGATGCGGGAAGTTAATCATGGCATGGCGCCAGCAGGGGATTTCAACTTCGCCATGTACGTCGAGCGCCACGACTTGATCGGGATCGCTTTCGTCGTAAAGTCCAAAGCGCTTGGCGGTTTCAACGCTGACGCGCTGTGTGCGGCCGATTTCTTTAAAGGCTTCTTGCATCGAGTCGGCGTCGTCAATATCGAGGGCAATGCTATGCCATTCATCGGGGTAGCGACGATATTCAACGGTGGTGACGTTATTGCCGCGGGTTTCGATCGGTAGCAATTGCAAGCTCGGAATTCGGCCAGCATCAAATAACAGTTCAGTCGGGCACATGGTGGTGCGCCCGGCTGATGAGGGCAAAATCCGCTTGCCATAGTGGGCAAAAAAGATAGCGTTGATCAGCTCGGATTTACCACGCGAGAATTCAGCCACAAAGGCAATATTGAGTTTGTCTTCTTTTAAGCGCTCGAGCAGTCCTTGAATTCGGAGTGTGGTTTGCGAATCATTGAGGTCTTGCTCGTTTAACCAGCGCGATAATTGCGCAATCGATTGGCTTAAATGACCACGCCAAGCACTATAGGCTTGAAAGTCAGCGACTAAATGGTCGTTGGCAGCTACAGGCTGTAGATCGTCGGTACTCATACTGTCCCCTTGCGTGAAAACGCGTGCTCAGCGGGTTGGTCCCGCTTTAATATATTAGAATTGCTGGGCGTGACTTACCAGAGGTTTATTAAAGCTGGCAGTTGTTGCAATAAAACGTGGCGCGTTGGCCTTGGCGCAGCGTGTTGATCAGACTGCCGCAAAGTCGACACGGCTCGCCAGTTCGACCATAGACATAGCTATTGAGCATGAAATAGCCATGATTACCCTCACTATCGACATAATCCTTTAAAGTGCTGCCGCCTGCAGCAATCGCTGCATGAAGTGTTTCTTTTATGGCAGCGACTAAGCGTAATCGTTCCGCAGTGCTTAAACTTTGCCCGGGGCGCGTAGGGTGGATTTTGGCGCGAAACAGCGATTCGGAAGCATAGATATTGCCAACGCCAACGACGACATGATTGTCCATGATCAGTTGCTTGATGGCGGTGCGGCGTTGACCGATTTTTTGCTGTAAAGCCAGCGCATCAAAGGCGTCAGAGAGCGGCTCTGGGCCGAGTGATTTGAGCAATGAATGCTCATCTATTGGGGTATCGCACCACAACCAAGAGCCAAAGCGACGTGGATCGTGATACCTTAGTCTTTTGCCGTTATCTAAAATCAGATCAATATGATCGTGTTTTTCTGCTGGATACGCTTCGGTGAGAATGCGTAAGCTACCTGACATGCCCAAATGAATAATCAGCGTGCCATGCTTAAATCCCAGTAGCAAATATTTGGCACGGCGGCCTATGCTGTTAATAGTCTGGCCACCAATCAGGCTGGCTAAATCAGCGGGAACAGGCCAGCGTAAACGGCCATTGCGAACGATGAGTTCGCTGACTTTGGCATTGAGTAAATGATCGTGAATACCACGGCGAGTGGTTTCTACTTCGGGTAATTCTGGCATGGTGTGGGCTCGATTAAAGCGAATCTATGCGGTATAGCGGTGTGCTGTACTTGCGAGTTTGGACTTTCGCCCCCAGTTTACCTAATATCGCGTCTTAAACTTTCAAATCTTGGAACTGACTATGTCCTTGCGCTCTTATTCATTGATTGCGGTTTTCCTTGCCGGCTTGTCAGGATGCGCGGCGCTGACGCCTGTAAATCAGTCAGCGGATGCCAGTCGCACTGCGGCAACGGCTGAGTCGGCTTCCGAGGTGGAAAAATTAGACGGCTTTGATCCGAGTATTTTGCCCAAAATTGAGCTGAGCGACGAATTAATGATGCGCTTTTTGGTCGGCGATATCGCCGCTCAGCGCGGCAAT
Organism: Deefgea piscis; assembly: GCF_019665785.1. Lineage (NCBI taxonomy): Bacteria > Pseudomonadati > Pseudomonadota > Betaproteobacteria > Neisseriales > Chitinibacteraceae > Deefgea > Deefgea piscis. The sequence goes on from NZ_CP081149.1 coordinate 520,574, forward strand.
TCGGCGTTGGCGGCGCAAGCTTGGTTGGATTTGGCGCAGCGCACGCAAGATCCACGCACGGCTCAGCGCGCAACGCAATTGGCTTTGTCCGCCGGGCAATTGGTGGTGGCGCAAGAGGCCGCATTATTGTGGGTGGCCGGCGCGCCTAATTCGATTCAGGCCCGACAAATTTTGGTGAGCTTATTGATTCGCAGTAAACGCATCGATCAAGTTGAGCCGCATTTACGCGTGCTGCTCAATGCCAAATCGTCAGAAATGGCGCCGTTTTTTATGCAAATGCACCAGTTGTGGGATAAAAACAGCGATCGCGCCGCCGTGGTTACGGTGACCGAGCAATTGAGCGACGGATTTTTAACCATGCCTGAGGCGCGTTTTGCGCGTGCGGTGGCGTATAGCAATGCGGCGGATGATCCACGGGCTTTGGCCGAGTTGGATGTGGCATTGAGCTTACGCGCATCGTGGGAGCCAGCGATTTTGTATAAGGCGCAATTGCTATCAGGTAAGAAAGACCCGGCGCTGACTAAATTATTACAAGACGCAGCGAAAGCCAATCCGATGTCGACGGCGATTACTCTAGCGCAAGCGCGCAATATGGCCGAAGAGCAAAACTATCCTGCGGCGCAGCAGCAATATGAGGCGGTTTTAAATCGTGATCCGCAGCAAATCGAGGCTTTGATTGGTGCGGGTTTGATTGCGCTTGAGTTGCATGATTTAGCGCGAGCGCAGCGTTATCTTGAGCAAGCGGTGGCGTTAAATTCCAAAATTGCGCCGCAATTGGCGATGTATTTAGGGCAAATTGCCGAGCAGCAACGCCGAGATCGTGATGCGGTGCAATGGTATTTGCAAGTGAACGATGCGCAAGCTGAGCGTGCGCAGGCGCGTTTACCACGGTTGTATGCGCGACAGGGTGAACAAAAATCAGCAGATGCCGCGTTGGCAGCGTTGCCTGTTGAGTCATTGAATCAACAAATTAATAAAGCGCAAATCGAAGCGCAAGTTTGGCGTGAGCGTAAAAATCTAACGCAAGCGGTTGCAGTAATGAGCGCGGCGATTAAACGTCATCCTAATTCGGCTGAGCTCTATTATGATCGCTCTTTATATCTGGATTTAGTCGGCGATATTCCTGCTGCAGAGGCTGATTTACGCCGCTATTTGCAGCTAAGTCCTGGACATGTGCATGGCCTTAATGCCCTTGGGTATATACTTGCAAACCGCACGGATCGTTATTCAGAAGCCAATACCTACCTTGAGCAAGCCATGGCTAAAGAGCCCAATAATCCGGTGGTGCTCGATAGCATGGGTTGGCTGCGCTTTAAGCAAGGTCGCTTGAATGAGGCGGCTGAATTATTAAAACGCGCTTTTGCGCAGTTGCCTGATCCGGAAATTGCCGCGCATTATGCCGAAGTGTTATTGCAAAAAGGCGATAAAAAACAAGCCATCAGCGTGCTTAATGCGGCAATTTTGCTAGAGCCTGATGATGAAAACTTGCTCGCATTACGCCAAAAGATGGGCTTATAAGTGCTGGCGGGATTATGTAAACACCTGACGTTGGCGGTGCCTTTTCGCTCGCTGGGCAGTTTATTTTTGCTGGCATTGTTGTCCGCTTGTGTGCAAGCGCCATTAAAACCGCCTAGCGAGGGATTTGCTGCGCAGGGGCGCGTTAATATTCGCAGTCAAAATCAAGCCAATACCGCTGCATTTCATTGGGTCGCCAGCCCGCAGCGCGATGTGTTGTCACTGTCGTCGCCATTGGGCAATACCTTGGCCCAATTAACCATTCAGTATCAAGCTGGCGAGATTGTTGCCGCACAACTGCAGCATGGCGCAACGATTGATGTTGCCGATCAGCCTGAGGCGCTGTTGGAGCAGGTAACTGGATTAGTATTACCCGTTGCCGGAATGCGCTGGTGGTTGCGTGGACAACCCGATCCAAAACAGCCCTTTACGCGTGGTGCCGATGATTTTGAGCAATCGGGCTGGTTGATTCGCGCCAGTGATTATCGCGATGGAGAGTTGCCATATCGCGTTGAGCTTAGTCGTGATGATTTGCGCGTTTTAGTGTTAATTAATGAATGGAGTCATGCTGCGCCATGAGTTTTACCCCTATGGTTGATGAGCAGGGCTTTGCGGCCTTTCCTGCTCCGGCTAAATTAAATTTATTTTTACATATCGTTGGCCGTCGTCAGGATGGCTATCATTTACTGCAGTCGGTATTTCAGCTGATTGATATGCACGATACGATCTGGTTACGACTACGCCAAGATGGACAAATTGTTCACCATAATCCTTTGCCAGGCGTGCCTGCTGAATTAGATTTAACAGTACGTGCCGCGCGCTTATTGCAGCCCAAAGGCTCAGACTTGGGGGTCGATATTCGGGTTGATAAGCGTTTGCCTATGGGCGGTGGCGTTGGTGGCGGTAGCTCGGATGCGGCAACGGTATTATTGGCTTTAAACCAGTTGTGGCAATTGCAGCATTCGCGCGATGATTTGATGGCGCTGGGTTTGAGCTTGGGGGCGGATGTACCGTTTTTTATTTTTGGGCAAAATGCTTTTGTCGAAGGCATTGGTGAAATCATGACGGCGATTGAAACGCCGCAACGTTATTACGTGGTTTTGCATCCTCAGGTACATGTTTCTACCCCCGAAATTTTTAAAGACCCTCTCTTGACAAGAAACAGCCCCTCTATTAAAGTTGGCGACCTTGAAGGCGCGGCCACACGTAATGATTTGCAAGCGTGTGCAGTGCGAAAATACCCCGAGATCGCTGAACAGCTGAATATATTAAAGCAGTTTGGTGATGCCAGAATGACCGGATCGGGTAGCTGTATATTTGTAGAAATGCCTTCACAAGCTGCTGCAAATACTGTATTATGCGGCCTTCTTGAAAGTATCAACGGATTTGCAGTGCAGACGTTAAATCGTCATCCGTTATACGAGTACGCTAAGTAGTAAATTAGCAAAAAATCGCTAGGGGAGTCGCCAAGTTGGTTAAGGCACTGGATTTTGATTCCAGCATGCGAAGGTTCGAATCCTTCTTCCCCTGCCACCTATAAAAAGAAAGCGTGTAATTATATCAATTACACGCTTTTCGTTTTTTCAGGATTTGGAAATGGCTTACGACAGCCTCATGGTATTTACCGGCAACGCTAACCCTCGCCTTGCTGAACGTGTAGTAAATCATCTGGATATCTCATTGGGGCGCGCCACTGTTGGCCGTTTTTCTGATGGCGAAGTCACTGTTGAGCTACTCGAAAACGTTCGCGGTCGTGATGTGTTTGTTTTGCAATCAACTTGTGTACCGACAAACGACAACATCATGGAAATGATGTTGATGGTGGATGCGCTAAAACGTGCTTCAGCAGGTCGGATTACAGCAGCGATTCCGTATTTTGGTTATGCTCGCCAAGATCGCCGCCCACGCTCTGCGCGGGTACCGATTTCGGCCAAAGTGATTGCCAATATGTTGCAAGTCGCTGGTGTTGATCGCGTATTGACGGTTGATGTCCATGCCGACCAAATTCAAGGCTTTTTTGATATCCCGGTGGATAATATTTATTCCACTCCGGTATTACTGGCCGATATCCGCGCTAAAAATTACGAAAACCTGATGATTGTATCGCCCGACGTTGGTGGTGTATTGCGCGCTCGCGCAATGGCCAAACAACTTGGCGTTGATATGGCGATTATCGATAAGCGTCGCCCGAAAGCCAATGTGGCTGAAGTGATGCACATCATCGGTGATGTAAAAGGCCGTGATTGCGTGATTATCGACGACATGATTGATACCGCCAATACGCTGTGTAAAGCCGCTGAAGCATTGAAAAAATTCGGTGCTAACCGCGTAATGGCCTATGCCACGCATGCGGTGTTCTCTGGTGCTGCAGTCGATCGCATCATGCAATCTGAATTGGATGAAGTGGTCGTTACTGACACGATTCCAGTGAGCGAATTGGGCCAAGCAAGCGGCCGTGTTCGTGTGGTGTCGATTGCTGGTTTGCTGGCCGAAACGATGCGCCGTATCAATAACGAAGAGTCGGTTTCTAGTTTATTCGTTGATTGATGCACAATCGGGTTTACCTCAGTAAACCCGTAAGAATTCAGAGGGGTTTTCCCTCGAATCATCAGCTTCTCTGGTCGCGGGGGGCTGATGTTTTTATCTGTACTGGAGTATGACAATGACTTTTGAATTAAAAGCTACAAGCCGCGCAAAGCAGGGCACTGGTGCGAGCCGCCGCCTGCGTAAAGCCGGTCAATTGCCAGGTATCGTTTACGGTGGTTCTGCTGAAGCCGTTGCGATCAACTTGGATCACAACAGCATGTACTACACGCTGCAAGACGAAAAATTCCACACTGCATTGATCCAATTGTCGATCGATGATGGTGCTGCGGAACAAGTTTTGGTTCGTGCTGTTCAATACCATCCGTTCAAACAACAAGTTCAACATATCGACTTCCAACGCGTTAGCGCTGAGTCTGTTGTTGAATTGCGCGTTCCATTGCACTTCGTTGATGGCGATGCTTGCCTCGGCGTTAAGATGCAAGGCGGCGCGATCAGCAATGTATTGAAAGAAGTTATGGTTCGTTGCGTTGCTTCGAAACTGCCAGAATTCATTACTGTTGACCAGTCTAAATTGGCGGTTGGTAACTTGTCAGTTCACTTATCTGACATCGCATTGCCAGAAGGCGTTCAATTGGTATCGCTATTACGCGGTGCTGACTTGGCCGTTTCTATGTTGAACGGCGCTAAAGGTTAATTTAACCTTCGCAGTTCATCAAACCCGCTGATTCAGCGGGTTTTTTTATGTCTACTCAAGATTGATTGGTGTACTGAGTCTGGTAGTGATTGTGTACTCGACTGGGGAAAATAAGATGGCGATTAAGTTAATCGTAGGTTTGGGTAATCCAGGTGGTGAATACGCGGCAACGCGACATAATGCCGGATTTTGGTTGCTGGATCTTTTAGCACGTGATGGACAGATTTTTTTACGCCATGACAGCAAATTTCATGGCTTGTGCGGCAAAGTTAAAATCGCTAATCACGATGTTTGGTTATTGCAGCCACAAACTTTTATGAATCGCAGCGGTTTGGCGGTGGTGGCATTGGCGCAATTTTATAAAATCATGCCCGATGAAATTTTAGTCGTCCACGATGAGCTCGACATCGCGCCTGGCGTCGTGAAGCTTAAAAAAGGCGGTGGTAATGGCGGACATAATGGCTTAAAAGACATTCAGTCTCATCTATCGACCGCGGATTTTTGGCGTTTGCGCTTAGGGATCGGTCACCCCGGTAATAAAAATGAAGTGGCCAATTTTGTGCTCAAGCCACCACGGCGTGAAGAGCAAGACTTGATCGATGATGCCATTAATAAATCTTTGCTAGTGATCCCAAAGATCGTGGTTGGCGAAACCGGTGCTGCAATGAGTATCTTGCATACTGACGATTCAAAAAAGCGTGAACATAAACCAGAGCCAACGAAAGGTTAAGTATTTCATTCTGAGTAATGTACAGAATGGCTTTGGGCTATATACCTATGGATAAATTTCATGACAAGCAGCGTAATCCCCGTTAATTTAATTACCGGCTTTTTAGGGGTTGGTAAAACTACAGCATTGATGAATTTGCTCGCACAAAAGCCGGCCGATGAATATTGGGCGATTGTCGTCAATGAATTTGGTGAGGTAGGGATTGATGGCGCGACCTTGTCGAGCGCTGGTGATGGCTTGCAAGTCGCTGAAGTACCTGGCGGCTGTATTTGCTGCACCACCAGCCCGATGCTGCGGGTGACATTGGGTAAGTTGGCGCGGGGTATACGTCCCGATCGCCTATTGATTGAGCCCTCTGGCTTGGGACACCCTGCGGGTATTATTGATTTGCTGCGTGATCCAATGCTGGCCAGCGCCTTTGAAGTACGAGCAGTGGTGAGCTTACTAGACCCTCGGCAAATGGAAGACTCGCGTTATTACTCGCATGAAACTTGGCGTGATCAGCTGCAATTGGCCGATGTCTTGGTGATTAATAAGTGCGACGTGGCGGATGAAGAGCAAATTTTGCGAGCTGAAGCGATGGGTGCGGCGTTTTTTCCACCTAAATTAGCTATTACACGAGCCATTAATGGGCAGTTTGATTTAAGTTTGCTCGATTTAGAGCTGCATCCTGAGCGTTGGCCTGCACTCAATCATAGCGCTAATGTGCAATTGGGTGCGTATTCGCCGAGCCGACAAACGCATTCTACGCTGGCGAGTAAATCGACTGATTCTGGTGATGCCGATACGAGCAGCTGGCCTATTTGTAAAATGCAGTCGAGTTTAGGCTCGCATAGCTGTGGCTGGATTTTTCCACCTGAAGTGGTGTTTAGTAGTAGCAAGGTCGCCGATTTATTGACAGCATTGTCGCAAAACAGCGATTTAAATTTGCAAGGACTGACTCGCGCTAAAGGGATTTTTCATACTGAGCGCGATTGGTATCGCTTTGACTGGGTGGACAGTATGACTAGCGCTGCGCCAGCAGCCTATCGGCGAGACAGCCGTTTTGAGGTGATCGTACAAAGCGATCAAGCACCCGACTGGCTGCCTTTGCAGCAGGCTTTAGTGGCGACACTGATTAGCTCGCCATCACTGCTTTAACTTGATACAAATAGGCATCGGCCATATCACTGTGGCCGGCCTCTTTGAGCGCCTTTTGCCAGCGATCAATACAGAACTGCAGCTCGTCATAACTGGTCATGGCATCAAATACATCACTCAACATAAATTCGAGTTTATTGGATAAATAAGCTTGGTCAGTCATATGCATGATGCGCCGGATTTTTTGGCGAGAATTGGTGCTAGGTAACACGCGCTGTTGTGCTGGCGCCGCTGTAATCGGTTTGACTGCGATGGGTGGTGGCAGTGGTGCTGCGCTGCTGGCATAGCCGGTTTGCTCAACAATCAGCTGTAAATCCATTAATTGCTGTAATTGTTTATTTAATTCATTGATATCGGGCTGTAATGCGAGTAGCTCTGCTACGCATTTTTGGCCATCAATCATAATTAATAGTTGTCGCAAACGAATTGGAAAACCCTGGCTGCGAGTTTTCACTTCGCTAAAGCCTGCGTCTGTTTTGCTGAAAATCGAATTGTGATTCATTACTACCCCTGCATGCCTTTTTGCTAGCTTACATATAATTAGTTCCTAATGGTATCGGGGATACGCCCTGTTGCTTGTAAATATATATTACAGGCTGCCGCTGATGACATGGTTTTAAGTGCTTAATTTCGCTTGCTGATGGCTTGAATTGCCTTAATTGCACGGTTTTGAGCCGCATTTTTAAGCGCGTATTTTTATTGTTTGTAACGAAATCCAAATGGACTTTTGCTTGAATTAGCGCTGAATAAGTGTTGTAAAATGACAACTTGCTATTGGTTAAGTATCTTGTTGTAAGATACCTTCGTTAGGCTGTAAAGATTTTGCTATAGATGTGCTGGTTTTTTCTACTTGGGCTGTGGACAGTTTAATCATCCCTGCCATTTGTAGTTTTTCTAACCGGAGTAATAAATCGGGCAATGGCATGAGCTGGGTGAGTGCCGCAACGCTAATCTTGCCATCAATTAAAATCAGCAGTTGCCGCTCTTTAAAATTGAGCTGCTGGCTGCGCGTGCTGATTTCGCTAATGCCAGCGGCGGTTTTTTCGTAAAAAGTGCTTTCCATGATGACCTCGCAGGATGTTTCTTCATTCAAGACCTTGTCATGGTTGCAGTGCAATAAAAAAAGCCGCTCAAAGGATGAGCGGCTTTTTATCTGTTGTAGTTTAGAGCCCGCCGTAAGAATGCAGCCCAGATAAAAACATATTAACGCCGATAAAGGCAAAGGTCGTAACAAAAAGACCAATAATCGCCCACCATGCCAAAATATCACCACGCCAGCCTTTGATTAATCGAACGTGTAACCATGCGGCATAATTGAGCCAAACGATCAGCGCCCAAGTTTCCTTAGGGTCCCAGCTCCAATATCCACCCCAAGCATCAGCGGCCCACATCGCACCGAGTACGGTTGCAATCGTAAAAAACAAAAATCCGATGGCAATCGCTTTGTACATCACTTCGCCCAGTGTGTCGTAACTTGGCAGCTTGTTAGTGAGAATGCCACGAGCAGACAGCAGTTGCGCGATACCTAGCATTGAGGCAATCGCAAAACTGCCATAACCGACAAAGTTAGCAGGGACGTGGATTTTCATCCACCACGATTGCAGTGCAGGAATCAAAGGTTGAATCTCATGCGCTTGACGATCGAGTGAGTACCAAATAATAAAACCCACTGCCGCAGAAATGATCAACAGCACAAACGCACCCATGGTTTTGGCGGCAAATTGCGCTTCGTAATACAGATACATTAAAGCCGTCATCAAACAAAATAGAATGAAGACCTCATATAAATTGGAGACCGGAATATGTCCGACATCGGCTCCGATTAAATAGCTTTCATACCAGCGAACCAGTTTTGAAATCATCGCTGCGCCAGCCGCAGCCCATGTTAAGCCCGAAGCAATACTCAGTGCGGTGGCCGATTGGCGTAATAAACCAATCCAATACAGGATGGTGGCCAGGAAAAACAGCACACACATCCACATCACAGCCGATTGACTCGAGAGTAGATACTTTAGCCAAAACTCAGTTTGCCCACGGCTTAAGTCGCCAGCATAGAGCTCAATGGCGCCGAGTGCAATGATGCCGCAAACGGGAAAGAACACTCGCATCGCTGGCCAAAACCAGCCAAACCAGCAAAGAGCGGCGACTGAACCAATTAAAATGCCCTGTTCATAATAGTCGAGAAAACTGTGGTATTTCTGCCACGAAACCAAGGCGGTTACCACGATAAACAGCGTAAACAGCACATCAGCAGTATTAAAACGTCGATTTTTCAAACTTAGCGAATTCATACAAAGGCTCTCAAAGTGGGGCTTGTTGCTGGTTTGGTGCAAGGTGCTCGATATGGGCGGCAAACTCACGATTTAAATCGTCGGTTTTGCGATTGCTACTCATGGCGATCAAGGTTGAATGCGGACTAATTCTGATCCATAGACGATTTTCTCGAATATAAAACATGCAGAAAATACCGATGATTAACAACAAAGAGCCTAAATAGACTACGTTTTTACCGGGCGAGCGGGTGAGTTGAAAACCACTCGATTTCACCTCGTTAAATCCAGTGAGTTGCAAAATAGCCGGTGAGCCGTAATCAAACAAACTGCTGGTGGCCACCAAACTATCCATCAAAAAGCGATACTGCATATTATCGGTTGGCGTTACTGGCAGGCCAGCTTGCGTTTGGGCTAATTCCATCGCATCGATGGCCGCACTTTGCAGTACTTTAAGATAGGTCTGTGCCACCACTTGGCGTTCAGCTTGCGGTACTTTTTTCTCTAAAAAGCGCTCAATCGCAGGGAAGCCACCTTGGCTAAATTGAAATAACACGCCCTCGGTAATTTCAGCAAATTGTGCCTCGCCATCGGCAGAAACACCACCCGCTTTTAAGGCTTTAGCCGCCGTTCTTTTCGCAATATCGGCATGCAAATTAGCGTTTAAAATCGTCGATCTAAAGCGCATGAAAGCATCAAGTTGCATATCTTGATCTAGCGGTATACGTGTGAATGCAAAGGGAGCATGAACTTCGCGGCGCATACCAGTAATGAAATAGCTGCTGTCATTTTCTACAAATGGCTGCATATAGTTCTGGTATTCAAGCGCTTGCCCACGATCATCGCGGACTTTAAATTGAATGGTTGGCCCTAAATTACGCACGTTCCGATCGCCATGCACCGATTGCGCCGTCGCTAACGCCGTTTGCAGTGGCGAAACGGCAACAGCAGAGGTGTCACCCGTCGTCGCGGTTTTATCTAGGGTTTCAATATTAAAGGGACGTAGATCGCCAATTTCGAGGCTGTATTTGGCTTGACCAGAGGTGAGCGGGAGTTTGGTCTGTGACTTTGCCGCCAAATTCGATTTGGTATTGCTCAATAAATCCCATTGCACAAACTCAAGACCGGAACCGCCATCGCCAAAGCTGGCTTGATAAATGGCAACGCCATCTACAATTAAAGGATGATTGACTTTAATTGTGCCACTTTGGATGACATTTCCTTTCATATCCAGCACATCAATATCACTGGCAAAAAGCTTAGGCATGCCAGTTGAATAATGCTCAATATGAAATTTATTCAGTTTTAAAATGAAGGGTAGTTCTTGAACAAAATAACCATTGCCGGAGTTCAGAAAAACGACGCTGGCAGAGCTGCCCTCACTTAAATTGACATTGCCACGAAACGATAAATTATTTGATGCCAGGCGAGACATTGCTGGAATTTGGCTTTGTGGCACATCGCGGGTTTCTGCTGTTTTAATATCCAGCATTTCCATGACTTTTAATGGCAAATTACCGTCCATTAATCCGCCAATACAAATAACCACAATTGCTGCATGGGTAAATAAATAACCCAATCGCTGCCAACTGCCTTTTTTCGCCGCAATTAATGTGGCATCACCATCGGCTCGCAAGCGATAGCGATAGCCATATTCAGTGAGGTGCTGAGTAACTGTTGGTTGCTCGAGTGCTTGATTGATTTCATGATGATGCGACATTAAGCGCAAAGAATTGGCGCTGGCTTTTTCGCGATAACCACGTATTTCGCGAATAACACCGGGGAAATGCCGCCAAATACACAAACAGGTCGAGCAGACCAAAAATGCCAAAATCAGCAAAAACCAAATCGAATGGTAAACATCGAATAAGCCAAGTGGTTCAAAAATGCTAAACCAAAAATCACCAAACTCAACACGATAATTAACATAAGGCTCATTTTGTTTGAGCACGGTACCAATAATTGAGGCAATCGCAAGTAGCGTTAATAAACTAATTGCAAAACGCATCGATGATAATAAATCAAAGAGGGCGCGACGGAAGGAGTGTGTATTTGAGGTCATCATAAAATCAAAAAAGGGGCGAATCGCCCCCTTTAGTACGCGCAAATCGAAATGAGTTCCGATTAACGCTTAGTGAATCGATTGTATATATTCAGCAACAGCTTTGATTTCAGCATCGGATAGCTTGGCCGCAATTTCCATCATTGGCACATTATTACTACGCTGACCATCACGGAAGGCTTTAAGCTGGGCTGCGGTATAGGCAGCATGCTGGCTGCTTACAAGTGGGTACTGTACTGGAATCCCCGCACCAGAAGGTCCGTGGCAGGCCATACAGGCAGGAACATTTTTGGCCGCAATGCCACCACGATAAATCTTTTGTCCAGCTTCAACTAAGGCTTTGTCTGACGCGCCAATTGCTTTCGGCGTTTGCTTGCTATAGTAAGCAGCAACATTGGCCATATCAGCCTCAGTCAACGGGGTTGCCATGCCTAGCATAATGGCATTTTTACGCTTTTGACTTTTAAATTCTTGCAACTGTTTAATGATATATTCTGGGTGTTGTCCAGCTAAGCTTGGATTTGCGCTCGCTACGCTATTTCCATCTACGCCGTGACAGGCCGCGCAGACTTGGTCAACGATGACTTTGCCTTTGCTTGGATCGCCCTTAACAATCGCCGACATAGCGGCAGGTGATAACATTAAAAGTGCTGCAATGCTCACTGCAACAGACATGCTGCGCATAAATCCGCTCCCGTGTTGGAGTACGTCAGTCTAAGGTGCCGACGATAATCGTTCAAATACTGGTATTCTATAGCAAGACTCCGATACAAACCACAATGGCACCCACAGATGTCCCTATTTCAAGGCTTGCAGTTCCTAACTACTGTAAATGATTTAAAGACTTTACCTCATGAAGGGGTAGAAGTTGCTTTCGCCGGTCGTTCAAATGCGGGTAAATCTAGCGCAATTAATACGCTCGCGAATATTACTCGTCTAGCCTATGTTTCGAAAACGCCTGGGCGTACTCAGCATATTAATTATTTTGATTTTGGTAACGAACGACGTTTAGTCGATTTACCAGGTTATGGTTATGCTGAAGTTCCTGAGCGAATTCGTAAACATTGGCAAGGTTTATTGGCGCAATATTTATCACACCGTGATAATTTAATTGGCTTAGTGCTAATTATGGATAGCCGTCGACCACTGACTGATTTAGATCGCAATATGTTGAGTTGGTTTCGCCCTACAGGAAAACCGATCCATTGCATTCTGACCAAGTCAGATAAATTGAATAATCAAGAAAAAGCATTAGTGTTGCGTAAAGTGAAAGCCGAATTTGCTGATGACGCAATGATTACTGTGCAACTATTTTCTAGCCTTAAAAAACAAGGCGTGGATGAAGTTGAGCAAGTGGTTGGTAGTTGGTTTACTGCTGCATTAGAGCTTAGAAACGAGCTTGATCCGACCAATGGTGAAGCAAATTCTTGATATTTGCGATTGAGAAGCTATCTTAGTTACAGGTGCGCCCCTGCACCTCCCGCTTTTCCTCCCTGAGCGGGGCTTCGTTGATTCGAAGCATATATATGGCCCCGATCAGGTTTTATTTAGGTCGGGGTTTCTTTTTTTTGTCAGTTTCATCCTGAATATGGCTGCAAATGCCAACACCTCACGCTATTAGCCTTGTCTAATATCAGTCACACCCTTATGATTTTCCTCTACGTATAAACTGTTTATCAGTTCACCTGCTCATCGGTGTACTATTTGTTCGCGCTGAGTCTGACACGAATTTTTCGTTGTGAGCCAGTCATGAGGATTCACGAATGTCTAGTCTTGCTGGTATTAAGGTCATGGTTATCGATGACAGCAATACGATTCGACGCAGTGCTGAAATCTTTTTGGGGCAAGCAGGTTGTACTGTTATTTTGGCTGAAGATGGCTTTGATGCCTTAGCAAAAATCACAGACAACAATCCGGATGTCATCTTTGTTGACGTCATGATGCCACGCTTAGATGGTTATCAAACTTGCGCCTTAATTAAAAAAAATCCGCGTTTTAAATCAACCCCTGTCGTGATGCTGTCGTCAAAAGATGGTTTGTTTGATCGAGCGCGCGGCCGCATGGTGGGATCTGATGAGTATTTAACCAAGCCATTTACCAAAGACAGCCTATTGGCTGCTGTTGGCACTTACTCAAGCGCAACTTAATTGAAACTAACGGACTTAATTTATTATGACGATCAAAAAGATTCTGATTGTTGATGACTCGCCAACCGAGCGTCATTTTCTAGGTGAGCTACTCACTAAAAATGGATTTCAAATTATTACTTTGGAATCCGGCGAAGAAGCGGTGAGCCGTACTAAAGAAATCATGCCAGATTTGATTTTGATGGATGTGGTGATGCCGGGAATGAATGGTTTTCAAGCGACTCGTACCATTTCACGCGATGAGCCAACAAAAAATATTCCAATTATTATGTGCACGTCAAAAAACCAAGAAACCGATATGGTGTGGGCAAAGCGCCAAGGTGCAACTGAATACGTGGTTAAACCGGTTGATCCACAAGAGTTACTTAATAAAATCGCCGCCCTATAAGGCTTAATCACTGAGGGCGTACGATGGCAAAAAGAAAAAGCGAAAGAGTGAGTCTGCGTGACTACCAGCAAGGGGTGATGCAGCGCTTACAGAGTGCCACGACCGTGGCGCAGGTCGATGTACGATTAGGTTTGCAAATTGGCAATGACCATTGGCTGGTTGATTTGGGCGATGTGTCCGAAGTGATGCCAGTACCGATGATTGCAGGCGTGCCATTAGCGCATTCATGGTTTAAAGGCGTGGCCAATATTCGTGGTAATTTAGTGAGTGTTGTTGATTTGCCTGCTTTCTTTGGTCAATCCCATCAAGGTTTTACTCAGCTTGCACGCTTAGTTCTCTTGCCATCGCGCCATCTGCCGCACGCCTCTGTCTTGGTCAATAAAATGTTAGGTTTAAAGCATTTGTCTGATTTAGAGGCTTTGCCCTTGGATGCGAGCTCCGCAGCATGGGAAGGGGGGCGATACAAAGATGCTACTGGTCAGGTTTGGCGAGTGTTGGATGTCGTGAAATTAGTCAATGAAGCTGCATTCTTGCAGACAGGTATTGCATAAAAAATCAAAAGTCACTCAGGGGTGGCGTGGGAGGTAGCATGGCAGTGATGGAGCGCATCAGGGGCTTGTTTTCAGGTAGCGATACCGCAGGTAAATCGCAACAAAGCGAAAACAAAAAAGCATTCGATCCATCTAGAACCACTTGGTTTCTAGATAAAATTCGTTTACCCGAAGGTGATGATCTTAAAGCACTGAAGCCAACGCCACTGATTGGCCATTTACCTGCTCGGCAGCAAATGGCGATTTTCTTGCTGACCATGGTTTTGGCGATTATTTTATTTGCAGTAACGGCATTTTTATCGTTTCGCTCTAGCAGCATTAATGCGAGTAACCAAGCCACTGCAACTGAAATGCAAATGTTATCGCAAAGGATTGCTCGTGCATCGACCCAAGCGATTCGTGGTGATGCGGAAGCCTTTAAAGTGTTGGATGAATCCTACAATAACTTTAATGATGATTTAAATAAGCTAATGAATGCCCGTAGCCCTTGGAATTTTTTTCAAGTTTCAGGTGCTGAAGAATTAGCTAAAATTGATACCGTTTGGAATACCTCATTTCGGCCAAATCCAAGTCGACCTACCGTTGACACGATTTTGAAACAAAAAACGGCATTAATGTCGATTGGTCAGAGCGTAGAGGGGATTAATAGTAATGATGCAAAATTGTTAGAATTAACCCAACAATTTGCTTCTTTACTTGCTGATAACGGTGGCACTTTACGTGAATTAGATTACGCCAATCAATTGGCGATGTTGTCGCAAAGAACATCAAAAAATGCCAATGCAATGTTGGCGAGTGAATTGATTAATCCAGAAGTCGTATTTTTGCTCGGCAAAGACGTTTCTACATTTAATGAAATTGTAGAGTCGTTTCTCGAGGGTAACCCTGAATTAAATATTCGCCCTGTTTCTACTACGGCGATGGTCGATAAGCTTGAGCAAATCACAGTCTTATTTAAAGACTTTCAAGTGGTGGTCAGTGCATTTTCTAAAAATATGCAGCCTTTGGTAAATACCCGCTTGGCCAATCAAGCGATTGTCCGTGATTCAGAAAAATTATTGACTGATAGTAAAGTATTGGCTGAGCAATATCATAATTCAGTCGGCGGTATGATTGTGGCTGCAGTTGAGACGGTATTAATTTTTATTGCACTCGCCTCACTCTTATTATTAGTTCGGGTCTTTAATCAAGAGTCAGTAAAACGTCGTTTAGCTTCGGAAGCTGAAAATCGTAAAAATCAGGATGCGATTTTACGTTTGCTCAATGAGATGGGTGATTTGGCTGACGGTGACTTAACGATTCGCGCTTCGGTAACTGAAGATTTAACGGGGGCGATTGCCGATTCGATTAACTTTACGATTGAAGAATTACGTAATCTGATTACCGGTATTAACCGAGCGACAGAGAAAGTGAATGCCTCATCGGCTGAAGCGCAAAGTATTTCCACCGAATTATTGTCAGCTGCAGAGCGCCAATCGAAAGAAATTGAAACCACAAATTACAACGTGGCGCAGATTGTTAACTCAATTCAAGGTGTATCAAGTACCGCAGCTGAATCGGCAACGGTGGCGCAATCGTCATTGGCTGCTGCAGAGTCTGGCGCTGAAGCGGTAAATAACCAAATTCAAGGCATGGGTGAGATTCGCGAGCAAATTCAAGAAACCGCCAAACGAATTAAACGCTTGGGTGAATCGTCACAAGAAATTGGTGAAATTGTTGAATTGATTTCCGACATTACTGAGCAAACCAACGTCTTGGCATTGAATGCGGCCATTCAGGCCGCAGCAGCCGGTGAAGCCGGTCGTGGTTTCTCGGTGGTTGCTGAAGAGGTTCAGCGTTTGGCTGAACGTTCAGGCGAGGCCACTAAGCAAATTGGTGCGATTGTAAAAACCATTCAAGCCGATACGCACGATGCCGTGGCCGCGATGGAGCTGTCGACGCAAGGTGTGGTTGAAGGGGCTAAGTTGTCGGATGCTGCAGGTAGTGCGTTGTCGGAAATTGGTAAAGTTTCGCGTGAACTGGCCCGCTTGATTAGTTCAATTGCGCATGAAACCGAAGATCAAACACTATTGGCGAGCAAAGTGAGTAACACGATGCGCGACATTTTGTCGATTACTGAGCAAACCACAGCAGGTACTCAGCAATCGGCGGTTGCAGTGGGGCAGTTAACGGGCCTAGCCGCAGAGCTAAAAGCATCGGTTTCTGGTTTCAAACTGTCTTAATTAATCTCCAGACCGGCCTGGCCGGTCTTCTTCATGGAGCCCCGCCATGAGTGTGCATACTGAATTTGATAAGGGCTCTTTGTTGTGGGTCAAAGCTGAAATTGATAGCACTTTGGCTCGTGCCAGTGATGCACTTGAGCAATACCGCAGCAACAAAGATACCGCTGTATTAAAACACGCAAAAACCCATTTGCATCAAGCCTATGGTGCGCTCGATTTGGTCGAGTTAACTGGTTTGGCGCGTTTTTGTGATGAAGTTGAGCAAGTGCTGCTGGTGCTTGAACAAGGTGAGCACGATGAGATCGGCTTGCCTTTGGTATTGCGGGCGATTGAAGAAATTGGCCAATATCTAAATCGTTTAACGATAGGGATGCCCAATATCCCCTTGGCCTTATTGCCAACCTTTCGCGAGTTGGCGCAATTACGCGGTGCCAGCGCGTCCGGTGCCGAGTTGTTTTTCCCGCAATTTGTTTTAAGCATGCCACCTGGCTTGCCGCAAAAACACGCCACTGCCATTGAAATGAGCAGCATTGTGAAACAGCAACGCAGTCGTTATGAACGCGCTTTGCTGCGGTGGGTGAAAGGACAAAAAGAAGTTGGCCCAGTGATGGCCGCCAGCTTAGCTGAGCTGGCTAAATATCAAACCACTACCTTGCCTCGGCATTTTTGGTGGGCAGCTGCTGCCGTAGTTGATGGTTTAAGCAGTAATCGTGCTGAGCTTGATCTTGATCCGCAGCAAGTCGTATTGCGGCTTAATTTACAAATCCGACGTTTGGCTGAAGGCTCAAGTAAAGTTGCTGAGCGGCTATTTCGCGATATTTTATATCTATTGCCCCAGCTCGATTGTGATAGCGCCCTTGCGCATCGCTTGGCGCAATCTTTTGCATTGGCCGATTTATTTCCCAATGCACAAACGATTATGTCGCCAGAAAGCATGGCCGCAGAGCAATTGGCTCGCACTTTGCGTGATGACTTAACCATTGCCAAAGAGTCTTGGGCGCGAGTTGCTGCAGGGCAATTAGACAAAGCCAGCACGGTTAAAAACCTGCTGCAACAATTGGCACAAAAATCCAGTCAATTACAAATTCATGGTTTAGATGCCTTATGGCAAGGCTTATTGCCTGCCGTGATGCAAGCGCAGTTGAGTCAAGATTTAGCCCTTGAAATCGCCACCGGTTTATTACTTGCTGACAATGCGCTGGCGATTTACCCGAGTCAGGCTGATGATTTTATTGAACAAGTCGATGCTTTATTGCTGCGTTTACTTGATCCAAGTGCCGTTAATGAATTGCCGCATTTAGATGAAATTAGCCGTGAGGCGCAAGATCGCTTGTTGTTGTCGCATTTGGCGATTGAAATGCACAGCAATTTGCAAGGAATTGAAGAGATCTTGGATGGATTTTTCCGCGATCCAAGCGAGCGGCAAACACTCAATGACATTGAGCCGATGCTCCGTCAGGTGCAAGGCGCGCTGATGATGTTGGATCGGCAAACTGCGGTTGAATTAAGCCATGAGTGCTTACAAAGAATTATTCAGCACGCGAATCACGACGCCAATCCAGAGTTGCATCAACTTGAAGAGCTGGCTGAAGCCTTATCAGCGCTGGGCTTTTATGTGGATGATTTGGCTCAGGAGCGGGATGATGAGGCGGCACTGCTGCCGTTATTATTGCGTTTAACAGGCCGCACTGCAGCACCGGCCGAGGTGGATGAGCGCATTGCATTGGAAGCCGAGCCCGAGCTTGCAACATCAGAGCAGCCTTTACCAACGGCTGCGCCGGCGTCAATTGAAGTGGCTTTGCCAACGTCTGAAGCGGCAATGGACGCTGAGTTACTCGAGGTTTACCTCGAAGAAGCGATTGAGGTGCTGGCGGCTATTGAAATACAGCAAGCCTTATTGCATCACAACCCGCATGACCGCGAAGCATTCACGACGATGCGCCGCAGCTTTCACACGCTCAAAGGTAGTGGCCGCATGGTCGGCTTGTATCAACTTGGTGAAGTGGCTTGGTCGATTGAGCAATTACTTAATAAATGGCTGCAATTGGATAAGCCTGCTTCGCAGCGTTTATTATCTTTGCTCGATTTTACCCATCAAGCTTTTGTTGACTGGGTGGATCAATTACAAAAAACAGGTGTGGTTGCCGTTGAGTCAGCAGCGATTGAGGCTGAAGCACTCGCGCTGCGTCATGAAGCCGATCTGCCTGAGACAGCGCAAGAATCATTGCCTGAAAAGGCGATTGAGGTGGACATCGCCCCCGCTGCCGATATTCAAATTGGTCAGGTATCCGTCTCTGCCACCTTGTTTGCGATTTTCTGTGAAGAGGCGCGTAAATATTTAGTGGCCTTATCGCATGGCGTAGAAGTGCTCGCCGAATCGGGAGCGGTCGAGTCACAATTTGTACTCGCGGCCCATACCCTAGGGGGGATTGCCTCTACAGCTGGCTTTAGACCTCAAGGTGAGCTGGCATACGCCTTAGAGCATGCCTTGCAAAATGGTGCGCAAATTAATCGCGAGCAAGTGCCATTATTTGCCGATGCAGTGCAAACGCTCAATGGCATGATGCAGGATATTTTCGCTGAGCAAGCTCCATGTACCGCTGCGGATTTAATTGCGCGCTTAGTCGCCTTGCATGCCATAGCCGATGAGATCGAACTCAGTGACGATAGCGATACGCTGGAACTGGATGCCATCGGTGATGAGATTCCATTAGCGTTAGATACCAGTACCGAACCAATTGCTGCGCCGCAGTTGGATGCCTTGTTGAGTGATGCGGTGTCGAGCACAGAAGTACCGCTACTCGATCTACCGGAACTTGAATTAACTTGGGATGCCGATCCGCTTGAGCAGCCAGCAGCGCTGGAGCCAATAGATGAGCCTGTGACGCTGGATCTGCCAGAGCTCGCTGATCATTCGGCTGAACCTGCATTGCTTGATTTGGCACCGGCGGCGGCAGACTCAGCAGTGACGGCAGGAAGTGACACGGTTGACTCACTCTTATTGGGTACTGATTTTGTTGCTGATTTGTCATCTGAATTAATCGACTCAGATTTACCCTTGCTTGATTTAATCTTGGCCGAAGATACTCTGCCGGAAACGGAAACGGAAACGGAAACGGAAACGGAAACGGAAACGGAAACGGAAACGGAAACGGAAACGGAAACGGAAACGGAAACGGAAACGGAAGCGGAAGCGGAAACGGAAACGGAAACGGAAACGGAAACGGAAACAGAAACAGAAACAGAAACAGACACAGACACAGACACAGAAGCCGAAGCCGAAGCCGAAGCCGAAGCCGAAGCCGTCAGTCCTGCACCAACCGATGAGCTCATCGAGCCTGAGTTGGATGTATTAACACAATTAATGAGCGTACCCGAGGCCTTTGTGGCCACGGATTTATTGGATAATTTGGCGCAAGCCATTGATGCCGATGAGCCGCATACCCCGCTGGCGCAGTTGATGTCAGCCGATGATGCGCTCAATGCTGCGCGCGC
Source organism: Deefgea piscis (assembly GCF_019665785.1). Classification (NCBI taxonomy): domain Bacteria; kingdom Pseudomonadati; phylum Pseudomonadota; class Betaproteobacteria; order Neisseriales; family Chitinibacteraceae; genus Deefgea; species Deefgea piscis. The sequence continues at coordinate 540,335 of NZ_CP081149.1, forward strand.
TGAACTGGACGCGATCTTAGTCGATGAAATCGACGAGCAATTGTTGCCGATTTTCATCGAAGAAGGCGAAGAGCTGCTACCGCAATTGAGTAATTCACTGCGCTTACTCAATAGTGGTGAAAATACGCCAGCCACCTTGCAGCAATTAAAACGTACATTGCACACGATTAAGGGTAGCGCCCGGATGAGTGGCGCAATGCGGATGGGTGAAGCGGCGCATCGGATGGAGTCGCGTCTGGTTGAAGCGACCACAGTGAATGCCGAATTACTGGCGCGATTAGATAGCGATTACGATCTGATTCAAGCATTATTTGCTGAGCTTTCACAACCTGTGAAGCGTGAAGAAGGTGCTGTCGTCTCAACTGGCGCGGTAGCGACCATTCCGAAATTGTTGGCTGCGGCTGAAACCGATAATAAAACGGTGATTCGCGTTAAATCCGAATTGATTGATCAATTGGTCAATCAAGCCGGTGAAGTGGCGATTTCGCGTACGCGAATTGAAGCTGAAATGTTGATGTTTAAGAGCTCCTTGCTCGATTTAACTGAAAACGTGATGCGCTTACGCACTCAGTTGCGCGAGCTTGAAATTCAAGCTGAAACGCAAATGCAAGCGCGGGAAAAAGAAGTGCAAGAAATGCACGCCAGCTTTGATCCTTTAGAGTTTGACCGCTTTAGTCGCCTGCAAGAACTCACGCGTTTTATGGCCGAAAGCGTCAATGACGTGGGAACGGTGCAACAAAGTTTATTAAAAAATCTCGATGAATCATCTGCCGCATTGCTAGCGCAATCGCGTATGACTAAAGAGCTGCAGCAAAGCTTGATGCGGGTGCGCATGGTGCCATTTGCCAGCGTGTCCGATCGTTTGTATCGCTTAACCCGGCAAGCCGGTAAAGACGTCGCTAAAAAGGTCAATTTGGAATTAAGCGGTGGTCGCGTTGAAATCGACCGCGGCGTACTCGATAAAATGATTTCGCCGTTTGAGCACATGCTGCGCAATGCGATTGGTCATGGTTTAGAGTCGACGGAAGAGCGTTTGGCGCTAGGTAAGAGTGAGTTTGGCGAGATTAATATTGAAGTTCGCCAAGAAGGCAATGAGTTGGTTCTGGTGCTCAAAGACGACGGTCGTGGTTTGGACTTAGTGAGTATCCAGCAAAAAGCCATTGCTTTAGGCCTGATCAGTGCCGATCAAGTCGTCTCTGAAAATGATCTCTGCCAGCTGATTTTTGAACCGGGTTTCTCCACTGCGGCCACGGTAACGGCGATTTCAGGCCGAGGCATTGGCATGGACGTGGTCAAAAATGAAGTTAGTAATTTGGGCGGCAAGATTGATGTGTCAACCCAAGCTGGGCAAGGCACGACATTTGTCATTCACTTGCCATTGACTTTGGCTGTGGCCCAAGTGCTGTTGGTGAAAGCGGGCGAGCGCTTGATTGCGATTCCATCAGTGATGGTTGAGCAAGTGCAAGAATTGAAAGCGCCAGCCTTGGCGCGGATTTACGATAATCGTGAGCAAGAATGGATGGGGCAGCGTTATCGCTTTGCCTATTTGCCGCGCTTATTGGGCGACAGCAAGTCCATCCCAGAGCAAAAACGGTATTCGACCGTGGTGTTATTGCGCTCAGGCGCCGAGCGCATTGCCATCCATGTGGATCAATTAGTTAAAAACCAAGAGGTGGTGGTTAAACCAATTGGGCCGCAATTGGCGCGGATTCCGGGCGTGGTGGGTGCAACGGTGCTCGGTACCGGTGAAATTGTGATGATTATGAATCCGCTGGCCTTGCAAGCTCAGGCGGCGCATATTCAGGCGCAACAAGCGAGTGAGCGCTTGCAGCATCAAGCGCAGCCAACGATGCCCGAGCAGCTCTCGACTGCACCGGTGGTGATGGTGGTCGATGATTCGCTCACGGTGCGTAAAATCACTGGGCGCTTATTGTCGCGTGAAGGTTTCCAAGTGGTGACGGCCAAAGATGGTGTGGATGCCTTACAGCAATTACACGATGTGAAGCCGGCGGTGATGTTGGTGGATATTGAAATGCCAAGAATGGATGGTTTTGAGTTAACGCGCAATGTGCGTGTGGCAGACGATACCAAGCATATTCCAATCATCATGATTACCTCGCGTACCGCTGAAAAGCATAAAAAATATGCGTATGAGCTGGGGGTCAATGCCTATCTTGGTAAGCCGTATCAAGAGGATGAATTGCTCGGCTTGATTCGCAATTTTGTTAGCGCAGCAGCGCAATAAGCGCGGCTGTTGCAGCAATAAAAAAAGCCCGTGAGGGCTTTTTTTATTGGCTTGAATTTACCGCACTTTGAAAAGTCTGTCGCCATTACATGCTACTGCGTAAATCAATTAATACTTGATCAGCAGCGTTAATGCGGATTAAGCCAAGGCGTGGATATTCCAAATCAATAATCACGTACACCGTAAGCGACATCACGGCAGCAAACGACACAGTATGCAGCCAGCGGCGATGTTTATTGCTCGACATATCAAATCCCACCAGTAACGCACTAACGAGTGCTAATAGGGGCAGCAGTAGAAAAACAATGAGCGGGGGATGATTATCGAGTGCCACCGCTCGAGTGGTGGTGATGTCAAACATGGCATTGAGTGCATCGGGCAAAATTAAATCTAAATTAGGACGTGCATCGGCTAAGTCATAGCTGGCATTGGCGCTTTGCCAGATTTGCTGTTGCAATGCCGCCGTTTGGGCATGGGCTTGCTGCGTTGCGATATGGTTTTCGTTGCGGCTATAGCTGGAAATTCGTACGTCGACATAGTGTTTAAATAACGATTTGAGTTCAACTTGGGCGCGACTAGGCAGTAAATCAAGGCGTAAATAAGCCGTGCCAATGGCATTGGCTTCGGTGGCGATCAGCTGGCGATGGGCTTCAAAGCGCGTGGCGGCACCCGAAAAAGAAAACGCCAAGATCAAACCCAATAAGGCAAAAATGGCGCTTTCAGAAGCGCCAAATCCCTTGGGCATACCAGGTTCTTTGCGCAATTGCGCGATACCCATTCGCCGACCGATCTCAACACAGAGCAGCATTCCCAAAAATAAGCTCAAGGCCAAAGCACTTGCGATCAATTGTAGGTACATGCTGAGTCTCCATGAATCTAATAGGGTATATGGCTACATGCTTTGCTCAGTATTTCTTATCGTCATATACCATTATTGATAGTCGGGTAAGCCATAAGCGGTGAGGATGAAGTCAAAGCGGTTGCTGTCCATTGTTTCGGCAACAAAGGCTTGGATTTTCTCAATTCTTGGCGCATCGAGCAGATACGATAATTTCATCTCTGGGTCGGGCTGATCTTGCTCGGCGGCAAATAGCTCAAATAAAAATGCAACTGGTACGGTTTCGGCGATGGCCAAATGGCCAATAAAAGCGCCTTCCATGCCTTTTTCCCAAACTTCGATGGCACGAACTAATTTCATAATGCGGTCTCTTAAGGGGCTGATTAGTGGCCGATTATACCTGCGCTCAGTACGGCAATCAGGAGTAATCCGCTTTCGCAAATTTCAATGCCTGCGCCCAAGCAATCCCCCGTCACGCCGCCCAGTTTGGCTTTCAGCCATTGGCGGTAGGCCAGTAGCACCAAGGGTGCAAGCAGTAGTGCTGGGTTAAATACTGCGGCACCAATCAGTAGTGCTAACCACCAAAATAGAGCTAAGAGCCGCTGGTTTTGCCAAGCAAATTGTTCGGCCATGCCAGGCGCTAACGCCGGTAGCGTTTGCCAACAAAATACGCCGCTGCGCGCCCAAGCCGGAATCAAAATTAGCGCCGCCCATTGTTGCTGGCGAATCAGTAACATCAGCAAGATGAGTTTTAGCAAGCACTGCATGATCAGCGAGAGAACGCCAAAGCTACCCAGATGCGGATCTTTCAGCACTGCTAAAAATCGCGCCGGATCACGATGCGCTGCGCCTAAACCATCGGCCATATCGGCGAGGCCATCCAGATGCAATCCGCCGGTAATCCACACCCAGATCAGTAAACCGCAGATGGCCGCCAACCAAGGATCAACCAGCGCGCTGAAGTACACCGCAGCCAATAAAAACGCGCCAATCAGCGCCCCAACCGCTGGAAACCAAGCGACGGCTTGCGCCAGTAATTTGGGGTCAAAATTGGGGATGGTGGGCGTTGGAATTCGGCTTAAAAATTGCACCGCTAATACCGGAATTCGCCAGTCAAAGCGCCACATTAGCGCGCGTCCGGCAAATGATTTTGGATGCCTAAAATCATAGGCGGCCAGTCTTGATCCCACCACAGCGTAATGCAGCCCGCAGGTGCTAGCCAAAATTGGCTATGCCTTGCTGCAGGTAAACCCAGCGCGTTAAGTAAAATCGCTTTGATCGTGCCTTGATGGGCAATTAAAACCCGGTGCTCAGCATCGCCGCTAGCAATCCACTTATCTAGCGCGGTTTGCACCCGTAGGCTAAACGCATCCCACGTCTCGCCATCGGGTAAAGGGTGGGCGGCGGGATCGTTTTGCCATGCATCCCAAGCGGCGTGTTCTGCTGTGCTCCAATCGGCTTTGGCTTTGCCGTCGATGCTGCCCAAATTCATTTCGTCAAACCCACGCTCTAAATGCAGCGCGATGCCGAGTGACATCGCGGCGTCAAGGGCAAAATCCGCTGCGCGGGCCAAGGTTGAGCTGGCAATCGCATCGACCGGATGGGCGGACAGCTCAGTCCAGCGCGCAGCTAATTGCTCACGCCCTAAGATGGAGAGCGCAGGATTGCTATGGCCAAAGATCGCCTGCTCGGCCCCGTCGGCTACGCCATGACGAATCAGCGTGAGTCGAAAAGCCATTACATTGCTCCAGCGGCAACACCGGCCTCAGCAAAGGTGGCCATTTCGCGGTGTAGAGTGAGCGCCGACTGCAAGATGGGTAGGGCCAAAGCCGCACCACTGCCTTCGCCTAAACGCAGGCCAAAATCGAGTAGCGGTGTTAAGTTCAGCGCTGCCAGCGCTGCGCGGTGGCCTTGCTCTTGCGAAACATGGCTGGCTAATAGCCAATCGGCAACTTCGGGCTTGGCCTTGACGGCGACTAAAGCGGCAGCGGTGGTGATAAAACCATCGAGTAAAATCGGCACCCCAGCTTCAGCGGCGGCGGTGTAATAACCAGCGAGTGCCGCGATTTCTAAACCACCAACTTCACGCAACCAATCGAGTGGGCTTTGCGCGCCTGCTGCTTTGGCGCGTGCCAATGCGTCGTTAACGACTTGAATTTTATGCTGGCGAGCCGATTGCTCAATGCCGGTACCTAGGCCAACAATTTCATCTGCTTTATGATCAGTAAGTGCGCAAATCAAGGCGGCGGCGGCGGTGGTATTGGCAATGCCCATTTCGCCACCGATTAATAAATTTTTGCCATTTTCAATGGCATGAATGGCACTGCCAGCGCCGATTTGCCAGGCTTTTTGGCACTGAGCTTGGCTCATCGCCGCCGTGACGCGTAAATTGGCCGTGCCAGCACACACTGGGCTGCGAAACAGCTTGCCTTGGCTATTGATCGGATTGGGGTAATCATTTTTGACGCCAACATCAATCACATTGAGCGAGGCTTGATTTTCTCGTGCCAAAACGCTGATGGCGGCGCCACCATTCATAAAATTGACGACCATTTGCGCTGTGACTTCGGCTGGAAAGGCCGAAACGCCTTCGATGGCCACACCATGATCGGCAGCAAAAATGCAAATTGCAGCTTGTAGGCGTTTAGGAATGCTTTGTGCGGTGCGGCCAGCAAACCAGATCGCGATGTCTTCTAGGCGGCCCAAGCTACCGAGCGGTTTAGTGAGTTGGCTTTGTCTGGCTTGTGCAGCGAGGGCGATGTCGTGGGCGATGGCTTTCATTGCGTGATCCAATACAAGATCGCCTGACTTTAACGGCTCGTTCAAGACTGAGCAAGTTTGTTGATTAAGGTTTTTGTACTTGTGCTTGCAGGTGGCGTGGCAAAATGCGAATAAATGTTTTAATACGGCATTCATTGATGACGTATGAATCAGACCTTCGGGATTACAGGGATTGAGGCGGGGAAGGCTTCAATTCGATCTACGCCCATTTTTTTAGCGGTTTGCAGTGCCGAATCGGCAGCGACTAAAATGTCTTCGAAGGTTTCGGTTTCCATATCTAGCGCCGCAAGCCCGATGGTGATCGAAATATAAAATTCGCTTTGATTCGGTAAGGTGATGGGGATTTGTTTGACCTTGCTGCGTAATCGTTCGGCCACCACCATCGCGCCTTTGTAATCGGTATCGGGCAGCACTAAAGCGATTTCTTCGCCAGAGTAGCGGCCGACTAAATCAAAGTCTCGCACTGATTTTAGCGCACACTCGGCCAAGCGTTTTAGCGCTAAATCACCGGCGTGTAAGCCGTGGTTGGCATTGATTTCTGCGCAATGATCCATGTCGGCGATTAAAACGGCCATTTTGCTTTGGCTACGCTGGGCACGATTGACTTCGCGCGCTGATAGCGTAAATAAATGGGGGCGTTGATATAATCCGGTCAATGCATCGCGTAATTGTTGTTCTGATAATCGTTGGCGTAATTGGCGAACTTTATTGGCCTGAAGTAATAGACCGACCGCCAATCCGGTACATAAGGCAATTAAAAGAGACATGGCATTAAACCTTAAGTCGGTAAGCAAAAAGGGTCAAATTACGACGTCGTGTCTCACTGCTGCGTTGTGTTGATCAATTACGCAATAAACATGTTAATCCTTATGACACGCTGACGTTTTTTGATATTAGACCTTTTTAGATGAAGGGCTAGTGCTGCTTTGTTCACAAAGCTGGATTTGTCCGTCCCTGTTAGAATATAACAATGCAAAAAATACTCATTGTTCGCCTTTCGTCGATGGGCGACGTAATTCATCAATTGCCAGCGATTACCGACTTGCTGCGCGCATACCCCGATGCTGTGATCGATTGGGTGGTCGAAGAAGGCTTTGCTGAGCTGCCACGGTTACATCCAGCGATTCGGCGGGTCATTCCGGTGGCGCTACGGCGTTGGCGTAAATCACCAATGGCGGCAGCAACAAGGGCCGAATGGGCGCAATTCAAATCAGAAATCCATGCTTGTCGTTACGACTTGGTGCTGGATGCGCAAGGCTTAATTAAAAGCGCAGCGATTGCGCGTTTAGCTTGTGGTCCGGTAGCGGGTTTTGATCGACATTCTTGCCGCGAGCCTTGGGCGAGCTTGGCATATCAGCGTCGTTATTCGGTACCTAAAAATCTACATGCGATTGAACGCAACCGACGCTTAACCGCTGCTGCCAATGGTTATGCCTTGCAAGGTGAGCTCGACTACGGCTTAAAAGTGCCATTGCAAGATTTGCCATGGCTAGGGCGCTCGCCGTATGCCGTGCTGTTGACTGCTACCAGCCGCGAAGACAAAGAATGGCCAGAAAGCCATTGGATTGCGCTGGCGCAGCGCTGTATTGCTGCGGGCTTGCGTCCGGTCTTTCCTTGGGGCAGTCCCCGAGAAAAACAGCGGGCCGAGCGCTTAGCTGCGGCGTTGCCGCTGGCGTTGGTGCCGCCTAAGCTCAGCTTAACCGATGCAGCGGTGATGCTAGCGGGTAGCCGAGTGGTGGTGGGGGTTGATACTGGTTTGGCGCATTTGGCTGCGGCGGTGGCAGTGCCGGTGGTGGCGATCTTTTGTGCTTCGGAGCCGGCGTTAACCGGCGTAAAAGCGGCGACGTTTGCGCTCAATTTAGGTGGCAATGGTACGCCGCCGACGGTGGATCAAGTCTGGGAAGCTACGTCGGCCGGTGGGCGTTTACCGTGATCGTGCGCTGGGCTTATCGCCTCTTGTTGTGGCTGGGTTTTCCGTTGATTTGGCTTTATCTGCTTAAACGCAGCAAAAAGCAGCCTGCTTACCGGCAGTTTTGGGCGCAGCGCTTAGGGTATTACTCTGTAGATAATGTTAAACATGATCTACAAGACAATACCCTTAGGCCTATTTGGTTGCACGCGGTGTCGGTGGGTGAAATGCGCGCTTGTGCGCCGATTATTCAGGCGATTCGGATTGCCGCACCGCATCGTCCCTTATTGTTGACGTGTATGACGCCAACCGGACGAGAAACCGCGCAGGCTTTATTTGGCGATTTTGCCACCATCGTGTATCTACCTTACGATTATCCAGCAGCGATTCGGCGGTTTTTACAGCACTTTCGGCCACAATGTGGCGTGGTGATGGAAACTGAAATCTGGCCCAATTTACTGCATGAATCGGCCGCAGCCCAAGTACCGTTGGTGCTGGCCAATGCGCGGCTTTCTGAGTCCTCTTTTCGGGCGTATCAGCGGATTTTGGCATTGATTGCGCCAGCCATGGCCAAATGGTCGCTGGTATTGGCGCAAGCGCCAGCGGATGCCGAACGACTTGCCGCGTTGGGGGCGCGCGCGCCCAAGGTGATGGGCTCAGTTAAATTTGATCATAGTAACGACGCCGCCATTGTCGCGCGTGGCCAAGCTTGGCGCGCGGCCTTACTTCAGCAAACAAGCCGTCCACTGGTGCTATTGGCATCGAGTCGTGAGGGAGAAGAAGCGGCGTTTTTAGCGCAATGGCAGGCGGTATATGCTCAAACGGTGGCGCCGTTGCTGATCATTGTGCCGCGTCATCCACAGCGCTTTGATGCTGTGGCCGATTTAATTCGCAGTCAGGGCTTGGCGCTACAACGGCGCAGTCAATGGCAAGACGCTGTTGCCGCCGACGTCATCTTGGGCGACAGCATGGGTGAAATGGCGGCATGGTTTGCTGCGAGTGATGTTTGTATTATGGGCGGCTCGCTACTGCCTTTTGGCAGCCAGAATTTTATCGAAGCGTGTGCACTGGGCTGTCCGGTACTGCTTGGGCCGCACACTTTTAATTTTGCTGCGGCAACGACAGCGGCTTTAGCTGAAGGCGCGGCTTGGCAAGGACAAACGCTGGTCGAGATTATGGATAAAATGCAGCAATTGCTGCTGGATGATGCCACGCGACAGACCATGAGTACTGCAGGTGTGCAATTTGCTAACGCGCATCGCGGCGCAACGGCGCGCTTGGTGCGTGAGCTGGCGATTTATCTTTAGGTTTTGGTGAATAAATCAGGATTGGTAAATAAATCATAGATTTATCCAGCGTGGTTTTTGTATCATGCCATCCGATTACTTACTTTTACTGAGTCACGCCAATCGGCGAAGGGATTATTTTGTCGCAAAGCATCGATGTATCGTCAGATTCGGCCAATAACGGCGCGTGGTATTGTTTATTTATTTGTTGGTTAATTGCCGCGACCTCAACGTTTGGTAGTTTGTTTTTTAGTGAAGTGATGCATATTCCGCCGTGTGTTCTGTGCTGGTATCAGCGGATTCCGATGTACGCGATGTTGGTGATTTTTAGCGTGGCGCTGTTTCCCTTAGACCGGAAGGTGACGCGTTATGCTTTGCCGCTGGCGGTGATCGGGTGGTTATTCGCTTTTTATCATTTATTGATTTACAGCGGCGTGATTCCAGAAGGGATGCAGCCGTGTTCGGCTGAAGTGTCATGCGCCAAGATCGATTTGGAACTGATTGGCTTTATCACGATCCCACTGATGTCGGTGGTGGCGTTTTCGTTGATGATCGGCTTGCTATTAATGATTTCTAAAGGGTTTAAAAAATGAAACGTTCACTGATTGTGATCACCAGCGTGGTCGCGATGGCGGCTTTGTTTATTATTGGTGCCGTGGTGTATTCCAATAAAAGCGCCGATCAATCGCAAAATTTAGCGGTTGAAAACAGCGCGGCGTTAAATCGCTTTTCATCAATTACCTATGGCCCTGCGGACGCCAAAGTACATATTGTTGAATTTATGGACCCAGCTTGCGAAGCGTGCAGCCAGTTTTACCCTTTTGTAAAAAACATCATCAATAGCCATCCGGGCAAAATTAAGCTTACCGTTCGCTACGCTAATTTTCATCAAGGTTCGGATTATGTCGCGCAAGTATTGGAAGCCGCGCGAGCACAAGGCAAGTTTTGGCCAGCGTTAGAAGCTTTGTTCGCCACGCAAGATCAGTGGGCTAGCCATCATGCACCAGCGCCAGAAACGGTTTGGCAGTATTTGGGTCATTTAGGCCTCGATTTTGATCAAATGCGTAAAGACATGAATGAGCCGAAAGTGATGGCGGTGATCGAGCAAGATCGGGCTGACGCGAAAGCTTTGCAAATTACGAAGACGCCAAGTTTTTATGTCAACAATAAACCGTTGATGAAATTTGGTCATGAGCAATTAAACCAATTAATCAATAGTGAGCTCGCTATTGCCTACCCGGGGCAATAAATAGCGAACGAAAAAAACGGCTTCGGCCGTAATGCCGTTCACTTAAGCCAAGTGAGCGGCATTTTTTTCCTCGATTTCATTGCTGGTGTCGCTTTTGACGCAAAGGCGCAGAGAAAATCAATTGAAAACCCCTAAATTTCCTCCGCGCCTCTGTGTCTCTGCGTCTCTGCGTCAGATTTTCAGGGTTTTTCGTTAAGTGAACTGTATTTCGGCTTCGGCCGTTTTTTTTGACTGTAAATACTATTTGTTTTTAATTTTGAATTGAGCAAAAGCTTGAATCAGCTCGGTATTGGGCGCTAAGTCTTTAACTGCAGCCAGCAATTGAAGTTGATTATTTTGCCAGCTAAAGGCATCGGCACTTAAATAGCCACCACTGCCGGCTGAGCGCAACACAATAATCACTTCATCAATGCCATCGCCATTGATGTCCGCGTTGATGACGCGTTCAAGGCTGCCATCGCGCGGCTGAATTTGTCCACTGAGAAACACATCAAATGGAAACTCGCTACTGCCGCCAGCATAAAGTCGAATGGCGTAGCTGCCGATGCTGCGCGGCTCAAGCTCACCTTCGCTGACTAAAATATGCTGTTGATTGGGTAACTGTAACTGGATTGATCTAGAAGGTATCTCAGCATGGGCCATAGACATCAAAGCATAGGTAAGCATACCTATTAGTTTATTTAGTTTCATGGCGTCCTTTGATTTGATCAATACGGCAATTTGGCACTTAAAGCAGACTGATCAGCATTTTGCTCGCCAAGACGATTAAAAGGGCAGCAAAGCATTTTTTGAGTACAGGCACCGGTAAGCGATGCGCCGCTGCTGCGCCGAATTTGGCCATTGGAAAGCTGGCTAACACAATCCCCAATAGCGCCGGTAAATACACAAAGCCCAAGCTGCCTGTTGGCAGTTGCTGCGCTGACCAACCGCTAACAATAAAACCCAACGCGCCAGCTATCGCAATCGGGATCCCAATCGCTGATGAAGTGCCAATCGCGGTTTTAACCGGCACATTGCATGCCGTCATAAAGGGGACTGATAAAGAGCCTCCGCCAATCCCCACCCAGCTCGACAACACGCCAATGCCGCTACCAACCAGATTCATGCCCAGCACATTGGGCAATTGCCGACTTGGTTTCGGTTTAAGGTCGAGCAGCATTTGCGCGGCAACCACATAGGCAAAAATAATAAACAGCCACTTTAAATGCGCGGCAGAAATCCAACCGGCAATTTGCGCGCCAATAAAAGTGCCAAGCACAATGCCCAGACTAATCTGTCGCACAATATCCCAACGCACCGCGCCTTTTTGCGCATGCGCGCGCACGCTGGCGGCACCAGTAAAAATGATCGTCGCCAATGAAGTGCCAATGGCTAAATGCTGCTGATGCTCGGGAGCGACACCAATCCAGTGAAAGACCCACAATAAAGCCGGAACAATCACCAAACCGCCGCCTACGCCTAATAAACCGGCTAAAAATCCAGCAACAAGTCCAACAGCAAGGCAGGCAAGAATGGCTTCAATCATGGATAGAGAATCTCATTGGGCAGAGTCAGTTAGGGGTAATCTTTTCATATTTTCACTGATTATGCCGCTTTTGGTTTAACCCAGCTGCCATTCAGGTTGAATATTTTGCCGATCCGCGTATTCATTTAACAAATCATACAGGCGTAATTGATTCAGTTTGAGTGCCAAAGCGCAGGCTGAATCGCCGTGTTGATTGCGTAGATGGGGATTGGCGCCATGCTGCACCAGCCATAAAGCGGCATTAAATTTTTGATTGGCCGTCGCTTTATGCAGCGCAGTCCAGCCTTCCTGACTTTGACGATTGATGCTCAGCGTACCGCTGTGATGAATGATCAGCTGCATAACGGCAAGATGGCCACCAGCGGCGGCCTGCATTAATGGCGTAATGCCTTTGTCGCTGGCTTGTTGCACATTGAGCTGATGCCCCATTAATAGTGTTACCAGCTCGGCGTTGCCATTCAGAGCGGCCCAATGTAGAAGCGTATAGCCATGGCGATCTTTGACGTGCAGATTGGCTTTGAGCTCAATGAGTTGCAGCACAATGTCGAGTTTTCCAGCAAAGCAGGCGTGCATGACGGGGGTCCAGCCGGCTTCATCGGCTTGCTCGATTGGCATTCCTGCGCGGATAAACACCGGTAATAAATGATAGTGCCGCTGCTCTATGGCTTGATGTAGGCCTTTTTGACTCACACTATGGCCGTGTTGCGTCAAGATGGCTTTAGCATCGGGGTCCATTTTGCTGGGAGGGATATGTCCCCATAGATCGGCGGTTTGTGCTGGCAAGGCGTCGAGCGCAACTTGCAGGCGAAAGATCTCAGTGGCAATCGCTTTGGGAAACCCGTTTTGTGTTTGCTGACCTTGGATTAGTAAATCATTAAAGCAAGCATCGAGCTGGTTTTGTTCCCAGCTCTGCATAATGCGTGCTAAGACCTTGGGGTAGCTTGCCTCGAGTTGGCTGGGAAATTGATTCGGCCCGAGATGTTGCCGCAGGTGATCGATAAGAATTTGGACGTGAAGCATAACGCTGCCCATTTATAGAATCAGGACAGCGTCATTAAATCATTGGGTACGGCAATGCCGCGCCGAAACAATACCTCAAATTGTGGCTAAAAATACCTTGACCTTACTTTTGTGCCAGCCAACGCGCTGCATCGAGCGCGTAGTAAGTCAAAATTGCATCCGCGCCAGCGCGTTTAAACGCCAATAGGCTCTCTAGTACGACACTTTGCTCATCGAGCCAGCCATTTTGGCTCGCCGCTTTGAGCATGGCGTATTCACCTGAAACTTGATACACAAAGGTCGGCACTTTAAATTCATCTTTTACGCGGCGAACAATGTCCAGATACGGCATGCCGGGTTTGACCATCACCATATCAGCGCCTTCGGCTAAATCGAGCGCGACTTCATGCAAGGCTTCGTTGCTATTGGCGGGGTCCATTTGGTAGGTATATTTATTGCCCTTCCCTAAATTACCCGATGAGCCGACTGCATCACGGAAGGGGCCGTAAAACGCTGAAGCGTATTTGGCTGAATACGCCAAAATCCGTGTGTGGATATGGTCTTCACGATCTAAAGCGGCACGAATTGCGCCAATGCGGCCATCCATCATATCGGACGGTGCCACCATGTCGGCGCCAGCGGCTGCATGGCATAAAGCTTGGCGAATCAGCGCATTCACCGTTTCATCATTTAAGACATAGCCGTGTTCATCAATAATGCCGTCTTGACCATGAATGGTATACGGATCGAGCGCAATATCGGTAATTAAGCCTAAATCAGGAAAGCGACGTTTCAGTTCTTCCAGTGCACGCGGTACCAAGCCACGGCGATTCCATGCTTCAGCGGCATCGAGCGATTTAAGCTGTGGCTCAATGACTGGAAATAAAGCTAAGGCTGGAATGCCCAGTTTTACCGCCGCTTCAGCGGTGTAATACAGTTTATCGAGGCTTTGCCGCGTTACGCCGGGCATTGAGGCGATCGCTTCTTCGCGATTTTTACCATCTAAAACAAACACCGGCAAAATAAAGTCATTGGCGCTTAAGCTGTTTTCACGCATTAAACGTCGTGAAAAGTCATCGCGGCGCATGCGGCGCAAGCGAGTATGTGGAAAGGGACGATTGCTGTGCATGCGATTCTCCTGATGATTTAGCCAGCAATTTTATCTGAGTCGGTAACAAAATACTGTTGTGATTATTGCTAGTGGTTTTATTTTGCCGAGCTACGGTAGCCATTTCTGTAGATTAAATGCGCCGACAATAAGATAATTGTAAGACTAGTGCAGGCAGGTAAATGCAAACGGCGTATTTTTAGCCTGCAAGTCGGCGATATACCGATACAATCGGTGAAGGCTTTTGTCGTGGTGTGATCAATCAATAGGTGGATATGATGAGAAAAATAGTTGGCTTAATCTGCATCTTGCTGATGGCGTGGACGAGTTTGGCTTACGCTGCTGAGGCCAACTCTATACTTGCCAACACCGAGGTCAGCCAAAATGAAGATAATGAGGCTTTGCCTTTAACAGTGGATAACCGCACTTTGGCGGTGTTTCGAGTTGGCATTTCGTCATACACGCAAAGAGATCGCGTTGAGGCAGCTAAATTACGCCTAGCTCGCATTATCAAAACCAAAGGTTTAGGCAAAGTCAGCTCAATGCCGGTGATTCCACCCGGGGTTGGAATGGCGATTTTGCTCGATGGACAAATGGTGTTCACGATTCAGCCGGGTGATATCAATGAGCTGGCTGGCGAAACGATGCCCTCGGCGGTTGAGCGGGCGACTGAACAGCTTAGCTTGCTGATTAATGATCGTCGTGAATTGAATAACCCGAAGCAACTGTTATTTGCCGGCTTACATACCCTAGTGGCCTCGGTGGTGCTGTTTTTGGGCTTGTGGATTTTAAGCCGTGCTCGACCGCGAATGCTCAAGTTGGGGCATAGCTATTTGGCACTGCCGATTGCCAGAATCGCGAAAAACACCGTCGGGGTGACAATCGCGTCTTTAAATCAGTCGCTGCAGTGGGTGGTGCGGATTTTCTTAGGGCTGCTGATTTTATCCTTGCTGTATAGCTGGGCAAGTTATGTCTTTTTACAGTTTCCGCTCACCCGTGCGTGGAGTGAGAATCTGAACGTCACGATTTTTGGCTTTTTAAGCAAAGCCGGTTTAGCCGTGCTCGATGCAGTACCCGGTTTGTTGGTGGTGGCGTTTATTGTGGTGTGTACCCGTTACTTATCGATGTTGATGGCGTTCTTTTTTAATCGCATTGAGCGTGGCGAGCTGAGTTTTGCTTGGTTTGACCGCGATACTGCCGGTACAACGCGGCGCATTTTATCGGTACTGATTTGGCTATTGGCCTTGGCGATGATTTATCCCTACTTACCGGGCGCAAACACCGAAGCATTTAAAGGCTTGTCGGTGATTGTTGGTTTGATGGTGTCGCTCGGGGCTTCTAGCGTGGTGGGGCAATTTGCCAGCGGATTTATTTTGGTTTACTCCAAATCGCTAAAGCAAGGTGAGTTCGTACAAATTGGCAATACCGAAGGCACCGTGGCGCATATTGGTTTGTTTGCCACCAAAATTCATACCAATTTACGTGAAGAAATTAGCATTCCTAATTCGGTGCTATTTGGGCAAAACGTCGTTAATTATTCGCGCTTGGCCACCAACGGTGGGGTGATTTCACAGATTGTCGTCACCATTGGTTATGACGTGGCTTGGCGGCAGGTTGAAGCGATGTTATTGATGGCCGCGCAGCAAACTGCTGGCGTTCGCGCTGACCCGCCACCTAGGGTATTTCAAACCGGCTTGCTAGATTTTTATGTGGAATATCATTTACGCGTAGCGCTTGATGAACCGCAGCGGCGAATGGAAATCTTGCATGATTTAAATGGCAAGGTGCAAGACGTGTTTAATACCTATGGCATTCAAATTATGTCGCCAAACTATCGCTCAGATCCCGAACATGAAAAACTGGTCCCTGTTGAGCAATGGTACCGGGAACCGGCGAAGAAAGAATAATTTACTTATGGGTATATCTTTAGAGTTTATTTGTTATATAGGCTTTGCCGATATACCCTTTGAAAATATATGGGTCAGCTGTGACGGTTTTTGTTAATAGTTTGTTCCAGCGTCTTGAGTAAAACAGGCTTGGCCAAAAAGTCATTCATTCCAGCGGCAATAAATTCAGTGCGAGATTCCGCCAGTGCATCAGCCGAGAGGGCGATAATCGGAATCTTGGCATAATCGCCACCTAAGGCACGAATTTGTCGAGTGGCTTCAAGGCCATCCATAATCGGCATATGCCCATCCATGAGTAGCATGTCATAGTTTTTTTGCTGAACCATGGCCAGGGCTTCAGCGCCATCGCTGGCATAGTCGACTTGATGCCCTAAATTAGCTAGCATCGCGCCAACAACTTTTAAATTGATCGGGTTGTCATCGGCAGCAAGGATGGACAGACTGGCGCCGGTTTTTTCGGTCTTCATGGTTGGCGTGCTCATTTCAGGTGCTGCGCAATCTTGGCGGGGCAATAACACCGTAAATTGACTACCTACGTCTAATTTGCTTTGTACATCAATATGCCCTTGCATTAATTCAGTCAACGTCAGCGATATTTCTAGCCCTAGACCGGTGCCGCCATAGCGGCGGGCGGTGCTTTTTTCGGCTTGTTGAAAGCGCTTAAATAATCGAGACAATCCTTCAGGGGTCATGCCGATCCCTGTGTCAATGATGATAAATATAATGTCTTTTGGAGTGGCGGAAACGCAGAGCGCAACTTCGCCTTCTTCAGTGAATTTAATGGCGTTACCGAGCAAATTGAGCAAAATTTGTCGTACCCGAACAATATCGCCAAGCTGCCATTCTGGCGTATTGTCGGCTAATGCTAGTGTGAGATTGATTTTCTTTTCATTGGCGCGCACTCGCATTAAGCGCATGCATTCGCGAACTAATTGATTGATTGAGTAGGGATTTGTTTCAAGTTCGATTTTTCCTGATTCAAGGCGCGATAAATCTAAAATATCATTCAGTAACGCTAATAAATGCTGTGCTGAACTGCGTGCAGTGACGACATAGTCTTTTTGTTGCTCACTGAGCGCCATGGTCGATAAAACATCCAGCATCCCTAAAATACCATTCATGGGCGTACGAATTTCATGGCTCATATTGGCCAAAAATACACTTTTACTTTGGCTGGCTTGTTCTGCACGAGATGTAGCGCTGGCAAGGGCAATATTGAGATCCTCTAAATCTTTACTGCGTTTGTGCTCTAAACCATATTGGCGATAAAGCAATAATGTGAATGCAATGGTTAGCCCAAGTTGCAATAAAATCATTCCAGAAATAACGGCTGATTGTTCTCTCAATGTGTTGGAGTAATTTTCTGCATTATGCAGAGTGTTGTCTTTTGCAATTTGAATCATCTCTAAAATGATGTCTTGCAATTGATTCAGGTCGTTTCTAAGTTCAATTATTTTTTCACGGTTATATTTAAGTGGAACATTGGGTCCGAGATATTGATCGGTTTTTTTAATAAATGCGTGTAGTGTTTTTAAATTATTTCGAATCATCGCGCTGTCGTCATTTCCGACGTACGACGCATTGGCAATGACATCGACGCGACTGACAAAAATATCGTAGCGCATTTGCAGGGCGCTGATTTGCTCTGCATCATGCTCGCCCAATTGGTGCTCGACTTGGTCGGTGAGGCGAAAATATTCATAGCCTAATTGGGCATAAGCCCACACATCATTATCCGCCCCGAGACGGGATGATTTTTGCAGTACTTCATATTGTCGATTCAGCATCAGCATTGTGCTGACAATAATGAGTAGCACCACAATTGCAATGAATGAAAGTGGGCCTTTACTCAGAGGCTTGAGCCGCATGGTTTTATTCAGCCTTTATGGAAACCAGCTGCCAGATCGAGCGAGAGTAGTAAGTTCTATTTTGCAGCTCTTTATTACTGTCGAAAGGATAGATAAGAAATAGCGGACCTTTGTCACGAACGCTAAATGCTTTGCCGTCGATAGTTCTGGCGATAATTGGGCCAAGATCAGCGTCACTACTGGGTATGACGATGGTGTAATCGTTAATGGCTTTTAACTTCAGCTGCTTGCCTTTGCTGCCAGCAAGAGCAAGCACATCTTTTAGCGAAGGCCCGCTAAAAGTATGGATGCCGTTATACCAAGGTGAGCTTGTTTGAATGCTTTTTTGTGGTAGTTGATTGAGTATTGCATCATCCAGCAAGAAGCTGTTGCCTTGATTATGTTGGCTGATATTGCCGCTTAAGGTTAATGCGACTTTGCCTTTAGGGGTATCGATTGCATTTGCGCACCATGCACTGACTAATAAGAGGCTGGCAAGGCAGAAGCTTTTTAGTTTCATGACATTTCTCCATGCTATTTTAGTAACAACATTTCGTTATGCTTTCATTGGTCACTATAGATTAGTGATGAATCAAGGTTGCCGTTGATTTTTTACTTACTAAGTGAGTTTTATTTTGGTGGTTTTACTTGTGGGTTTGTTGTGGATTTTTGAAAGGATATTTTGCGCTAGCGGCTAGGCTGCAACTATAAAGAAGCTACCCTTAAATAGTGAGGCGCCCTTATGGATCCACATATCAGTGGCGTTAGTGCATTACAACAGTCGGTTTTAATCCATGAAGAAGTCAAAAAGGTCGTCGTCAGCTGTTTTGAAATCAATTTAATGGGCTTAAATGCCATTATTTTGGCCAAAAAAGCTGGGGTGCATGCCCGAGGTTTTGGTGTTATCTCGGGAGAGTTGCGCTCTTTAAGCTTGGCACTTCAGGCTGAAATGCATCGACTTGGTTTGCTGGCGCAAGAATTACTCAATTCGGCAACCACTCGTTTGCAAGCTGAAAGGCGATTGGCGCGCTTAACTGATGCTGCCGCATTTTCAGCAGAAGTGGCTGAGTTGCTCGCCCCAGCCATGGAAAAAACCCGCAATAAAATGGTGGTATTTAAAGAGGGAAGCAAATTTGGCGAATGCCTTGATGATGCGTATCAAACCTGTACGTTTGGCTTAGTTTTAGCGCGCTCGGCTCGCATTGAGTCGGCGTATAGCGGTGAATTACGCACCATTTTGGCTGAGTTATCCGAAGAGTTTGCCCAAAAAATAACCACGGTCTTACCGCGCCTAGATGCGTTACGCCAAATCACCCAAAACCTTGCCTGAGATCTTGCCGAATGAAAAAAGCTCTATTGATTGCCAGTGCTGCTGATCATCGTTGGTTCGCCATCTCGCGTGACCCAGCCCGCCCAAATCATTTGATTGATACCAATGAATATGTTGTGACCAATGGCAACGACAGTATTCTTTGTGATCCGGGTGGCTCTGAGGTTTTTCCAGCGGTGTTTGCGGCGCTCTCGGAAGTGGTTGATCCGCGCACGATTCAGCGGATTTTTTCTTCACACCAAGACCCTGATGTGATTTCTTCTTTGGGTCTGTGGCATGATTTTAATCCTCAGATTAAATGTCATGTCTCTGGCTTATGGAGTGGTTTTATTCCGCACTTTGGTGGTGAAGACAATACGATTATCGGCATTCCCGACGAGGGCGGCACCTTGATGCTAGGCGAAGCGCCGCTGACGATTGTGCCGGCGCATTATTTACATTCTTCCGGTAATTTTCATTTATACGATCCAGCGTGCAAATTATTATTCTGTGGCGACATTGGCGCAGCACTATTGCCTGATGTGCATGCATCATTGTTTGTGGAAGATTTTGATCATCATATTCGTTACGCCGAAGGTTTTCATCGCCGTTGGATGGGCAGTAATACCGCAAAAAAGCGCTGGATTGAGAAAGTACGTGAGCTGGATATTGAGTTGCTTTGTCCTCAGCATGGGGCGATTTACCGTGGTGCGGATGTGAAGCGATTTATTGATTGGTTTGATGCGTTAAAAGTTGGCCTCGATTAGCACTTGATATTCGGCATATTCACCCATAACTAATACGGGTAAGCTATTGAGCAATTATTTTATAACCCAGCTTGATGCTGGGTTTTTTATACCCAAAGATAGGATTTAATCATGGCGATTATCGTAAACGGCGTTGAAATCAGCGAAGCAAGTATCGAAAATGAATTGGCGCAACACGCCGAAGCAGAAAGCCCGCGCGATGCGGCAATCCAAGAATTGATTTTACGTGAATTATTATTGCAAACGGCCAAAAAAGAAGGCATCACCGCACCAACAACTGAAGAAATCATCGGCACTTTGCTAGAAAAAGCTATTCCTGTTGAAGAAGCAGATGAGGCGGCTTGTCTTGATTTTTACAATAGCAATCCAGAAAGCTTTACCCGTGGCGAAATGGCTTCTGCCAACCATATTTTGTTCCCATTGGGCGAAGGCTTGACTGCTGGCATCGCTAAAGCAAAAGCGGAAGGCGTGTTGGCGGATGTATTGGCCAATCCAAGCAAATTTGCTGATTTGGCACGTGAACATTCAACTTGCCCATCGAGCGCGCAAGGCGGCAGCTTAGGCCAATTTGGCCGTGGTCAAATGGTGCCAGAATTTGAAGAAGCGATTTTCTCTACTGAAGCTGGCGTGATTGTGCCTACATTGGTTGAAACCCAATTTGGTTACCACATCATTGAAGTGACTGCGCGTAGCGAAGGCGAAAGCGTTTCATTTGAAGAAGTAAAAGAACGTCTACAAGCCTTCTTAACCGATATGGCTGGTCGTAAAGCAATGCATGATTACCTCGGTAAATTGGTAACTAGCGCCAAAATTGAAGGTTATTCATTACCTGCAATGGCTTAATGCTGATTGCGTAACTGAATAGCGGTAAATGCTAAAAGCCAGATCGTTGATCTGGCTTTTTGTTTCGTTAGCGATGTTTTGTAAATGGATAAGAGTGATATGAGTGAGTCTGCTACAACACCCCCGTTTCTCCCGTTTTTGTTTCCATTACTGAATGAATTTCCAACTGAAATTCGGCAGCGTCTGGTACAAGGTGGGATCGAGCATCATGTGAAGGCCGATACGCTGATTTGCAGCGAAGGCGCTAAAAGCGAGCATATTCTATTTTTATCGAGCGGTATTTTATCCATTACAGCGAACGAAGATCTGGGCAAACGTGCTTTTTTATATGGCTATATGCCTGCGGGATCAATTGCTGGATTGCAAATGCTCTTTAATGAGCGCGTGAACACTTACTGTTTGACCAGCGCGGTTGATAGTCATTATCTCTTAATTGGCATCGACGATCTGCATCAGGCTTTGCGTGAATATCCTTTGGCTTGGCAAGCTTGCGCTAAAGAATTGGCGACGGGAGTTAAATTTTTGCTCAATTTTGTCAATTTGTTATCCCATGCCAGTGGTTATCAAAAATTACGGACTTTTTTGGGATGGTTGGAGCGAAATGCACAAGCAACTCCCCATCAAGTGGGCTTGGATTTAAGCCAACAAGAGATTGCAGCTCGGATTGGCTTATCCCGAGAAATGGTCAATCGGATGCTGGCTGAACTGAAAAAAGGCGGCTATATCGAGCAAGATGAGCGCGGGCGTTTTCATATTTTGAAGGCCTTACCCAAAAAATTCTAAGCGAATTTGATTTGTCATTACAGTGTGCGAAATGTCACTACGGCTTGTTGTTGCGCTGTCGCTCACCTAAGATCATCCGATCTAAAGTATTCACCTCGATGTTGTTCAAGTCGTAGATCTCGTCTTTACCCAAATAATCCCAAATTACTGATCCAATCGCCTCATTCCTGCCGTTGGGACTAGTTGCATTTTTGGGATTTTATTTTCGTACTAAACTTAATCGATCTGTACGCTGGTCTTTGGCGCTCTGTTTGGCAATGGGCCGAATTAGACGCGGCATCAGGATGAATTTCAAAATATTTTAATTGGAGCTAGTCATGCAAAAGAAAGTTTTAGTTCGTTGCCTGTTGGCCTTGCCTTTGGTGTTGGCCTTAGCCCAGCCGGTGCAGGCGCGAAATGACAGTCGTTTAGCCAAAGGCGCTGTAATTGGCGGTGTGCTTGGCTTGGCGGCGGGTAATGGTCTTAAAGGTGCTTTAGGCGGAGCTGCAATTGGTGGTGGTCTAGCCGCAGTGAGCAGTGATGGTTATCGTGGTCGTCGTGCACAACGCGGCGCTAAAAAAGGTGCTGTGGTGGGGGCTGTGATTGGCGGTATCGCCGGTAATGGTTTACGCGGCGCCTTAAAAGGCGCAATTGCTGGCGGTGCAGCCGGCGCCATTATTAATCATTAATTCATTCTTTTTTGGAGCTTTTACCATGAAACTGATCGCCCTTACTTTGAGCCTAGCGCTATTGTCACCTTTTGCCGCAGCAAAAGACGTTAAACCTACCGCCCTACCAAGCTTGCAAGACGTGGCACACTTGAGCTGCACCGAAATGTGGTTGGAATCTGGCAAGTCGGTGGATAAATTTTTCCATGCAGTAGAAACCATGGCCGGCTATTTATTGCAAAGCCGTGATGAGACTTTCCCTGATCAACTCGAAGCGGGTAAGCAATTTGGTGAGCGCATCGATGTAGCTTGCCGTAAAGCACCAGATCAATTGCTGATTTCTGCTGTCGATATCGCCCTGCGTGAGACTTTGGCAACCATCAAAACACCTGCCAAGTAATTAGCGAGCAACTCAATAGTAAAAAGCCAGATCAACGATGATCTGGCTTTTTTTATGCGGTACAAAATCAGTTTTGTAAAATTTTCAGTGGCACACGCAGCATATCGTCGCCTAAGCCAGCAAAATACCAAATTATGCCAATAAGCGCCGCCACGGTGACTAAATACCAAACCAAAGAAAAAATCTGCCCATAGCGATCTAGCGGCAATAAATGGCTTTGATGTCGGCCTCGCCATTCAAAAACGATTTCTAAACTACCAATAAATAATAAAAATCCAAGTAAGGCTAGGCCAAAATGGTAGCTCACCCCAATCCCCAATAGCGCGCCAACAATACAGGCAATTAAACCGAGCACGCTATTCATTGAAAAACTAATGCTCTTTAAAATATGCCCACCATCGAGCGGCAAAATCGGCAATAGATTAAATAAATTGAGCAGGGCGTTAAAGGTGGCTAAACCGGCAAAAAAGAGATTGCCAGTGAGCCAATACGCCACGCAAGAGGCCAGCGATAATAGTAAGCCAAAGCTCGGCCCCATAATCGAAATCACCACGTCTTGCCAACGCGTGTTGATTTTTTCGTCCGACAGCGCCAATCCGCCTAAAAATGGGATCAGGTAAATACCTTTGGTTTTCATGCCAAAATATTTCATGGCGCGAATATGACCGTATTCATGAAAAACCAAGCACGCCAATAAAGCCAACGCAAATTGGAATGAAAACAACCAAGAATAAGCCGCAACACTGGCACCAGCGAGCGCCACTTTGATGAGTTTGGCGCTTTTAAATAGCTTTAACGCTAAAACCCCTAGACCCAGCAAACTGAGCTTATTGGTCTTTTGATGCGGAACGACTGGGCTTTGTCGTTCAATATCCTGAGTATTACGAGTCCCTTTGGCGACGACAGTTTGATCAATCAATAAGCGATAGTTCAAGACAAAAGGCTGCCATTGCAAATCGGTTTCAAGGCGAATGTGTTGCTCGCCAGACATGGGATCAGTCAGGGTAAATTGCAGTGCGCTAGCACCCTCACGATCGGCTGAGGCGGCTTTTTCTGCCACCAGGGTGTTGTTCCAAAACAGCTGTTGCCAGCCCGCTAAGCTGCCTTCGAGTCGCAATGGCTTGCCTAGGCAATCAATATTTAATAATTCCACGGTATTTCCAATTCTTCCATCAATAAAAGTGAGGTCGCTAACGACGTTATCGTTGGTATTTGATCTTGGGCCACATTTTGAAGCAAATTGCTGCGCTTGAGTTTGTATTGTGATTGAACATGCCGTTTTTCATGCTTAAACCGAGGCCACATTGCTAACTTTATTAATCACTTGAATGATCTGGCTGGATTTATTTGAAATCAAAGATGTTTATTGTTTGCACAGGTATAACGATAAGCTTGTGCTGCGTGACAGCGTATTAAGCTATGATTTGCCCCCTTTTGAAATGGGTATTGATTGAATGCAACAAGGAAAACAAATGCGTCACCTTATGATTGTTACCGCAATAAGTCTTGCTTTAGCTGCGTGTGGAGAAAAACCAGCTGCAGTGGAATCCGCTGCGCCGGTCATCAATGCCGAAACGGAAAAAAACTTACAACAATGGTTCAGTCAAACGGTTCAGCCTTTGCAAACCTTAGATGCCACTCAAGCTACCGATCAGCAAGACTTGGCCGCCTTTGGTGCCGCAGTGGGGGATGCGCGTTTAGTGGTGCTTAATGAAGACAGCTACGCCGACAAAAACGCCTATGAACTGATGAATCGACTGGTGCAATACCTGCATCAGAACAAAGATTTTGACGTGCTATTGATTGAAAGTGCGATGTTTGACGTCGAAGGCATCTGGCGCAGCGCCACCGAGAAAGACGCCAGTGTGGTCGAATTAGCGCCGGGCCGAGTGTTTTATATGTATTCACAAACCGATGCCAGTCGCAAAGCCTTGGCATATCTCGATCAAGCACGCCGCAGCGAGCGGCCGTTGATTTTGGCTGGGTTTGATATTCCGCTTGCCGGATCGACGTCGATTAACGAATTATTGCCGACAATGACGCAATATTTGCAGCAAAAGGGCTCGAGCATTCCCGCGCAAGCCAATTGGTCTGAATACCGCCAAGTTGCCAAACGAGCGATTGAGCTCAATAGTCAGGGCATGGATTTAAGCCAATTTAAGCAAGTGAATGCCCAGCTAAAAGCCGAGTTATGTCAAAACGCCGCCACAGGGCAAACGCCACTCCGTGAATCGGCTGGTTGGTGGTGCCAGCAAGTGAAATCGATCGAGGCCAGCGTTGGCCGCCAGCAGCATACCGATGACGTGAATTATGATTTGCGCAATCCAGTATTAGCCGACAATGTGCAATGGCTGATTGAGCAACCGTTTGCCGGTAAAAAAGTCATTGTTTGGACCAATTCATCACATGGTTTGCCACAAGTGAGTGGCATAGATCCGGCGACGCAACAGCCAATTTACAGCATGGGCTGGCATTTAAAGCAGCGTTTTGGCGAGCAAGTTTACATTGCGAGATTGGCCGCGCTGGGCGGGAAAACCAATAAGTATTGGGATAGCGGCGTTCAGGATGTTGTGCTGGCGCCCAATACCCTTGATGCGGTGTTAAAACAAGCTAATTTGAAACCTGGGTTTATTCATGCGCCGACAGATCCGGTGTTGTTAGCGCAGTTGGCGCAATTTAAATCGCCATCGAAGTTTGCTAAAGACTACCAAGGTCTCTTTTTCTACCCACAAGCCGAACCCGCACTGCAAGGCGCACACGCCATTGTGCCTTTGCCTTAATAAGTTTGAGTATCAAAAAAGCCAGTTCATTGTGAACTGGCTTTTTTATTGGGTATATGAATATAAAACATATTTAATAGAGCCTACATTGGTATACCCATCTAGGCATGCAGATGTTGCGCTTGCCGTGATGGGGCAACGGTTTCGCTGGCGGCTTTCGGTTTGTGCTGCTTGCCGGCGTAATCGCTTTCTAGCAAAGCGCTTGCCGCTTCGGCTGACATGCCTTGCGTTTGCAACCACTGTGCAACCATTTTCGCTAAGCGATCGAGCGCGATGCGATGCGTGGCGTCGGTGCTAGCGTAGAGCCAGTCAGCAAACGCCATAAAGTTAGCAAATGGTGCGTCGCCCAATAACACTGGCAAAGTATTGGCAAAGCGCCCCGAATTGGCGACCAAATCCCAGTAACGCGCAAAACGCACCAAGCGCTGCATCGTCGTGAAGTCGATGTCGCGATTGGCCAAAATCGTGTACGGCGGGTAGGGGTCGTACACCATGGCAAATTCGGCGGTATGGCGAATAATTGGCGTGCCGCGTAGGCGTTTTAAAATCCCAAACTGAATTTCATGTGGCTTAAGCGCGTACAGTTGATCAAAGCCAATGCCAAAGCTTTCCACGGTTTCACCGGGCAAGCCAGCGATTAAATCCACATGCATATGCGCGTGCGAGTTTTCAACCAGCCAGCGGATATTCTCGGCAGCTTTTTCGTTATTTTGCTTGCGGCTGACTAAGGTTTGTACCTCGGGATTAAAGCTTTGAATGCCGATTTCAAATTGCAGGCTGCCTGCTGGGAATGCTTTAATGCCGGCTTTGAGGGCTTCGGGCAGATGATCAGGGACCACCTCAAAATGCGCGAAGACCGGATCATTTGGGTGCGCAGCGATTTTATCTAGGAAGAACTGCATGATGCGCAGGCTGGTTTTGATATTCAGATTAAACGTGCGATCGACAAATTTAAACAGCCGCGCGCCGCGCTGATACAGCGTTTCCATCTCGGCCAAAAAGCGCTCTAGCTCAAACGGCCATGCGGTTTTATCTAGCGCCGAGAGGCAAAACTCGCACTTAAATGGACACCCCCGTGACGCCTCAACATACAGCGTGCGGTTTTTGATGTCGTCATCGGTGTAGAGAGAATACGGTAGTTGTAAGTCATCGAGCTTAGCTTGCACGCCGACATGGATTTTCATTAAGGGTTGTGGGCCGTTCAGAATCTGGCGGCACAAATCAGGTAGCGTTACCTCGCCCCAGCCGGTAACGACAAAATCAGCGTCTTTGACAATCGCTTGCTCCGTGGTCTCAAAAGAGACTTCCGGACCGCCGAGGATGATTTTGATGTGCGGCGCAACGCGCTTGATCAGTGCCACCAAGCGGGCGGTTTCTTCAACGTTCCAAATGTAAACGCCAAAGCCAATGATTTGCGGATTTTTTGCCAATAAACGCTCGGCAAATTCCGTGGTTTTACCGCCAATCACAAACTCCATAATTTCGGTTTGCGACTGCAAATCGCCCATATTGGCCTGCAAATAGCGCAAGCCCAAAGAGGCATGCGTGTAACGGGCGTTGAGCGTCGAGAGAATGATGGTCATGGCGGCAGAAATTCAAAAGCGAAAACGCTATTTTACGGGTTTCAGCTGGGCTTGGTTGACGTTTGTTTTGAACGGCTATCTTAGCTGGGTATACGCTTGTAGCCTTTATTTAATAGAGCATATGTAGCTATACATTTGATTTTATTAGGTAGTCATTGGCTTGATTGATAATCCAGCGTGTAAAGTCAGCGATTTTTTGGCTGGTGCTGCTCCGGTCTGGCCAAACCAGCCAATATGGATATTGGTAGGGAACGCGAATATCGGTAATGGGAATGAGTGTGCCATTGGCAAAATGCGCTTCAACCAGTGAGCTGCGCGCCAACATCACCCCATGACCGAGGCGAGCGGCTTCAAGTTCTAAGTTGCTGTCGTTGTATGAATAGGTGGGCGTTGGCCGCCAATCGGCAAGCCCCGCCGCTTGACACCAAGTGGCCCAAGGGATTGCCGGATTTTGGATGATCGTCGCAGTTTTTAGTGCATTGGCCGATGTTGGCCGAGGTTGATAGCTGGGTGCAGCGACGACTAATAGTTGTTCATCCATTAAATGTATTTGTTTCATCCCATCCCAACCGCCGGCACCCATGCGGATCGCCATATCTAGTAAGCCATTATTCATTTCTTCAAAGCCCAAACCGGCGCGTAACCAAACCGTATATTGCGGGTATTGCGCTTTAAAGTCGGGCAGGCGCGGCACTAGCCAATTGAGTGCAAATGAGGGAACGATACCGATACTGATGTCATTGGGTTTGGGGCGAGTGAGTACACGTTGCGTGGCGTCTTGTAAGTCGGCCATTGCCCCACGAATCCGTAGCGCATAAATGCGACCTTCTTCGGTGAGTTGCAGTCGTTTTCCTTCGCGTAAAAATAAGGAGACACCGAGAAAATCTTCAATTGTTCGTAGTTGATGACTAATGGCGCTGTGCGTCACATTGAGCGATTCGGCTGCTTTAACGACACTACCTAAGCGAGCAACCGCTTCAAATGCGCGCAGTGCAGCCAGTGGTGGCAGTTGGCTCATTATTTATTCCTCGTTGAGCGAATGAGATTCGCTTTATGTGAATTTTATTCACATAAAGGCCAAAAAATCATCAGCGATCAGCTTTTGTTTATTGGATATAGTGAATTCATTATGCCAAATGGATGGTAATCATGGTCACCTATCTACGATTGAATGTATTAAAAAATGAATTGCTGGTGGTCGAGTTGAGCCACCCTGCGCAGCTATGGTGTGAAGAGGGCGGCATCTGGTTGACGCACGATCAGTCAATAGAAGATATTGAGTTGTACCGCGGCGAGCATCGAGAATTGGCTGCCGGTAAAGTGCTGATTGAGGGAGAGGGGCGGCTGTGTTTTTGTGGGGAAAATCTACAGCTCAGCCCACAAAGTCAAGGCAAAGCGCTGGATTTGACTGGCGGCTTGAGCGCCGCAATGGCTTGAGCGAGAATTTGTAAGCAGCGTCATGCTATCGTCATTTGCTTACGGTATAAATCGCCTTCTTATTTTCATTAGTGCGGATGCGGTTTATGTTTCAACGTCGTTCTAGCGTGCAGCGGTTGTGGTTCCGTTTGCGTCAAGTTTTGTTGGGTTTGGCAGGTTTTTTTCTGCTGCAGTATCTGCTGTTTATTTTGCCGCAAAAACTCGGCAACAATTTAACGCTCAGTGGCGCGATGTTGCCGATTCTGCTGTTGATTTTTCTGGCGTATGCGTTTGCAGCGTTGATTGTGATCCGCAATGTTTGGCGCGGTTAAGCTTCGCTGGCAACAACGTGGATTTCTTCACCTAATACTTTAACCACCATGCCGGGACGAATTTTGGCGGTTTTACGGCTTTCGAGTACGCCGTCGACTTCGACCAAGCCTTCAGCGACCATCAATTTGGCCGCGCCACCTGAGTGCGAAATACCCAGGTTTTTAATCAAATCGCACAGCGCGATGTATTCGTTACGGAGTTCAAAAGTTTGGATTGCCATTGTCTGTCCTCAAAGGTATTGGCTTGCAGGCCTTACTGATTAATGTCTGCGGCTCAATACGTCTAGATAAATAAGTGCTTGTCGTTAAAGGCGATTATTTTAAACGCCTGCCGCGGCGTAATGAGGCGTGCGATCGGTAAAACTATTACGCCAAAACGCCTAAGCCATACTGCGCCAATAATGCCGCAGTATCGTGCAAGGGTAAACCCATGACGCCGGTAAAACTGCCGTCCAGATGCGCGACAAATACGCCGCCCAAGCCTTGAATGCCATACGCGCCGGCTTTGTCCATAGGCTCGCCGCTGGCGACATAAGTGGCGATTTGTGCGTCGCTCAGTTGGGCAAAGGTGACACGGCTAACGCTTAAGCGCGTTTGCACCCCATGTTCATCGCGCAGTGCCAAGCTGGTGAGCACTTCATGTGTTTTACCAGAGAGTTTACGCAGCATCGCCGCAGCGTCGGCGGCATCTAGCGGCTTGCCTAGGATTTCATCGGCCAACACCACCGAGGTATCGGATGCGAGCACGGGTTTGAGCGCTAAACCCATCGATATTAAATGTTGCCAGCCTGATTCGGCTTTTTCTACCGCCATACGTATCACGTAATCACGTGGCTGTTCGGCCGCTTGCGGTGTTTCATCGATGGGGGCGGCGATGCGTTCAAACATCACGCCGGTTTGGGCGAGTAATTCTTTACGGCGTGGGCTGCCAGAGGCGAGGTAGAGTTGGGTCATAATGAAGATAAAGCCTGAGCAAAAAAGAAGGTAGAAATGAACCAGCAGCCGAGCGTGACGGCGTTAAACGGTGGCGCTTGCTGGCACCAAGCGTGTCGCAGGCCAAATCCGATTAAGTACGCAATCACTATCAAGCCATAGAGTAGCAAAGCCCCCATCCCCCGCTCGCCAATATCGGCAAATAGGGCTAGCACGCAAAACAGCATGATGGGAAGCAAGTAGCCCATTGGCTTTATTCTCGATGATAAGGATGGTTATTAATAATCGACACCGCGCGATACAGTTGCTCGGCGAGCAATACGCGCACCATGCCGTGTGGCATCGTCATTGCCGACAGCTGCAATAATTGGTCGGCGCGTTGCTTAATACGTGGATCAAGGCCATCGGTGCCGCCGATAATAAACACGGTTTCGCGGCCGTCGATTTGCCAGTGTTTCATGTTTTCGGCGAGCTTCATTGTCGTCCAGTTGGCGCCGCGTTCGTCGAGCGCCAATACGCGGGCGCCATCGGGAATCGCAGCCAAAATGCGATCGGCTTCTTCGCTCATCACTTGCTGCGGCGTGCGCGCGCTGATGCGTTTATCCGGTTTTAGCTCAGTCAGCGTTAGCGCAAAATCACGCGGCATGCGTTTGGCATATTCGGCAAAGCCTTCAGTAATCCAGTTCGGCATTTTGTGGCCGACAGCAATCAGTTGCAGTTTCATATTGATATTTCACGGTCAGGATGGCCGATGGTAACAGATGGGCGAAGCAAAAATAAAAACAGCCCGTCGATTAACGGGCTGTTGGCTGGTGAACTTGGCTTTATTCGCTACGTCCGCTGGTGACTTGTTCGCGTTTGATTTTCCATTTACCGCCTTCGGAAACCAGATCAAGGGTTTTTTCTACGATGTCTTGATAGTTGCTTGAGCTGTAGCTTTGTTTAAAGGTGACCTTGGCTTGATCTTTGCTGACATTGCTGCAGCTCAAGTTATCAAATTTCAAGGTAATCGGGCCTTCTTTGCTTAAGCGGCTACGGCGTTTGTTTTCCCAGTCGGCGCGAGTTCGCTTACCTGAGACTTCAAATTGGCTAGCATATTGTGCTAAATAGGCATCGACCTTTTTCTCGGCCCATTGGCTGCGCCAGCTTTCTACCATCTCGGTAATTGATTTATCGCAGCTATTATTATTGGCTGGCGTTTCTGGTGCAGTAGGAACCACCGGTGTGGCGATACGCGGTGGTCGACCAGCCAGCGCGGCTTCACGATCGAGTGGTACGGTTGGAATTAAAGCGCCCAAGCAATTGGCTTTATCATCTTCTGCTTCGCCGCCGCCAAGATCAGAATTGGGCGCAATGTTTTCTAGTGGCGAGATTTGGAGTGCTGAGAGCAATTCATGCGCTTGAGTCAGTACGCGGGCATATGAGAGTTGATGGTCATATTCAGCGCGCACGAGTGCTCGTTTCGCTTCAAATAACTCGTTTTCAGTATCTAATAAGTCGAGTAATGAGCGTTGGCCAATATCAAATTGACGGCGGAATGCATCACGCGCTTTTTCGGTTGAGAGCACGTGCTGGTCTAGGTATTTACGTTGCTCAGTGAGGCGATAGGTATCGTTCCATGCAATTTGAGTGGTTTGGCGTAAATCGCGGCAGGCTTTGTCGCGTAATTCATACGTGACATTAAGCTGTTCGGCGTATTGGCTGGCCAAAGCGACATCGCTGCCACCACGGAAAATATTGTAATCAACAATCAACTGCGCTTTGCTGTCGCGATAATTGCCATCCACATTGTCGCGATTTTTATCGTAGCCATGCGCGGCGCGGAAATAGAGTTGTGGATAAAAGCCACTCTTTTTGGCGGTTGCAGCGGCACGAGCGCTGCGAATATTGTAGATTGCGGCCAAAAAGCTTGGATTATTACGCAGGGCATCTTTCAGATTATTTAAATCTTTTGGGCTAAATGCGCCTAAATCAGGTACATCACTCATTTTTGCATCAGGCGCTACGCCAGTCAGGCGTTCATAGCGGGCAGAAACATCGAGTAAATTCGATGATTCGGTGAGCCAATTCGATTCAGCTAATGCTAAACGCCCGGTTGCCATCTCTAAATCAACTCGGCGACCGACACCAGCTTCGACACGTTCTACAATTTGATTGTAGGTTTCTTTATGAATTGCATAATTGTCGCTCGCTAATTCGACTAATTTTCGATAGCGTAATACATCTAAATAAGCATTGGTGGTTTCAAGGGCTGCCGCATCACTGGCGGCTAATAAATCATAATAGCGGGTGAGGCTGCCATAACCGAGACGGCGAACTTCTTCGGAAGTTGCAAAACCATCAAACAGCATTTGGCGAAATTCAATATTGTAGCTAGGGTGATTGAAATTACCGGTGTTGTTTTTTGGATCTTGCAGATTCTCTGCGCTTGCAATACCTTGAATATTTATTTGTGGGTAGTATCCGCCACGCGCAACATCTTGTTCTTTACTTGAGGCGCGAAATTCTAGCCATTTAGCCCGAATTTCTGGATTACGTAATACAGTTTGTTCGACGGCATCGCGTAGTGTTGTCGCTGCAAAGCTGGTGGCACTACTTAGAGTTAGGAATACAATTGCAATTGTTTTTAGCTTCATATTTCTCAATGTCCAATTTAGTCTGATGTATTAATGTTATAAGCGAGCTGATTTTTTGACTAGTTTACCTAAATGATTTCATGAATGCTCTAGTATTAACAATTGCTACTATAGCCAAATCGTCGAGAAAAGATCGAAATGTTCAATTTGCAGCGTCCTAATTACGTATGGATTTGCAGCTTACTGTTGCTCACCATGCTTTGGGCATTCCCCGTCTTTTCAGCTTGGGATTTTGATCGTTTGCTGAAGTTAGCGCAACAACGTTATGCTGCAAATACGGTTAAAACTGTGGCAGAAATGCAGCAACTTTTGCTCGGTAGCAAAACATTACCCGAGGCCGATAAACTTAAACGCATTAATGAGTATATCAATCGCAGATTTCAATTTGTTGAAGACCAAATATTGTGGAATCAAGCCGATTACTGGGCGACGCCACTCGAAATGATCGGTAAATCAGCTGGGGATTGTGAAGACTTTGCCATTATTAAATATATGGCATTAAAAGATACTGGGGTTTCTACTGATAAATTAAGGCTAAGCTATGTAAAAGCCAAAATAGGAGGAACTAATAGTACAATTAGTCAGGCGCATATGGTATTGACTTATTATAGCGAGCCGGATGCTGAGCCATTGGTTCTAGATAATTTAATTAGCGAAATTCGCCCAGCAAGTCGCCGCCCTGATTTAACCCCCGTATTTAGTTTTAATCATGAAGGTGTGTTTGCAGGTAGTGGTAAGCAACCATCGGCGTCGATTGATCGTTTATCCCGCTGGAAAGATGTTTTATTGCGTATGCAAGCCGATGGTATTGACAATAAGGAATGACCACGTGTCTTTAATTCGCCAAGTATTATTTCTAATAATAATCTCAACGTTGCTGGCTTTTATGGTCAGCTTAATTGTGAGTACATTGAGTGCACGAGATTATTTGCAGCAACAATTATTTACACAAAGTAGTGACAATGCATCATCTTTGGCGCTGTCTTTGTCTCAGCAGGCTGAAGACCCGGCAATGGTTGAGTTAATGACATCGGCCTTATTTGATTCAGGGCATTTTGAGCTGATTCGATTTCGCGATCCACATAAAAAAATAATCATTGAGCTCAAAAATAAAGAGCTTCCTAGCAATGTGCCAAATTGGTTTATGCAGTTATTTCCGATTGATGTGGCATCGGGGCAGGCTTTGGTGAGTAAAGGCTGGCAGCAGGCTGGTGCTGTAGAGGTGCGTGCGCATAGCAAATTTGCCTACGAATCGCTATGGAGTGGTGTGGTTAAATTATTCTTTTGGATTATTGGCGGTGGGGTCTTAGTGGCCTTATTGGTTTGGGTGCTATTTAATCGCGTGCGCCAGCCGATTCAACAAATGATTGCGCAGGCCGAGGCGATTAGCGAACGACGCTTTATTACGATTGCCGAACCGCCATATATTGAATTACGGCGAGTCGTTGGCGCAATGAATAGTATGGTGGTGCGAATCAAGCAAATGTTTGATGAGCAATCTGAGCGCATTGATCAGCTGCATCAAGATGTGAATCGAGACAAAGTAACCGGCTTGGTCAATCGGGCTTTTTTTATGGGGCGATTATCAGGGTTACTCAATGATGAAGATCGCAGTGGTCATGGTTTTTTACTCATGCTGCGGTTAAAAGATTTGGCCGAGATTAATCAAAATCTAGGCCGGCAAGCAACGGACCAATTGCTGAGCCAGATTGCAACGTGCTTGGCACGCTGGGATGACCAGGGTGAGGAGTGGGTGGCGGCTCGGCTCAATGGCTGTGATTTTGCTTTAACGACGCCGGCATTAGAGCAACCGGCAGAGTTTGTCGCCCAATTACTGGCGTCTTTGGCTGAGTTAAGCAGTATGGAAGACTTCATCCATATCGGTTATAGCGAGTTTAATCAAGGTGAGTCAATTGGTGCTTTGCTGGCTCGAACCGATGCGGCGTTGGCGCAAGCCGAGAATCAAGGGGTGATCAGTGCTGTCGCCGCTGAGGTGAATGTGGCGCTGGTGAGCCATCCCAATACCTATTGGCGTACTTGTTTGCAGCAAGCAGTTCAATCGCAACAGTTTGTGGCTGCACAATATCCAGTTCTCGATTGGCAAGGGCGGGTGATTCATCAAGAGTTAATGCTGCGCCTACCTGAGGCCGGCAGCGATCGCTTATTGAGCGCCGGCGTCTTTATGCCTTTTGCTAAGCGTTTTGGTTTAACTGCTGAGCTTGATTTAGCGGCAATTCGCTTAGCGGTGAAAGAATTGCAGCAGCATTCGGCAAATTATGCGGTGAATTTAGATATTGAATCATTGAGTCATCTGCCATTTCGCGCCGAGCTAGTCAAAATTTTGCAAGGCTTGAGTTCAGAGGTTCGCGCTCGCCTGTGGTTTGATATTAATGGCAATAGTTTTACGCAAGAGTTTGAAACGCTGGCTACTTTTGCCGCAGAGATGAATCAATTTAATGTCAAAGTGGGTATTGAGCATTTTGGCCGCGCGGTGAGCAGTATGCTGCGCTTATATGATTTACCGCTGGCGTATTTAAAAATTGATGGCAGTTATATCCTCGATATTGATCAACATACTGGCAATCAACGCTTATTAAAAGAGGTGGTCCGTATGGCTGATAGCCTTGGCATATTGACGATTGCCGAACAAGTTCGCACCGAAGCTGAATGGCAGAAATTACAAGAGCTGGGTCTGGGTGGTGTAACGGGACTGATTACCAAAGATAAAATCAGTAAGATTTGATTTTCATTTTTGATGATGTGCTGGCATAGGTTTTCATGTTCGGGATAGCTCCTTTACGATGATTTATGCCTTAGCACTGGGGAATTTAAGCGGGCTGAGTGTGGCTTAGGGCTCGAATCAAAGCGCCTAATTGTTGTAATGCCAGATCAATTTCTGGGCTAAACGGCCAGCCACAGTTAATGCGGATAAAGTGATCAAAGCGGTTTGAATTAGAAAACATTAGCCCGGGAGCAATTAAAATCCCTTGTTTGAGCGCTGCATCAAATACCCGTTTGGATGATAGTTGCTCAGGTAATTCCACCCATAAAGCCAGCCCGCCATTGGGCACATTGAGCCGTGTGCCTGCTGGAAAATAACGAGCAATCGCTTCGGCAGTGCGCTCGCGCTGCGTTTTAAGCGTACTACGTAGCCGGCGTAAATGCCGGTCATAGGCGCTAGACGCCATATATTCGGCGGCTGCGATTTGCGACCACGCTTCGTTATCACGGGTTTGGGCGTATTTCAGCATCTCGATTCGCGCCTGCCAGCGCCCGCCACTCAGCCAGCCTAATCGCATACCGGGGGCTAAGATCTTATGTAAAGAAGCGCAATAGATCACATTGCCGGTTTTATCTCGCGCTTTCAAGGCGCGAAGCGGAACTTCGTCGTTAATCAGTTCGCTATAAGTATCGTCCTCGATCAGAGCAATTTTTTGTGTTTCGCATAGCGCCACCAGTCGGTCTTTATGCGCCTCAGGCATGATGCTACCCAGTGGGTTTTGTAAATGCGGCACCACGACCACGGCCTTGATCTGTTCGTAGGTCTGGCAGGCCAGCTCCAAGGCTTCAATCGATATGCCGGTTTGTGGGCTGCTGGGGATTTCGATGGCACGTAGACCGAGGCTTTCTAAAATTTGCAGCAGGCCGTAAAAAGTGGGTGACTCAACGGCAATGGTGTCGCCAGGCTGGGTTACGGCTCGCAGCGCCAGATTGAGCGCTTCGATACAACCGTGGGTGATCAGTACTTCATCAGGCGACATCAGCACACCCATGCGCATTGCCCGTTTGGCCAGTATGGCTCTGAATGCCGGATAGCCTTTATTCGGAACGGCGCTCACTAAAAGATCCGGTGATTGTTTTAAGGCACGAATGGCCGCGTTTTTAAGCGCTTCGCTGGGGTATAACTCGGGAGCGCAGCGGGCTACCGAGAAATTATGCTTAATCACCTGCTGCCTGCCACGGGCAATAAAATCAGAAACACGGGCATGGATACCTACATATTGCGCCGGATCGATATTGAGCTGTGGCTCTGCCACCGGTTTGATGCGCATTCTTGGTCGGACAAAATAGCCAGTGCGCGGTCTTGCCTCAAGATAGCCATCGGTTTCTAGCTGGCGGCACAATTGCAAGGCGGTAGAGAGGCTGATGCCATGCAGACGCATCAGTTCTCGCAAAGAAGGCATGCGCTCGCCCACTTTGAGCGTGCCTGAAACAATGGCACTGAAATAATGCGCTGCCCAGCGCTGATAAAGATAATCCATAGTTGCCGCTCTCCACTTTTTGTCATCATGCTTTAAAGCTTGCTCAGACCATAGATATAGATGGCATAAAATCACAGCATAACAGCGTTGGTTTTTTCTCTCTGCTGCGTAGCAGATACCTCGTCCTTGTCGCTGTTTTTGGGGCTCTTGTTTGCTTAAGATGGCACTTAAAGGAGAAGCGCCATGCAGCAAATACTTAAAGGACAGCGGCTCGATGCTTATTTGACCGCACAAAGCAAAATCGTCGTGCGGCAAGGTCAAGTTGAGCTGCAATGTATAGTGTATCTGGGTGAACAATCATGGCGGCAAAAAATCTTGCTCACTGAAGGTGAGTATGAGCTGCAGCAATCGGGGTGGGTGAGTTTGAGTGGCGAAGCCGAGGTGTTATTTATTGATGTGCCATCTTGCTCGATCAGGTGTTGGCTAAAGCAAGTATTTACTCATTTGCGGATTAAAACATCGTACGTCGCAGAGAGGAATATGAATTAAAGCGCTATTTGGCTACTTTTTTAGCGCAGTTCGCAATGGCGGTAAGCAAATAATAGATATAAAAAAAGGCCAGATGGTGAATCTGGCCTTTTTGTTATTCTGCTTAATCAGTAATCAGTCTTCCTTTGCTGAGTAGGTCATTGATGATGGCTTGATCACTACCTGACGTGGTGAGATCAACGCCTTGCAGCGTGATGACTTGGTCTTCTTTCGCTGTCCAATTGCCGTTGCTAAATTCACCTTTGCTACTCACGTGAATAATGGTGTCTGAACCTGATTTCTCAAAGTGCAGATACTGCGTGAGGCTGCCAGTATTTTCGCCTTGTAGTAAGTCACGTAGATCGAGTTTATCCACATCGCCCGCAGCATTGCCTGATTTGGCGTTGTTGAAGTCCATCACCACATCACGGGCAGGGGCGCCAGCAGTGCCTTGGTCTCCCAGTGTCCACTTAAAGGTGTCTGATCCCGCATCGCCGCGCAGAATATCGTTACCCGAACCACCAACGAGTAAGTCATTGCCTGCGCCGCCGCGTAAGGCATCAATCCCTGCACCACCAAACAGCTTGTCGTTGCCAGCATTGCCATATAGGGCGTCTGAACCATTTTCGCCAAACACCGTGTCATTGCCGCTACCGGCATTGACTAAGTCGGCGATGGGCTGCATTTCATTCACAATGCCTAGAACAAGCTTGTCGTTATTAGCTGCTGTTGACAAGGTGCCATCGGCATTATTCATAAATTGACTGGCGAGGTAGAAGTTAGCATCTTTGGTGGCAACGGAATTATTGTAATCTTGCGTTTCCCCCATGTAGATTAAGTCATTGCCGGCTCCTGCCTCAACGTGATCATTACTGCCGCCAGTGAGGATGACTTGATCGTTACCAGTCGCGGTACTGGCGTAAGATGCTCCCGCACCGCCGCCAGTCGCTGAGTGATAGCCTGCAGTGGAGACTTGAATGACATTGCCAGTGCCAGATTCTGGGCCTGTTACAAAGTATGACCCAACGCCACCGTCATTTGAACCATCTAGGATATTGTTTTCAGGCACGACTTTGACCGTCCAAATCGCACTAGCTGTACCACCGAAACCATCGCTCACGGTGTAGCGGATGGTGGCTTCACCAATGAAGTTGGCGTTTGGCGTAAAGACCGGTAAGCCCGTTTTCGGATCAATGGAGACCACACCTTGTCCTGAGATGAGTGTTGGCGTACCAGTGAGCGTTAATTTATCGCCTTGCAAGTCTCTATCATTGGCTAGCACATCCAGCGAAATCGCTTGGTTGGCTTTGGTAAAGCTAAAGTCGTCGACCAATACCGGCGCGGTGTTATAGCGCGGAGGAATGACATTGATCGTCAATTTGCTATTGGATTTATCCAAGTCGCCATCATTGTCGATCAAGGTAAAGCCAATATTCTCGCTGGCATTACTTTGTAAGTTTACTGGCGGTGTGTAGGTATATTTACCATCATCCATATCAATGATGAATTGCCCACCCAATGCCGTAGTGACTTTTAAAGTATGGGTCACTGGGTCAAAGGTATAAGTGCTGCCATTGGCGGTGGTGGTGATGCTATTGCCCACAGTGTTAAAGGTGTATTTCACGCCATCAACGGTGATGTCGTTGATATGGCCGCCATCGGCACCAAACCCTGCAACCGCTGATCCAACCAGCCCACCAGTGATATTGCCAGCTGTTGGCGTAAGGATGGTGTCGCGCAGAATCGGTGGCAATTGCGCCAAATCAGTGACGATAATTGAGTTGGCTTCGGTGCCCGATCCTGTGCCGTTGTAAGCGAGAGGGTTGAGGTTGGTTCCAGAAACACCAGTACCTAAGCCAATTGCCAATGAATTAATGTCTTTATTGTTTAAGAAATCAGTCCATGTTTTGGTTTCGGTGCTATCTAAACCAAGACCTGGGCCTGGCGCGCCATCAGAGAAGAAATACCCCACGTTTTGTCCGCCGACGAGTTTGCCCGGGTTGTCAAAGTTTTGCATGACCTGCCCAGCTGCAGCGTCGTAATTGGTTCCGCCAGTGGCAGTAAAGTTTGCCAATATGGCTTTTGCTTCAGCGGCGGTGAGCCAAGTATTGCCATTAAAGAGTTGGGTGGTGGCCGATGAGCTAAAGCCAACCAACATGATCTTAACGTCACCCACATTATCGTAATCATTGATGAGCTGCGTTAACGCCTCTTTGGCCACTTGTAAGCGAGTTTTCCCCGCAATCCCGCTTGGATCGCCCATACTGCCCGAGGTGTCTAAAGTCAGGACTAAATTGGTACTGATGTACGGCATTTGCACCGTTGCCGTGGTGTTTTGTCCTACCGGAGCGTCATCTTCGACATTGATCGTAAACTGACCCGAGCTCGACGATTTGCCATCTGATGCACTTACCGTCACATTGAACGATTTCACATCTTCAGCAGTTTTGTCTGCGTGATCGATTGGGCCCGATAACGTCACGTTGTATTTGCCAGTACCATCAATTGAAATCGTAGCAATGGTTTGATTGCCCACTGTGCCAACCAGCGTACCGCTGCCATTGCCGCTCCAAACAATCGCTTGGCCTCCCGAGGTTAAACCCGTTGGCGCAGTTAATGAGTAGGTGAGCGAAGAGCTATCCACGTCACTGAAAATAACGTTTCCGGTGGCAGTGGTGGCATTGCTGGTGTCTGATGTTCCTGCTACATCGGCAATACCGCCGTTCAAGCCTTCTTCTGACACCGTCGCAGATGAGCTAGATACAAAGGTTGGCGCATCATTGACCGGCACGACAGTAATCGTACTAATGGCAGTATTGCTATTGGATACGCCATCATTCACGGTCACATTCAAAATACGATCTACCGCACTCGGATTTTCGCTGGTGCTGCTAAAGCGAATCGATTCGATGGCTGTTTCGTAAGCGGCTTTGGATGCACTGCCTGTCAGTGTTAATACAATTTGCCCATTAACGACGCTTTGTGCCGCGACAATCCCATTTGGCAAACCGACGGTGGTTAAGACATCGCCCAACTGAGCATTGGTCAATACAATGGTCGCACTTTGTAGATACTGTCTTGCCGGTCAAGCATTTTGGTACTCAGCTTGATACTTTTTCTGGGTTTTCAGTACGCCGAAGCACAGGTGAACTAATTTGCGCATGCAAGCACCGAGCGCCGACATTTTGCTCTTGCCTCGGGCAAGCAAACGCTCAAATAAGGCTTTGACGTGGGGGTTGTATTTGGTGGCGACGATGGCAGCCATGTAGAGCACGGCACGAACCTTTGCAGGACCAGCTTTAGACAGTTTGGCGCGCCCAAGAATCGATGACCCCGATTGCCGCTCGACGGGCACCAAGCCCAAATAGGCCGACAATTGTTCGGCCGTATTGAATTGATGCGTATGCATCACCGCCAATAATTGCGTGCCACTTTGTGGGCCGATTGCTGGGATGGTTTGCAGTAAATTGAGGTCGTTTTTCAGGCCAGGATGACGGTCGATATGGTCGTCGATTTGGCTTTGTAGCTTTTTGAGCTGAGCATTTAGAAAGACAATACTGTCGTTAATCGATTGATGAATCAGCTCGGTCGTCACCGTAGATTCGGCTTTTTCTTGCCGATTTTTTTCGCGGAGTAAGTCTTGCAAAATCGCTTCGCGGCGAGCCAGAAGTCCTTTTAGAATGCGGGCTTCAGGCGGAGGTGGCAGCCACGCAGCAGGCTTAATCATTGCGCAATAACGCGCCAGAACTTGGCTATCAACGCCATCGGTTTTGGTACGCACCGCGAGGCCTTGGCCGAAATGCTTCACTTGTGCGGGATTGGCAATCGAGACGCAAACGCCTGCATCATGCAGTAGTGTGGCGGCCAGTTCGTGATACACGCCAGTGGCCTCCATTGAGACGTGCAGCTGGTCATGCGGAATGTGATTTTTAGTCAGCCAAGCCAGCAAATCAGCAAGGCCTTTGGCGGTATTGGGTACGACCTTGGCCTTGCCTTTGAGTGGGTCAAGTTGAGTTAACAAGTAACAATCGAGTTTAGCTTTAGCAACATCAATACCGAGATAAAACATGAAGATTCTTCCTGTAAAAATGCCTAATTCGCCCACTTGCCTTGTGCATACAGGGTCAAAGCCCTTGGCTACCGTTCAGTGTCTGATTTGGCGAAAGAAGTGAGGCGAAGGGTTTAATCTACAAAACAAGGTCAATGCCTTAAGGGTGGAACCAAACTCACTTCGCCTCGTGTGGTAGTAGCTAACCACCACGGAGAGAAAGATACAAGGTTGGTGCTATCCACATCGCCGATCACGCTGTCGATGTCTGCAATCGGTGTTCCGCTGCCGTTTTCGACATATGTCGTTTTAAAACTCGTATCTTCCATGCTGGCATCAAGATCGAGCGTTGGCGCGTCGTCAACCGGATTCACAGTCACATTGAGGGTACTGCTGCTGCCGGTGTTAGTGACATAAGTCGCCTGCGGCATCGCGCCATTCCAATTCGGCGCTGGCGTAAAGGTGTATTCACCAGTGCTGCTAATGGTCAATGTACCCACGTTAGCGATCGTTGCCGTTTGGCCTGCGGTGTAGCTGCTGCCACCAATCGAGAAGCTGGTGACGGTTAAAGCACTATCCACATCGCTATCATTGGTCAGCACATTGCCTTTGGCCGGAGTGTCTTCAAGGACAGTTTGGCTATCGGCACGCAAGACACTGGCGTCGTCAACCGGATTCACAGTCACATTGAGCGTACTGCTGCTGCCGGTGTTAGTGACATAAGTCGCCTGCGGCATCGCACCATTCCAATTCGGCGCTGGCGTAAAGGTGTATTCACCAGTGCTGCTAATGGTCAATGTACCCACGTTAGCGATCGTTGCCGTTTGGCCTGCGGTGTAGCTGCTGCCACCAATCGAGAAGCTGGTGACGGTTAAAGCACTATCCACATCGCTATCATTGGTCAGCACATTGCCTTTGGCCGGAGTGTCTTCAAGGACAGTTTGGCTATCAGCCCGCAAGACACTGGCGTCATCAACTGGATTCACAGTCACATTGAGGGTACTGCTGCTGCCGGTGTTAGTGACATAAGTCGCCTGCGGCATCGCACCATTCCAATTCGGCGCTGGCGTAAAGGTGTATTCACCAGTGCTGCTAATGGTCAATGTACCCACGTTAGCGATCGTTGCCGTTTGGCCTGCGGTGTAGCTGCTGCCACCAATCGAGAAGCTGGTGACGGTTAAAGCACTATCCACATCGCTATCATTGGTCAGCACATTGCCTTTGGCCGGAGTGTCTTCAAGGACAGTTTGGCTATCAGCCCGCAAGACACTGGCGTCGTCAACCGGATTCACAGTCACATTGAGCGTACTGCTGCTGCCGGTGTTAGTGACATAAGTCGCCTGCGGCATCGCACCATTCCAATTTGGCGCTGGCGTAAAGGTGTATTCACCAGTGCTGCTAATGGTCAATGTACCCACGTTAGCGATCGTTGCCGTTTGGCCTGCGGTGTAGCTGCGGCCATCCACCGAGAAGGTCGCGACGGTTAAAGCACTATCCACATCGCTATCATTGGCAAGCACATTGCCTTTGGCCGGTGTGTCTTCAAGAACAGTTTGGCTATCGGCACGCAAGACACTGGCGTCATCAACCGGGGTGAGGTTGATGTTCACCGTGGCCAAGGCGGTGCCGCCTTTGCCGTCAGAGACAGTGACC
Source organism: Deefgea piscis (assembly GCF_019665785.1). Lineage (NCBI taxonomy): Bacteria > Pseudomonadati > Pseudomonadota > Betaproteobacteria > Neisseriales > Chitinibacteraceae > Deefgea > Deefgea piscis. The sequence continues at coordinate 582,889 of NZ_CP081149.1, forward strand.
GTAAAGCTGTCGCTACCGATGTAGTCGAGGTTCGGCGTGTAGGTGTAGCTGCCGTCAGCATTGACGACCACTTTACCGTTGGCTGGGTTGCTCGCTTGGGTGAACGTCAAGGTGTCGCCATCCACGTCGGCGCCGTTGACTTTACCAATAACGACGGTGTCTTCCGGTACATTGTGCGTGTAGGTGCCGGTGTTCGGGTCAAAGTTCACCGTCGGTGGTACCGGTTCAGTCGGTGGCGTGACCACGGGTTTATCGTTGGTACCCGTAATGGTCAACGACAAGGTGCTATCCACAGTGACCGTGCCATCGGTAACGGTGTACGGCACCGTGATTTTAAGTTCTTCACCGGCTTTGAGGCTGTTGTACGCCGGATTAGTTGGGTCAAAGGTGTAGCTGCCGTCGGCGTTCAAGGTCAAGCCAGCTGGCAATGGATTTTTAGCGGCGAAGGTGAGGGTCTCAACATCCACATCGGTGGCGATCAATTGACCATTCACGACGGCGTCGTCTTCTTTGACACTCAATGTTGCAGCCGTCGCAACAGGTGCATCGTTAGTACCATTGACCACGACGGTAATCGTTACTGGCGTACCGTCTTTGGACAAGACAGTGAAGCTTTCAGTGAGGGTTTCTTTGTCGTCCAAGCCTTGCACAAAGCCTTGGCTATTGTCGACGGTATACGTCCACAAGCCCGCTGCATTGACCGCAAACTGGCCATACTTGCCGGTGGTATTTTGGGTTTGGAATACGGCTTCGCCGGCATCCGGATCGGTAATGGTTAACTGACCTTGGGTTTTGATTTCATTGCCCACGACCGCAACGTCTTCCGTGACTTCACCTTGTTTCACACCACCGATAATCGCAGGATCAGATGCTGGGGTGAGGTTGATGTTCACCGTGGCCAAGGCGGTGCCGCCTTTGCCATCAGAAACGGTCACCGTGAAGCTGTCGCTACCGATGTAGTCGAGGTTCGGCGTGTAGGTGTAGCTACCGTCAGCATTGACGACCACTTTACCGTTGGCTGGGTTGCTCGCTTGGGTGAACGTCAAGGTGTCGCCATCCACGTCGGCGCCGTTGACTTTACCAATAACGACGGTGTCTTCAGGCACATTGTGCGTGTAGGTGCCGGTGTTCGGGTCGAAGTTCACCGTCGGTGGTACCGGTTCAGTCGGTGGCGTCACCACGGGTTTATCGTTGGTACCCGTAATGGTCAACGACAAGGTGCTATCCACAGTGACCGTGCCATCGGTAACGGTGTACGGCACCGTGATTTTAAGTTCTTCACCGGCTTTGAGGCTGTTGTACGCCGGATTAGTTGGGTCAAAGGTGTAGCTGCCGTCGGCGTTCAAGGTCAAGCCAGCTGGCAATGGATTTTTAGCGGCGAAGGTGAGGGTCTCAACATCCACATCGGTGGCGATCAATTGACCATTCACGACGGCGTCGTCTTCTTTGACACTCAATGTTGCAGCCGTCGCAACAGGTGCATCGTTAGTACCATTGACCACGACGGTAATCGTTACTGGCGTACCGTCTTTGGACAAGACAGTGAAGCTTTCAGTGAGGGTTTCTTTGTCGTCCAAGCCTTGCACAAAGCCTTGGCTATTGTCGACGGTATACGTCCACAAGCCCGCTGCATTGACCGCAAACTGGCCATACTTGCCGGTGGTATTTTGGGTTTGGAATACGGCTTCGCCGGCATCCGGATCGGTAATGGTTAACTGACCTTGGGTTTTGATTTCATTGCCCACGACCGCAACGTCTTCCGTGACTTCACCTTGTTTCACACCACCGATAATCGCAGGATCAGATGCTGGGGTGAGGTTGATGTTCACCGTGGCCAAGGCGGTGCCGCCTTTGCCATCAGAAACGGTCACCGTGAAGCTGTCGCTACCGATGTAGTCGAGGTTCGGCGTGTAGGTGTAGCTACCGTCAGCATTGACGACCACTTTACCGTTGGCTGGGTTGCTCGCTTGGGTGAACGTCAAGGTGTCGCCATCCACGTCGGCGCCGTTGACTTTACCAATAACGACGGTGTCTTCAGGCACATTGTGCGTGTAGGTGCCGGTGTTCGGGTCGAAGTTCACCGTCGGTGGTACCGGTTCAGTCGGTGGCGTGACCACGGGTTTATCGTTGGTACCCGTAATGGTCAACGACAAGGTGCTATCCACAGTGACCGTGCCATCGGTAACGGTGTACGGCACCGTGATTTTAAGTTCTTCACCGGCTTTGAGGCTGTTGTACGCCGGATTAGTTGGGTCAAAGGTGTAGCTGCCGTCGGCGTTCAAGGTCAAGCCAGCTGGCAATGGATTTTTAGCGGCGAAGGTGAGGGTCTCAACATCCACATCGGTGGCGATCAATTGACCATTCACGACGGCGTCGTCTTCTTTGACACTCAATGTTGCAGCCGTCGCAACAGGTGCATCGTTAGTACCATTGACCACGACGGTAATCGTTACTGGCGTACCGTCTTTGGACAAGACAGTGAAGCTTTCAGTGAGGGTTTCTTTGTCGTCCAAGCCTTGCACAAAGCCTTGGCTATTGTCGACGGTATACGTCCACAAGCCCGCTGCATTGACCGCAAACTGGCCATACTTGCCGGTGGTATTTTGGGTTTGGAATACGGCTTCGCCGGCATCCGGATCGGTAATGGTTAACTGACCTTGGGTTTTGATTTCATTGCCCACGACCGCAACGTCTTCCGTGACTTCACCTTGTTTCACACCACCGATAATCGCAGGATCAGATGCTGGGGTGAGGTTGATGTTCACCGTGGCCAAGGCGGTGCCGCCTTTGCCATCAGAAACGGTCACCGTGAAGCTGTCGCTACCGATGTAGTCGAGGTTCGGCGTGTAGGTGTAGCTACCGTCAGCATTGACGACCACTTTACCGTTGGCTGGGTTGCTCGCTTGGGTGAACGTCAAGGTGTCGCCATCCACGTCGGCGCCGTTGACTTTACCAATAACGACGGTGTCTTCAGGCACATTGTGCGTGTAGGTGCCGGTGTTCGGGTCGAAGTTCACCGTCGGTGGTACCGGTTCAGTCGGTGGCGTGACCACGGGTTTATCGTTGGTACCCGTAATGGTCAACGACAAGGTGCTATCCACAGTGACCGTGCCATCGGTAACGGTGTACGGCACCGTGATTTTAAGTTCTTCACCGGCTTTGAGGCTGTTGTACGCCGGATTAGTTGGGTCAAAGGTGTAGCTGCCGTCGGGGTTCAAGGTCAAGCCAGCTGGTAATGGATTTTTGGCGGCGAAGGTGAGTTTCTCAACATCCACATCGGTGGCGATCAATTGACCATTCACGACGGCGTCGTCTTCTTTGACACTCAATGTTGCAGCCGTCGCAACAGGTGCATCGTTAGTACCATTGACCACGACGGTAATCGTTACTGGCGTACCGTCTTTGGACAAGACGGTGAAGCTTTCAGTGAGGGTTTCTTTGTCGTCCAAGCCTTGCACAAAGCCTTGGCTATTGTCGACGGTATACGTCCACAAGCCCGCTGCATTGACCGCAAACTGGCCATACTTGCCGGTGGTATTTTGGGTTTGGAATACGGCTTCGCCGGCATCCGGATCGGTAATGGTTAACTGACCTTGGGTTTTGATTTCATTGCCCACGACCGCAACGTCTTCCGTGACTTCACCTTGTTTCACACCACCGATAATCGCAGGATCAGATGCAGGGGTGAGGTTGATGTTCACCGTGGCCAAGGCGGTGCCGCCTTTGCCATCAGAAACGGTCACCGTGAAGCTGTCGCTACCGATGTAGTCGAGGTTCGGCGTGTAGGTGTAGCTGCCGTCAGCATTGACGACCACTTTACCGTTGGCTGGGTTGCTCGCTTGGGTGAACGTCAAGGTGTCGCCATCCACGTCGGCGCCGTTGACTTTACCAATAACGACGGTGTCTTCCGGTACATTGTGCGTGTAGGTGCCGGTGTTCGGGTCAAAGTTCACCGTCGGTGGTACCGGTTCAGTCGGTGGCGTGACCACGGGTTTATCGTTGGTACCCGTAATGGTCAACGACAAGGTGCTATCCACAGTGACCGTGCCATCGGTAACGGTGTACGGCACCGTGATTTTAAGTTCTTCACCGGCTTTGAGGCTGTTGTACGCCGGATTAGTTGGGTCAAAGGTGTAGCTGCCGTCGGGGTTCAAGGTCAAGCCAGCTGGTAATGGATTTTTGGCGGCGAAGGTGAGTTTCTCAACATCCACATCGGTGGCGATCAATTGACCATTCACGACGGCGTCGTCTTCTTTGACACTCAATGTTGCAGCCGTCGCAACAGGTGCATCGTTAGTACCATTGACCACGACGGTAATCGTTACTGGCGTACCGTCTTTGGACAAGACGGTGAAGCTTTCAGTGAGGGTTTCTTTGTCGTCCAAGCCTTGCACAAAGCCTTGGCTATTGTCGACGGTATACGTCCACAAGCCCGCTGCATTGACCGCAAACTGGCCATACTTGCCGGTGGTATTTTGGGTTTGGAATACGGCTTCGCCGGCATCCGGATCGGTAATGGTTAACTGACCTTGGGTTTTGATTTCATTGCCCACGACCGCAACGTCTTCAGTGACTTCACCTTGTTTCACACCACCGATAATCGCAGGATCAGATGCTGGGGTGAGGTTGATGTTCACCGTGGCCAAGGCGGTGCCGCCTTTGCCATCAGAAACGGTCACCGTGAAGCTGTCGCTACCGATGTAGTCGAGGTTCGGCGTGTAGGTGTAGCTGCCGTCCGCATTGACGACCACTTTACCGTTGGCTGGGTTGCTCGCTTGGGTGAACGTCAAGGTGTCGCCATCCACGTCGGCGCCGTTGACTTTACCAATAACGACGGTGTCTTCAGGCACATTGTGCGTGTAGGTGCCGGTGTTCGGGTCGAAGTTCACCGTCGGTGGTACCGGTTCAGTCGGTGGCGTCACCACGGGTTTATCGTTGGTACCCGTAATGGTCAACGACAAGGTGCTATCCACAGTGACCGTGCCATCGGTAACGGTGTACGGCACCGTGATTTTAAGTTCTTCACCGGCTTTGAGGCTGTTGTACGCCGGATTAGTTGGGTCAAAGGTGTAGCTGCCGTCGGCGTTCAAGGTCAAGCCAGCTGGCAATGGATTTTTAGCGGCGAAGGTGAGGGTCTCAACATCCACATCGGTGGCGATCAATTGACCATTCACGACGGCGTCGTCTTCTTTGACACTCAATGTTGCAGCCGTCGCAACAGGTGCATCGTTAGTACCATTGACCACGACGGTAATCGTTACTGGCGTACCGTCTTTGGACAAGACAGTGAAGCTTTCAGTGAGGGTTTCTTTGTCGTCCAAGCCTTGCACAAAGCCTTGGCTATTGTCGACGGTATACGTCCACAAGCCCGCTGCATTGACCGCAAACTGGCCATACTTGCCGGTGGTATTTTGGGTTTGGAATACGGCTTCGCCGGCATCCGGATCGGTAATGGTTAACTGACCTTGGGTTTTGATTTCATTGCCCACGACCGCAACGTCTTCCGTGACTTCACCTTGTTTCACACCACCGATAATCGCAGGATCAGATGCTGGGGTGAGGTTGATGTTCACCGTGGCCAAGGCGGTGCCGCCTTTGCCATCAGAAACGGTCACCGTGAAGCTGTCGCTACCGATGTAGTCGAGGTTCGGCGTGTAGGTGTAGCTACCGTCAGCATTGACGACCACTTTACCGTTGGCTGGGTTGCTCGCTTGGGTGAACGTCAAGGTGTCGCCATCCACGTCGGCGCCGTTGACTTTACCAATAACGACGGTGTCTTCAGGCACATTGTGCGTGTAGGTGCCGGTGTTCGGGTCGAAGTTCACCGTCGGTGGTACCGGTTCAGTCGGTGGCGTGACCACGGGTTTATCGTTGGTACCCGTAATGGTCAACGACAAGGTGCTATCCACAGTGACCGTGCCATCGGTAACGGTGTACGGCACCGTGATTTTAAGTTCTTCACCGGCTTTGAGGCTGTTGTACGCCGGATTAGTTGGGTCAAAGGTGTAGCTGCCGTCGGCGTTCAAGGTCAAGCCAGCTGGCAATGGATTTTTAGCGGCGAAGGTGAGGGTCTCAACATCCACATCGGTGGCGATCAATTGACCATTCACGACGGCGTCGTCTTCTTTGACACTCAATGTTGCAGCCGTCGCAACAGGTGCATCGTTAGTACCATTGACCACGACGGTAATCGTTACTGGCGTACCGTCTTTGGACAAGACGGTGAAGCTTTCAGTGAGGGTTTCTTTGTCGTCCAAGCCTTGCACAAAGCCTTGGCTATTGTCGACGGTATACGTCCACAAGCCCGCTGCATTGACCGCAAACTGGCCATACTTGCCGGTGGTATTTTGGGTTTGGAATACGGCTTCGCCGGCATCCGGATCGGTAATGGTTAACTGACCTTGGGTTTTGATTTCATTGCCCACGACCGCAACGTCTTCCGTGACTTCACCTTGTTGCGCGCCATTGATGAGCGCTGGATCATTGACGGGAGTGACGCCCACATTGACAGTGATGGTGTCGGTGCCGCCTTTGCCGTCGCTGACTTGAACTTGGAAGCTATCTGGGCCGGTGTAATCTTTGTTCGGGGTGTAGGTCCAGTTGCCATTGACGTCAACGACGACGGTACCGTGTGTTGGATCGCTGGTTTTGTTAAAGACCAGCGGGTCGCCGTTGTCGTCTTTCGCGAGTAGTTTGCCGCTAACTGGGGTGTCTTCTGGCGTTGTGGCTGCTTGATCGTTACCGAGCGGAGCGTTATTGGCATCAACAAATTCTGGATTTTTGTTGTCGGCAATGATTTCTGCGGCGATCACATCGGCAAAAGTGGCCGACGGTGGTGGCTCGAAGGTGTCCAGAGCGGTTGCAAAATTAAAGCTGAGTGGGTCAACGCCTTCGGCAACGCGCATTAAGCGCACAAAACCGCTGCCTTCGTCGGTACCGCCACCAGCACCGAGACCTGCTGCGGTGGCTTCTAAATCGGTCGTGAGATCTTTGCCTTCGTTCAGGGCATTGATGATCTGGTCGGCACTGTCATTGGTTTTGGCGACTGCGGCTTCGGTGCTGTCGGTCGGTGCTGTGCCGAGCAGGTCGCCGTCGATCAATAAAGATCGATCCGCGCCCAATTCGATGATTTGTCCATTAGGGAGTAGTACGGTGAGGTGGCCTTGGGCATCGGTGACGATGACTTGGCCTTCGAGCAATACATCGCCGGCTTTAATTGCTTGTAGCTGACCGCGAGCATCTTTAATAAAAGCTTCGCCTTGAACGACGACGATTTGTTGTTTTGCGCCACTGTTTGCTGCAATGATTTGCTCGGCCATGATCAGACTCCAGATAGATTATTCTATTTTGAAGTCTACGCACAGCTTATGACAAATGCGATTGTACTGAAGTACAACTTGCGAGATTAATTGATGCCGTTGACTTTGAGTGTCAGTTGAACTCGGTCATTCACGCTGAGTTTTTCGAAACAAGCACTCAAATGCGCTTTAACCGTGCGTTCGGTGATGTTGAGCGTGCGGGCGATTTCTTTATTGCTTTGACCCCGGGCAGCAGCGTGCGCGACTTCTCGTTCACGATCAGACAGCACTAACAGTGGATCGGGTTTTGCCGGAAGCCGATTGACGGCATTAAGTAAGCGCAATACCAAGCTACGACCAGCCCAAATTTCGCCAGAAATAACCGCGCTAATGACTTGCTGTAATAATTCTTTAGGTGCCGCAGCATGGCAATACGCCGCTGCACCCGCTAAAAGGACGGCATAACCTTCTTCATCATTTGGGCAGGTATTAACGACGATGACGTACTGATGCTGCATCCGTTGTTGCCAGATCGGTTCGTTCCATGCGGGCAGCATGGGGTATTGGCTGTCGATGACCGCAATACTACCGGCAGTGTGCGCCCATTCTTGCTGTGGCAATTCAACGCCATCAAAGCTGGCTTGCCAATGACGCAACAGCCCGCTGTCTTGAGTATAAAAATAAATGGCAGGTGTCATCGTTCAGTCAATGCAGAAGATTTAGCCCGAAGTACCGGCTTGATTAAATAAGAAAGAATCGTTTTTTTTCCGGTCAAGATATCCACTTCAGCCATCATCCCCGGGATAATCGGTAAACGCTTACCGTCTTTTTCTAAAAAGCTATTTTTGGTTTTAACTCGAACTAAATAAAACGCATTGCCTTTCTCATCTTTGACAGTATCAGCACTAATGTTGACAACTTCAGCATCTAATCCACCATAGATCGAAAAGTCATACGCAGAGAATTTAACTAAAGCCGGTTGTGCTGAACGTAAAAAAGCAATGTCTTTGGGTAAGACTTTAGCTTCTAAAAGTAAGCTTTCACCTGCTGGTACGATTTCGATAATGTCTTTCCCGGGCTGAACAACACCGCCAACGGTATTGGCAAAGAGTTGTTTCACTGTGCCGTCCATAGGAGAGCGAATATCCGATTGTTTAACACGGTCGGCCAAGCCTAAATTGCCTTGGCTAATGCTGCCAAGTTTGCCCGAAGCTTCGGCCAGCTCAGTGCGCGCTTGATTGCGAAACATTAAGTCGACTTCTTGCGATTTTCGACTGGCCTCAGCAATAGAGGACTGAATACGGGGTATTTGCGCCGAAGCCCCATCCATTTCGCCCTTGTAACGAGATACATCTCGTTCTAAGCGTAAAATTTCAACATCCGAGACCGCGCCACTTTTTAATAATGGCCGAGTGGCATCCAGTTCACGTTTAGTCAGATCGTAGCCTTGAGCCGCTTGCTCACGCTTGGTGCGCACTTCATTGAGCTCTTGCGTTCTTTGATTTAGTTGCTGTTTAGCAATGCCCATACTGGCATCGAGCTCGGCCATTTTGGATTGATAGAGTAGCTTTTCTTGTGCGGCCAGATCGGGGGCTTCTTTTTCAACGTCCTCAGGAATACTCAATGCTTTGCCATTGGCAATGGCATCTAGGCGAGCGGCTTTGGCTTTGAGCGACAAATATTGTGCTCGGCCTTCGTTGAGCGACGAGGCAAAACGGGTCGAGTCAATTTTGATCAGCAAGTCGCCTTTTTTTACGGCTTGGCCTTCATGTACCAAAATTTGTTTGACGATCCCGCCGTCCAAACTTTGAATCACTTGTAATTCACTCGATGGAATAACACGGCCATCGCCTTTGGTGACTTCATCGATTTTGGCGCAACCGGCCCAGAGTATGAGTACCGCCACGGCCAGCGCAGCAGTGCGAATCAGTACGCGAGCGCCGCGTGGGCTTTGCTCCATAATGACATTGTCCGCATCGGCGATGAAATCTCTATCGTCGATTAAGTCGCTTTTATCGGTGCTAAATAAATAGCGATCAAACGCGAGGTCGCTCCAATGTTGCAAGCGCGCCCACATTGATTTGAGGCTTTGCAGTAGTCGCTGCATTATGTACTGCTCCCTGCTTTGCCAATTCGACCTTGTTGCAAGGCTTCAACGACTTGGGCTTTGGGGCCATCGGCCATGATTTGTCCTTGATCGATCACGATCAATCGATCAACTAGCTCCAGTAATGAGGTGCGGTGGGTGACTAAAATCATCGTTTTTCCGGCCAGATAGGTTCGCAGGCGGCCCTTTAGACGTTCTTCACTTTGGTGATCCATCGCGCTACTAGGCTCGTCGAGCATAAAAATCGGCGGGTCATTGAGTGCCGCGCGGGCGATTGAAATCGCTTGGCGCTGGCCGCCAGACAGCGATTCGCCGCGCTCACTAATTGGCATTTCAAAACCACGCGGATGGGCATTAACAAACTCGGCAATGCCCGCTAAATCGGCAGCGGCAATAATGTGGCTATCTTCGGCGTAGGGTGCACCCATGGCGATGTTTTGGCGCAATGAGCCGAAAAACAGTAAAGGATCTTGCGGCACATAGCCGATAGCTCGGCGTAATTCTGCCGGGTCGATCTGGCGGGTATCGATCCCATCAACAAGTACCGCGCCCTCTGTAGGCTGATACAGCCCTAAAATCAGTTTTTCAATCGTTGATTTGCCTGAGCCGATTCGACCAATAATGGCGATCTTTTCTCCGGCATTCATTTTAAAACTGACATTTTTTAAGGCGATATCGTCATTGTTCGGATATTTAAACGTCACATTGCGAAATTCAATCTCGCCACGGAAGGATTCACGGTGCAAAAAGTTACTGTCGGCAGGCCGCTCAATTGGCATCTGCATATGCGACTCGACAGCGCCGAGCGAGGTTTTGGCGTTTTGATATTGCATCAATAAACCCGCCACTTGTCCCAATGGCGCCATCGCACGGCCAGCCAGCATCGATGCGGCAATAATGCCCCCCATTGACAGCTGACCTTCAATCAGTAGATACACGCCAACAATCACAATCACGACCGACACTAATTGCGTTACCGCTTGTGCGAAATTGACCGTGGTGGTCGACATGAGCTTTAAACGGCCGCCAATTTGCGCTAAAAATTGCGTAGCACGCTCCCAGCGACGTTGCATTTCGCTTTCGGCACCCATGATTTTGATGGTTTCAAGTCCAACCATACTTTCGACCAAGGTGGCATTGCGTTGTGCCGAAGCGCGTTGGGTGAGTTCAACCAGTTGATTCATTTTGGCTTGAGCCAGCCAAGCAAAAGCAATAATTAAAATCGCGCCCACCAACGGCGGTAAAACCAGCCATGGCGAGATCCAAACTAATACTAAAAAGAAAATCAACACGAAAGGCAGATCGACCAAGGTGGTGATCGAAGCTGACGCAATAAAATCGCGAACCGATTCAAACGCCCGCAAATTGGCGGTAAATGAGCCCACTGAAGCTGGGCGCGATCCCATTTGAATGCCTAACACGCGCTCCATAATCAACGCCGATAAAGTCACGTCGATACGCTTTGAGGCGACATCCAAAATATAGCCGCGTGCAGTTCGCAGTACGAAATCAAAACCCAAAACGAGAATCGCACCAAGGGCCAGCACCCATAGCGTTTCCATCGCATGATTAGGCACCACCCGATCGTATACATTCATTGAATACAAGGGCATGGCTAGGGCAAAAATATTGATCAGCAATGCCGCAATTAAGGCATCGCGGTAAATTCGCCAGTTATCAAACACGACCCCCCAAAACCAATGCCGTTCACGAATTTTGCCCATTTCTGGCGTGCGTAAATCAAAGCGAAAACGCGGGCGAACAATCAGCACAATCCCGCTGTACAGCTCAGCTAATTCGGTTTCGCTTAAGATTTCAACCGATTCTGCGCCTTCGGGAAAGCGCACTTTATATTGGCCATCGGCTTGGCGTTCAAGTAATAAACACGCCCGATGATCATTGAGCAATAAAATGGCCGGCAGTAAGCGATCGGGGATTTCATTGAGATTGCGGCGCAGTACGCGTGCCGATAGGCCAGCGCGTTTGGCGGCGCGTGGCAATAAAGACGGCGTGATCCGGTTTTCAACTAAAGGCAAGCCGGCCGCGAGTGCTTCATGCGTCCACGGAGCGCCATGAATTCGCGTGAGCTCGACTAAGCAATCGAGTAGGGGATCGAAATGCGCTTGATTTTCGCTAAAATGCCAATCGAATGCGTTTTTGGCAGAGCTGCTTGTAGGCCTATCCATAGCGACTCATTTTATAATGGGTATTGTGGTTTTTATTTTTGTGCAAGCATACAGCAAGCTGAGGCATGGCAAATAGATATAATAATCTAAAAATAGTGTTTTATTATGCTGAGCTATGGCGTAAAGCAAAAATTTTCTTACGTATCGGTATCTTCTTGACGTATCGCCGAAGGTTTATTCGCTAGGCTAGAAAATTTTTGCATGAATTTATATTTTTAAATTAATGACTTACAAATTGACTCTCTAATCAATCAATTGGATGACTTAAATCCAGTAAAACCTTACCTGGGTTCATCAGTTGCTGTGGGTCGAGTGCTTGTTTGATGCTGCGCATCATTAATAGTTCGGTCGCCGTTCGATATTGGCTCAGAGATTGTTTCTTTAATTGTCCAATCCCATGCTCAGCACTAATACTGCCATTATATTTAGCCACTAAACGATAAACAATGGCATTGATGGCCTGCTCAAATTGATAAATCAACGCGGTTTTTTCATTTAAAAACAAGTTGTAATGCAAATTACCATCACCTAAATGACCAAAAGCCACGATATTGGCATCGAGATATTGTTGAATTAATTCATTTTGGCATTCAGTTAAAAAACGCGGGATGTCGCCGACAGGAATGCTGATGTCGTGTTTAATACTCACGCCTTCAATGCGCTGCGCTTCGGGAATGCGTTCACGTAAACACCAAAAATCTTGCGCTTGCCGCTGATTTTGTGCCACATAGGCATTGCTAAAGCCCGCAGCAAATAAAATTTCGGCTAATTGCGAAATTAATTGCTCGCTATTGCCGCCGTCAGACAGTTCAAGCAAAACACACCAAGCGGGTGATTGACTAAAGGGTTGTTGCAGCTGTGGAAAATGCCGCTGTAGTAAATCTAGGCAGGGGCGAGAAATTAACTCAAATGAGGTAACTCGATCGCCGACTTTAGCTTGTAGATCGCGCAGTAATTCAACGGCAATCGCTGGCGAATCGACGTCGATTAAAGCGGTGGCGTGCGCTGTTGGCAGCGGATACAGCCGCAATACGGCACGACTAATTAAACCCAAGGTGCCTTCAGCGCCGACAAATAATTGCTTGAGATCATAGCCCGTATTGTCTTTGCGTAAACCGCGTAAGCCATGCCAAATCGTGCCATCAGCCAGGACGACTTCGAGACCAAGGGTGAGCTCGCGCATATTGCCGTAGCGCAGTACATTCACCCCGCCGGCATTGGTAGCGAGCGCACCGCCGATTTGACAACTGGCTGCGGCACCCCAATTGGCAGGAAATAAGCGATTGGCAGCTAAAGCGGCGGTTTGCACTTGTTGTAGCGTGACGCCAGCATCCACGGTAATGGTGTTGTTGTCGGCATCCACTTCGATGAATTGATTCATCCGTTCAAAAGCGATAATCAGGCTATGGCCACTGCTGTCTGGTGTAGCCGCACCACATAAACTGGTATTGCCACCTTGTGGCACCATCGCAATGTGGTGCTCTGCGCAAAGTTTGACCAGTTCAACCAGTTGTTCAGTTGATTTTGGGCGGGCGACGGCCAGTGCCTGGCCTTGGAAACGACGGCGTTGATCAAGACAATAGGGCGCCGTATTTTCGCCGAACAATAGGCCGTGAGATTCAGTCATTGACTGAAGTTGTGTCAAAAAATTGCTGGGCATGAGTTATTTGCGATCGTCTTTTTGAGCTTGGCTCGCGAGGCGTATTACCTTGAGTTGGTGTGAAAAATTAGTGCATTTTTTACACATAAATAAATGTAGGCGCAGCTGTAGGCCTTCGCTTAAAGACAGCGCGCGATCTTGCGATTCAGAGAGTAAAAAAGAAATATCGCGGCATTTCATCATCATGGTGTCCCCGATATTTTTGATTCAAACCAGTTTTGTTCTAAACACAGCCGTAAGCTCATTCGAGCGCGATACAGCATCACCGAGCAATTAGTCGCGGTGATCTCCAATTGCTGACAAATTTCGCTAATGTCTAACTCCATCACCTCACGCAAGGTAAACACCATTGCGGTGCGTTTGGGCATTTTGGTGGCGCACAGATGATACGTTTGCCAGAAATGCTGATCGCTCAGATTGGCTTCGGGCTGCCCCCAGTTACGTGGCGCATCGCTGCCCCAGTGGCCGTGCGAATCGAACAGTGAATCAAAATCGCTTCTATCGTTTTCTTCGTCAATCAGCGGTGAAATCAATTGTGGATCACGATAGCGACGACGTTGCACGTCAATAATTTTGTACTTCAAAATGGCGGTTAACCAAGTTTTGACGCTCGATTGCCCAGTAAAAGATTCGGGCTTTTCGAGCGCCGCCAGCAAAGTTTCTTGCACCACATCTTCGGCCAAAGGCATATCGCCAAGCTGAAATAGCGCGTAGCGCAATAAAGCCGAATGATGAGATTGCAACTCGTTTGCCGAGATGGCCATATTAAACCCAGAAATTACGACGTTGCGCGTGTCGGCTGATGACGCGTTGAAAGTGGCTTGGATCTTTAGCAAACGTCATTTCACCCGCTGCTGGCTGGTAAAAATCCAGCAAGCGAGATACCCAAAAACGCAGTGCAGCAGCCCGCAATAGCGTTGGCCAAGCTTGAATTTCGGCAGGGTTGAGTGGCCGCACGCTTTGGTAGGCATTGATCATTGCCAGTGCGCGCTCATCATCGATTTCGCCGTCTTCGAGCACGCACCAATCATTAAGCGTGATCGCCAAGTCGTACAGCAAGACGTCGGTGCAGGCATAATAAAAATCAATAAATCCGCCAACGTGTTCGCCATTCATCAAGGCATTATCACGGAATAAATCCGCATGAATCACCCCGGTTGGCAGCGTGTCGTGTTGGTGTTGTGCTTGCAATGCCACTTCAGCGGCGAGTAAATCGGCGTCGGCTTGATTCATAAATGAATATAGCGTTGGCGCAATCGTCGTCCACCAGTGTGGGCCGCGCGGATTGGGCATTTTGGCTTGATAGCTCGCTGCAGCCAAATGCATTTGTGCCAACATTTCGCCCACTTGGGCGCATTGTTCTACGGTGGGTGATTCGGCGACTGAGCCGGGTAAACACGGCACCAGCAGCGTTGGTTTGCCGTTCAGTTCATCAATATACTGGTGTTGCAAATTGGCAATCGGCGCGGCAACGGCGATGCCGTGCTGCGCCAAATGCACCATTAAATTGACGTAAAAAGGGAGTTCATCGGCGCGCAGTGTTTCAAACAAAGTCAGTACATATTTACCATGCGTCGTTGTGACAAAATAATTGGTATTGGTCACACCGGCAGAAATGCCTTTAAGCTCGACCAATTGGCCTAATGAATAGCGGTGCAAAAATGGCGTAATTTCGTCGGTGGCGACGGTAGTAAAAACAGACATGGAGCGCTCTCAGAATTCCAATATAACCCAGCTTGGGACGGCGATATTATCAATCATATTGCCTTGCGTCACAAAATTACCTTGGCCGTTGGGGTCAATTAAGAAATATGGCTTGCCAACTTTCGGCACTACTTTGATTTGATATAACCGGCCATTGATGCGGTATTCAGTGAGCGTGGCATCGCCTTTTTCAACAATGCGGATATCCGGTTGCGGCTGGGGTTTGGTCGATTTGGTTTCTGCTGGCATCGCCGGCGGGGTATCGGCAACGTCATCGCCGATAGTCGCGGCGAAAGCGGGTAGCGCCAAACAAAAGCTAAGGCCCAAAATAAGGTGACGCATGAGGCACTCCTTGGGAGTAAAAATAAGGTCGAGCGATGTTGAGCTGTCACCAAGCTGATCAATTAGTGCGGCTTCAATCTATCGCTAAAGGCATGGAGCAAGGGCGTGCAACGCATTGGGAATCTTTGGCCTGAGTACGGCGTATAATGTGGGCTGCAATCCCCATTCTTACAACAGTATAGAGAATTCTCGCATGGCAACGCTGCTTTTAATCGATGGATCATCTTATTTGTATCGCGCTTTCCATGCGATTCGAGATTTAACCGCCCCCGATGGTACACCTAGCAATGCGCTGTATGGCTTTGTGAATATGTTGAAAAAACTGCGTCAGCAAACCCCTGCTGATTATATCGCGTGTGTGTTTGACGCTAAAGGACCAACATTTCGCGATGCACTTTATGATCAATATAAAGCGCAGCGGCCATCGATGCCCGATGAGCTACGCGTGCAAATCGCGCCGATTCATCAAGCCGTGGCCGCGTTTGGGATTCCGATTTTGATGGTGAATGGCGTTGAAGCCGACGATGTGATTGGCACGCTAGCGCGTGAAGCCAGTCGCCAAGGGGTTACGACGATTATGTCGACTGGCGATAAAGACATGGCGCAATTGGTGGATGAATACGCGCGTATCGAAAACAGCATGACCAGCGAAGTGCTACGCCGTGATGAAGTGTTTGCCAAATTTAATGTGTGGCCTGAGCAAATCGTGGATTATCTGGCATTGATTGGCGACACCGTGGACAACGTGCCGGGTGTGCCCAAATGCGGCCCAAAAACCGCGGCCAAATGGTTGGCTGAATATCAAACCTTGGATAATGTGATCGCTCATGCCGATGAAATCAAAGGCGTGGTGGGGCAAAATCTGCGCGATACCTTGGCGTGGCTGCCTATGGCCAAAGCCTTGGTGACGATTAAATGCGATGTCGATCTCAGTGTCGAAATCCCGCAAGGCATTGCCGATTTAGTACCAACAACTGAAGACAGCGCGACCTTATTGGCATTGTTTAAGCAGTTTGGCTTTCGCAGCTGGGTACGCGAATTAGAAAGTCGCACGCCTGCAGTCAGCAGCGGCAGTGACGATTTATTCGCAGAAAAAACCGAGGGTATTGCCACCACAGTAATAGCCGATGATGCACCGATTGAAATACCTGCCGCACCCAGCATTGAGCGGCATTATGTAACGATTCAAAGCGCAGCGCAGTTAAGCGATTGGCTAGCCAAAATCAATGCCGCAGCAATCACCGCTTTTGATACCGAAACCACTAGCCTAGACGCCATGCAGGCGCGCTTGGTGGGAATGTCTTTTTCGGTGACGGAAGGCGAGGCGGCGTATTTGCCGTTGGCGCATTGCGGGCCAGATCATGCCGAACAACTGCCGTTTGATGAAACTTTAGCCTTATTAAAACCGTGGTTAGAATCAACCCAGCACGGCAAAGTTGGGCAAAACCTGAAATACGATCAACACGTCTTGGCCAATTACGGCATTGAGCTGGCTGGCATTTGCGATGACACTTTATTGATGTCTTACGTGCTGGCCAGCCACGAAAAGCACAATATGGATGATCAAGCTGAACGTGAGCTGGGTGAAACGACGATTAAATACGCTGATATTTGCGGCAAAGGCGCTAAGCAAATTGGCTTTGCCGAAGTCGACGTTGATACCGCCACTCGGTATGCGGCGGAAGACGCCGATATTACTTTGCGTCTGGCGCATACCCTTAAACCGCGCTTAACTGGTCGGATGCTGGAAGTGTATCGCGACATCGAAATGCCATCGCGCGATGTGCTGTACATCATGGAGCGCAACGGCATTTTGCTTGATTCAGCTTTACTGCAAAAGCAAAGCCACGACATTGGTTTGCGCTTAATTGAATTAGAAAACCACGCTTACGAGCTGGCTGGCCAACCGTTTAATTTGGCTTCACCCAAGCAATTGGGCGAAATCTTTTTTGAAAAGCTGCAATTGCCGGTGATCAAAAAAACCCCGAAAGGCGCGCCATCCACCGACGAAGAAGTGTTAAGCGAATTGGCCAAAGATTATCCTCTGCCCAAAGTGCTGCTCGAGCATCGTAGTTTGTCGAAATTAAAATCCACGTATACCGACAAACTGCCCTTAATGGTGAATCCAAAAACTGGCCGGATTCATACCAGTTTTAATCAAACTGTTGCGGTCACTGGGCGTTTAAGCTCGTCCGAGCCAAATTTGCAAAATATCCCAGTGCGCACGTTAGAGGGCCGCAAAATTCGCGAAGCGTTTATCGCGCCAGCGGGCAGCAAAATTGTTTCGGCCGATTACTCGCAAATTGAGCTGCGAATTATGGCCCATTTATCTAACGACGCCGCGATGCTCAAAGCGTTTGAACAAGGCCAAGACATTCACAAAGCCACCGCGGCCGAAGTGTTTGGCATTGCGCTGGATGAAGTGAGCAGCGAGCAGCGCCGTTATGCCAAATCGATTAACTTTGGTTTGATTTACGGCATGGGCGTTTTTGGCTTGGCGCAGCAATTGGAAATCACCCGCGAAGCGGCAAAAACCTTTATCGAGCGCTATTTCAATCGCTTTTACAGCGTGGCCGATTATATGGAGCAAACGCGGCAATCGGTGCGCGAGCTGGGCTATGTCGAAACCGTGTTTGGTCGCCGTTTATGGCTGCCCGAAATCAAATCGAGCAACGGTGCCAAACGCGCCGGTGCCGAGCGCGCGGCGATTAACGGCCCAATGCAAGGCACTGCCGCCGATTTAATCAAATTGGCAATGATTGCCGTGGCCAAGTGGTTGGCTGATGAGCAATTAAACAGCAAGCTCTTACTGCAAGTACACGATGAATTGATCTTGGAAGTGCCAGAAGCCGAGCTCGAATTAGTCACCCGCAAACTGCCTGAAATCATGGCCAGCGTGGCACAACTGAAAGTGCCGTTACTGGCCGAAGTCGGCGTTGGCAATAATTGGGAAGAGGCGCATTAAGCCGAGCAGAGGGATTTAATCACAACCGCCAATTGACCTTGGCGGTTTTTTTATGCCAATTGGCATTGTTGATTGCTCTCTTATTTTGCTTGTGATGCGCATCTTGTTAATCGATGACAACAAGATAATTCATGGTGCTGTAGTAAGTCACTGCACTCGCCGTATAGTCGCTAGAGGATGCACAAGGTATTGGGTTTGACCTTGTTTTGAATAGGGCAGCAAGATTGCTGTGAGATTGATTGAGTTTTTTAAAGGTTAAGCATGCGGGATTTTTTATTGTTGGTGCATTTTTTGGGTTTGGTGCTTGGGGCAGGCTCTGGCTTTGCATTGTTTTTTATTGGCTATTTGGCGCAGCGTTGGCCAGCAGAGGCTAGGTGCGAGACGATGTTGCGCTTGTTTGCGCTGCGCTATGCCTCGTATGTTGGTTTATTGATGTTGGTGCTTTCGGGCGGCGCTTTATTGCGACCTTACTCCGCGCATTTAGCGCAGATGCCGTGGCTGTGGTTAAAAGCGATTGCAGTCATCGTCATTGTGATTTGCGCCGTGCTCGGTATTTGGCGGATGCGGCAAGTGCCGCAGCAACCGGCGGCTTTATTGCGCTTGCCGATACTAGGCAAAGTGAGTTTGGCCGCCAGTGTGTTGGCGATTTTGGCTGCGGTCATGGCGTTTTCTTAAAAGTCAGTGCTGAGTGATTGAGTCGTAAACGATCAATGGGGAGAAAAAAATGAGTGCAGTATTAGCCAGTGGTTTAGCAACGGCGAGTGAGTCGGCGCAGTTTTTTGCCGCGCAATTGCAGTTTCGTACTGATGCTGCGGATTTAGCGGCAGATTTAATCGCGGGTGAAGCGCGGATTGTGGTGATTGATACGCGCTCAACGGCAGCGTATCAGGCGGGGCATATTCCCGGCGCTTTGAGTGTGCCACATCGCACGATGACTGCAGAATCGACCGCCAATTGGGATCGTCAGCAGGTCTATGTGTGTTATTGCGACGGGATTGGTTGCAATGGCTCGACATGGGGCGCGTATAAATTGGCCAAGCTGGGGTTTCAGGTCAAGGAGCTTATCGGTGGTTTGCGTTATTGGCAGCAAGATGGTTATGCCGTGGCGACGGGTGATGCGGCTGGGGTATTGATGGCTAATACAATTGATTGCGCGTGTTGATATGTATACCCCACCACATTTTGCAGTAACAGATCGCGCGCGTTTATTGCATTTAATTGCTGCGCATCCGCTGGCGAGCTTGGTGCAATCGACTAAGGATGGGCTTAGCGCCAATGTGATTCCGCTGTATTGGGTCGATGACGGCTCAGAACTGGGCGTATTGCGTGGCCATGTGGCGCGGAAAAACCCGCTGCGGCAAGAGACCGATTCGGCCATTTTGGCGCTGTTTCAAGCGGGGGATGGCTATGTGTCGCCGTCATTTTATCCAAGCAAAGCGCGTGATCCACGCGTGGTGCCAACGTGGAATTATGCGCTGGTGCAGATTAAAGGCACTTTACGTGCGATGGACGATGTGGATGAAGTTCGCGCCATTGTGTCGCACATGACGGCGCAGCATGAAGCTGGGCGCGATCGGCTTTGGCATCTCGACGAAGCACCGGCGGATTTTATCCAAAAAATGTTGGCGGCGATTGTGGGTATCGAAATCAAGATTGAACAAATTAGCGGTAAATTTAAGCTCAGCCAAAATCAAAGCGCAGAAAATCAAGCGGGTATTGCCGCGCAATTGGCGGCGCCATGGGCCGTGGCTCGCTGACGTTGGCTCTCCACGCTGGATCGATTTTCACGGCGAAGGCGTATGGCACAACGCACAGTCGCCGCGTCAACGTGGCGGCAAAACTAACACCATAGGAATTATCGATGCCAATCAATGAATTTAATCAGCCGGTGGGCGACATTGTTGCCAATTGGCAGGGGGCGCCTTTTCCGCCGTGGCGGGAGTTGCAAGGTTGGGGTTGCCGCGTTGAGCCACTTAACGCGGCGCAACATGCCGCCAGTTTATGGCAGGCATTTAGCGCCGATAGTGGCGCATTATGGACGTATTTTAGTGCTGGGCCGTATGCTGATTTGGCGGCATTTGAGCATGAATTAAGCCTGCGCGCACAGCTACAAGACCCGCAGTATTACGCGATTGTCGATGCGCAATCGGGCGCGGCCTTGGGCTTGGCGGCGTATTTGCGGATTGCGCCAGCCGCTGGATCGATTGAAATCGGCTGGCTGCATTTTTCACCGGCGTTACAAGGCACGCGTTTGGCCACAGCGGCGATGGTGCTACTGATGCAAAACGCTTTTGCTCTGGGCTATCGGCGCTATGAATGGAAGTGCAATGCGCTGAATGCACCATCACGGCGAGCCGCGCAGCGTTTAGGCTTTAGTTTTGAAGGGATTTTTCGGCAAGCCGCCGTTAATAAAGGCCGCAATCGAGATACAGCGTGGTTTTCAGTGATCGACGCCGAATGGCCAGCTTTATCGGCGGTGTTCACTGCTTGGTTAAATGACGACAATTTTGCCGCCAATGGCCAGCAAAAACAGTCTTTATCCACGCTGACTTTGCCCTTTGTTGCTCAGCGAGATCCAAATAGCGTATCTGCGTGAGATGAGTTTATTCGGTGATGGGTATTGCTGGCACCAGCGCAATCAGTAACGCGGCCAGCAAGATACCCACGCCGCCTAGCCATTGCAGCATGGATAATTGCTCGCCGAGTATAAACGCGGCGAGTAATACGCTCACGACGGGCTCCAAGGTTGACAGCGTTGCCGCTTCGCTGGCGGATAAATAATCCAAACCGGCCAAAAAGGCAAAAATCGCCACCACCGTTGAAATTAGCGCAATCGCCACCGTCGCCGACCAGCTCGCCGTCGTGGTGGGCCAAGTGGGCTCGCTCCAAAGTGTGCTCAGCCATAAGCTGCCCGCTGCCGACAGCATCACCACGGTAGCTGCCGGTAAAGCGCCCACGCTGCGACTTAATCGACTACCGGCAATGATATATGCCGAATACACCACGGCCGCAGATAGACCAAAGACGATACCTAGCCACTGTCCATTGGCTGGGCCAATGGTGAGCATCAGGCTAAAGCAAGCTAAACCTAAGGCGATCAGCGTATGCATGGATAGCTTTTCTTTCCACCACCATGCGCAGGCCAGTGTGACCAATACGGGATAAACATAGAGCAGCAAAGCCGCTAAGGCGGCAGAGCCGTGGCGTAGCGCGGAAAAATAGCAAAAAGCTTGTCCAACATAGCCAATCCCACCCATAACCATCAGACTGAACAAAGTGCGCCCACGTGGCCATGGCGCTCGGCGTACCAGCATAATCATCAGCATGACGAAGCCGGCGAGCGTAAAGCGAATCAGCAGCAGCCCTTGTGTATTGATACCGCTATCGAAGGCCCAACGACCAAAAATCGGCATCCAACCAAAAGCAACGGCGGATAAAACAATCAAGAAAATACCGTTACGGCGATCAACAGTCATTGAGTGAGCGGCAAAAGCGAACAATCAAAGAGTATGTCAAACAAGCATGCTAAATGACTAATTTGGCGGTAACTGTTGTTGTAACGGCGTATGTCGTAATCAAAAAAATCCCGTCATGGTTGGCGGGATAAGTTTGAAAGTCTACGCAAAGTCTAAAGGTCACAGATTACTTAATTAAGCCGTCCAGTTCACCAAGCCAAAATACCAAGTGCCCAGTACGACTAAGCCAAAGGCGATGCGATACCAGGCGAAGACGATAAAGGTATGCGTTGAGATGAATTTGATTAAGGCGCGAATCGCGATAAAGGCGAAAACAAAGGACGCCAAAAAGCCAACGGCAAACACACCAAAGTCGTCCATGCTCAGCTCATTGCGGTGTTTGAGCAGGCTATAAATCGACGCAGCACCGAGCGTAGGAATCCCCAAAAAGAACGAGAATTCAGTCGCCGCTTTGCGCGATAGTCCTAAAAACATGCCGCCAATAATCGTTGCGCCCGAACGGCTGGTGCCGGGAATCAAGGCTAAGCATTGGCATAGGCCGACTTTGATGGCGTCTTTAAGGCTGATGTCGTCCACAGTGGCAACGGTGATTTTATGCTGGCGTTTTTCGGCCCATAAAATAATCAAACCGCCAATGATAAACATGCTGGCAACGGGAATCGGTTGAAATAAATGCGCTTTAATGGTTTTACTAAACATCAAACCCAAGATGGCCGCAGGAATAAAGGCAATGATGATGCCTAGAAATAAATTGCGCTCATTGCCCGGGCGCTGAATACCCGATAGCGTGGTGCAGAGTTTGGCGCGGTATTCCCACATCACAGCCATCATTGCGCCAAGTTGAATAAAGATTTCATAAACGTCACGTTTTTCTTTGCTCAAAAAATTGAGCATATCGCCAGTTAAAATCAAATGACCGGTCGATGAAATTGGCAGGAATTCGGTAATCCCTTCAACCAAACCCATGATGAGGGAATGAAATAATAAAATCGGATCCATGCTGGTGCTCAGTGGGTTGATAGATGGGGTGGGATTATAAGCGGGTGCGGGGGTGATATTGTAATTTGTCGGTAAAAAAATCACAGCATCGACTTTTGCTGCTTACGCCGTGCATACTGGCGTGAGTACGAGGCTGGGTTGGCTCGAAGGGGTGGGGATCAAGGCTTGAAGGTTTCATTACTCTTTGTGAATATTTACACCAGACTTGTTAAAGTCTATCCATGTCCCCAGTTTTGATAGGGAGTGTGCAAGGCGTAAATGCATTTTGTTCATCTCCTCCCTGATTTGACCGGGCACCTTGGGTGCCCGTTTTTTTTGCCTTGTTAGATATCCCATCCACAAATCATCTAGTACGGCAGGGCCGCAGACATTTAAAAATGAGTCCAGCAGATGTTAGCGGCGATGATGTTTAAGCAGGCTCGCCAGTGCGGCTTTGAGTGCGGGATCATCGACTTTTTGACTTAGCTCATCAATCGCTGTTTGAGCGACCTCAGGTATTTGTAAGTTCTTGGTTTGGATCGGGTTTCCATGTTGTAATGCAACTTGCACCTTGGGCTTAATTGCGGTAGCGTGCCAACCGGCTGCGTCCAATGCGCGCAAAATATCCGGCGCAGCTTGTCGTAGGCGCGTTCCGGCAGCGCTAAAGGGTACGGCGATCATTAGCTCAGTGCCCGCCCAAGCCACGCCTTGGCAGACATTGGCCACTTCGGGCGGCAGCGCGCTACGAACAATGTCCAAAATTTGATTGAGTGTATCGACCTGTTGCACCAAACGTTTGAGTTGAAAGTCACGATGGAGCAAGCGGTCAAATGAGGGGTTTTTATGATACATAAGCAGCGCATCGTATGAATATCATTGTGGTTTCCAGTCGTCTTGATAAAGCGATTTCACTGGGGCAGCGAGAACTCTTGGCTCTAGGTTTAATTTTAACGCTATTAGTCGGTGCTGCGGCATTTGGTTTAGGGATGTTGTTTGCGCCCAATCGCGTCGAGCCCTTATTGCGTTTAATGCCGGGCCAACACGCTCGGCAAGGTGAAATTGACGCTTTGGCGGTGCAAGTGGGTGAGTTACAAGCCAAGTTAACGCGTTTGGATGGTTTGGCGGCGCGAGTGGGGGACAAAACCGGTATTGATGTGCAACCGTTTTTAAGTCGCAATGCTGTGCCACAAGGCGGCTTGGCCGCACCAGGAGCATCGTTTACTGTGCCGAGCTTGGCACAAGTATTAGATCAAACATCAGGCAAAATGTCGGCGCTGATTGATCAGCTGACTTTGGCCGAAGCGGTGTTATTAACGCCAAATTCTGAGCATTTACCACGGCATTCCCCGATGCTGGCTCCGCCACAGTCATCGAGCTTTGGCTGGCGAGTTGATCCATTTAATGGCTCGCAAGTGTTTCATGAAGGGGTGGATTTTCAAGGCAGTACCGGAACACCAGTGAGTGCTGCCGCGACAGGCAAGGTGGTGTATGCGGCTTACCACCCTCAGTATGGTAATATGGTCGAGCTTGATCATGGTAATGACTTAACTAGTCGCTATGCCCATGGTAGCCGCTTGATGGTGAAATCAGGGGATACGGTAAAGGCGGGAGACCCCGTGATTTTATTGGGTAGTACTGGTCGATCAACAGGGCCACATTTGCATTTTGAAATTCGCTATCGTGGCGTTGCACAAAATCCGCTGCGTTTTATCGATTCTAATTCGTCAGCATTGGCGCAAAAATAAAGCGAAGTCGAACAACTGCTGGTCTGTTTCATGCCCTGATCGATCTTCATCATGCTGATGATGGCACTTAAGGTATTAATTTTTTACCTGAGTATTTAAGAAAATGATTGTGGCTTGAAATTTTGTAAGCATGCAACCATATAGCTTTAATAGCTTGATAAAACGCCGATGTATTTATTTATAACTAAAGTCTGCAAAAGACCAAACGCTGGTAGCACAAGATGATCTCAACTCTGCTTAAAAAAGTTTTCGGAAGCCGTAACGACCGTTTGCTCAAACAATACGGTGTCATCGTAAAGCAGATTAATGCGCTTGAGCCGCAGATGGTGGCTTTGTCGGATGAGGCGCTGCGTGCAAAAACAGATGAATTTAAGGCGCGCTTAGCGAAGGGCGAAACCTTAGATCAAATTTTGCCCGAAGCTTTTGCGGTGTGCCGAGAAGGTGCGAAGCGCAGCTTAGGTTTACGTCATTTTGATGTTCAGCTGATTGGTGGCTTGGTTCAGCATCAAGGCAAGATTTCCGAAATGCGTACCGGTGAAGGTAAAACGCTGGTAGCCACCTTGGCGGCTTATTTAAATGCCTTGTCGGGTAAAGGCGTTCACGTGATTACCGTGAATGATTATTTGGCTAAGCGTGACCGCGACACAATGGCGACATTGTTCGAATTTTTGGGTATGACGTGTGGCGTTAACTTGGGCCAAATGGCGCATGAAGACAAAAAAGCCGCTTACGAATCCGACATCACTTACGGCACGAATAACGAATTTGGCTTTGATTATCTACGCGACAATATGGTGTTTACACCGGCTGAGCGTGTACAACGTGGTTTGAATTTTGCCATTGTCGATGAAGTGGATTCGATTTTGATCGACGAAGCGCGTACGCCGTTGATTATCTCGGGCCCTGCTGACGATAATACCGAGTTGTATTTGGCAATGAATGGCATTCCAGCGCAATTGGTCGCACAAACGGTTGAAGACGGCGAAGGCGATTATTGGGTTGATGAAAAAGCCCATTCAGTGATGTTGTCTGAAGCTGGCCATGAGAAAGTAGAAGCTATCTTGGGTGAAATGGGTTTATTGCCCGTTGGCGAAAGCTTGTATGGCGCTGCCAATATCAATTTAATCCATCATTTAAATGCCGCTTTGCGCGCTCACACCTTGTTTGTAAAAGACCAGCACTATGTAGTGATGGATGGCGATGTGATTATCGTTGACGAACATACTGGCCGTTTGATGTCGGGTCGTCGTTGGTCTGAAGGCTTGCATCAAGCTGTTGAAGCTAAAGAAGGCGTTGAAATCCAACAAGAAAACCAAACGCTGGCAACGATTACCTTACAAAATTACTTCCGTATGTACGCTAAATTATCCGGCATGACTGGTACTGCCGATACTGAAGCGTATGAATTCCAGCAAATTTATGGTTTGGAAACCGTCATTATTCCAACCAATAAACCCATGCTGCGCGATGATCGACAAGATCAAGTATTTAAAACCGCGAATGAAAAATACAAAGCCATTATCGCCGATATCAAGGGCTGCGTAGAGCGCGGTCAGCCAACGTTGGTGGGTACCACATCGATTGAGCAATCAGAATTACTCTCGGGTATTTTGACTGCCGATGGCATTGCCCATAATGTGTTGAATGCCAAACACCATGCCAAAGAAGCGCAAATTGTTGCGCAAGCCGGTAGCGCAGGCCAAGTAACGATTGCCACCAATATGGCCGGTCGTGGTACCGATATTGTGCTCGGCGGTAGTATTGAGCGGGAAATCAAAGAAATCGAGCACGATGAGTCACTCGATGCCGCAGCCAAAGCCGCGCAAATTGCGGCTCTGAAAGCCGAATGGCAAATTAAACACGATGCAGTGCTAGCCGCAGGTGGTTTGCACATCATCGGTACCGAGCGCCATGATTCACGCCGTATCGACAATCAGTTGCGCGGTCGTTCAGGTCGTCAAGGTGATCCAGGCTCAAGCCGTTTCTACTTGTCGCTCGAAGACACGTTATTGCGTATTTTTGCTGGTGATCGCGTGGCCTACGTGATGGACAAGCTCAAAATGCCAGAAGGCGAGCCAATTGAAGCGGGTATGGTGTCGCGCGCCATTGAGTCAGCACAACGTAAAGTCGAAGGCCGTAACTTCGATATGCGTAAACAATTGCTGGAATACGATGATGTATCTAATGAGCAGCGTAAAGCCATTTATGGCCAACGTAATGAAATTCTAGAAAGCGAAGAAGTATCCGCGACGATTAACGCGATGCGTGATAGCGCGATTGCCGATATGTTTGATCAATATATTCCACCGAACTCGATGGATGAGTTGTGGGATGCCGCTGGTTTGCAAGCCGCCTTGGCTGAAATGCAAATTGAAGTGGATATCACTGGCTGGGTGGCCAATGAAACTACTCTGACCATTGATGACATGAAAACGCGGATCTTGGCTGCAGCCAAAGCCGCATATGACAGTAAAGTTGAACAAGCCGGTGAAACCAACTTCCGTCATTTTGAACGCTCAGTGTTGTTGCAGCACGTTGATCAGCAATGGCGCGATCATTTGTCAGCGCTGGATCATTTGCGTCAAGGGATTCATTTGCGCGGTTACGCACAAAAAAATCCGAAGCAAGAATACAAACGTGAAGCGTTTGAATTGTTCTCTAGCTTGCTCGATTCAATTAAGCGCAATGTGTTGAAAGTGATTATGACGGTGCAAATTCGTGGCCCAGAAGATGTGCCAGAAGTGCAGCAACATGAAGTGCCAGAGTCAGCGATGCAGTTTTCGCACGAAGCTTTAGAAGAAATCTTGGCCAGTGGCGACGAAGAACAAATTCGTGAAGCTTTAATGGCGGCGATGCAAGAAGATAGCGGAGTAAAAATCCAATTCTCAGGCGTTGGCCGTAATGATCCTTGCCCATGTGGTTCAGGCAAAAAATACAAACATTGTCATGGCCAATTAGCTTAAGCCATTGATTTAAAAAATCCCGCGTTTATCGCGGGATTTTTTTTGCGCTAAAAATCTGTATTTAAATTGGATTAAATATTCGGGATTAAAAATAAAAATTGACCTTGCGAAAGTGGTCGTTTTTAATCTCCGTGGTATTTATATTGCATGTTTTAGGATGGGTCTGGATTTAGTGCGGAATCTTGTTCAATTTATCCACCCAAACTCATCGAATGTCGCCACCGAGCTTACCAATTTAGCCACAGCCAAACTTGGATTGCAGCCCACTTTGATTTACGGGTTTAAACTACCCGATAGGCCGCAGTCGGCCAAATGCAGACATACCAAGGATAAGAATGAACAGCGCATACCTTAGACCTATGCTGATAAGTGACTATCAAGCTGTATTTAGCCTTTGGTTGGCCACTGAAGGTATGGAACTGATTGAAGACGACAATGAAGCCGGAATTGCGCTGTATTTACAGCGCAACCCGTGCACCTGTCTAGTTGCAGAGTTTCAAGGTGAAGTAGTAGGTTCATTGTTGTGCGGTCATGATGGACGCCGCGCAATTCTTCGTCATTTAGCCATTCGAAATGATTTCCGTGGACAAGGTATTGCTCGGCAATTGGTCGAGACTTGTATGGACGCACTGACCGCAGAAGGTATACGCCGTTGTAATTTATTTGTACTCGATAACAATCCAACTGGTGCCGCGTTCTGGGCATATCTCGGGTGGCTAAAACTGCCCGATAATTACCAAACATTGCAGCGTATGGTTTAGCCGTATTACTGCCGCTTTGGGTCGAGAGCAGTAGCTCAAGACGGCCAGAAGCAGCCCCTAGTGTATTAAGGCTAATTACAAAATAATTAATTAATTTAAATAAAAATTTAAAGCTGAGATGAGAATGAGCAATACTAGTCTACTTAAATCATTATTTAAGTACAAAGCATGGGCAAATGAAGAGTTATTCAATTCCCTACAACAATTAGATGAGAACACCCACCAAGCTGAACTACACGCGGCCATTCGAATTCTCAATCATATCTATGTCGTAGACCGATTGTTCGTCGCTAATTTGCAGGGGACACCTCCCGAATATACTGCAACAAATACGACAGAGACGCCTAATTTTAATTCTCTGCTTACTTCTGTTCGTAATACTGACCTTTGGTATATTGAATATACAGAGAAGATAAGCGAGTCGGAGTTGAATGAGGTTGTTAATTTCACTTTTGTTGATGGTGATTTTGGCAGTATGTCTCGCGAGGAAATGCTTGCCCATATTGTCACACACGGCAATTATCATCGTGGTGCAGTTGGACGCATAATGGCTCAATTGTCCATCGCACCTCCTCGGGATATTTATTCAAGATTTCTTCATGCTTCAGAGCCAAATCGCAGAAATAATTAACTACTCAAATTTCCTAACTGCAAACCTTTTATATGAAAAAACTTTTGCGGACTTCTCGCCCAATAAATGAAAAAATCAACTTAAATGCACAAGCACTATCGCTGTCACATGCATGGCGCTCGACAATTTTAGGGCAAGCTGCGGGTGCAAATATCAAAGTTCTACGAATGGATGAATCAAAATTTTCCGAAGAAGTTCATGATTTTGACGAAGCTTTAATTGTGCTTGAAGGAAAAATGAATTTATCACTAAATGGCTCCTGTGTTGAGGTTAATGCTGGTGAGTTATTTATTGTTCAAGCTGGCATTCTGCATGCGGTAGAAGCTGGGAGTTATGGCACCTTGATTATTGTTGATAAGTAATAAATTGTTCCGCTTTGGGTCGGGTGCTGCCGCTCAACTCACTGGATAAATTCGTGAGCGTGGGTGGCGGTATCCAATAAGAACGGGTGGATAAATTGATAAGAATCTGCATTTAGAAATCGACAAAGGTAAATGAATGTTTGGTATTCATGATTTAGGCTTGTTTATGATTTCGGGTTTATTGCTCAATATGGCACCGGGCCCTGATTCATTATTAATCGTCACGCGTAGTGCGGCGCAAGGCTGGCGCGCAGGCTCGGCTGCAGCATTGGGAATTGGTAGCGGTACGCTGATTCATATTATTGGCGCGGCTTTAGGTTTATCTGCAATTTTAGCGACTTCGGCGACTGCATTTTCAATTGTGAAATATATCGGTGCGATTTATTTGTTGTATATCGGCGTTGGTTTATTACTGAGTAAATCTACGGCAGTGACAGCGGTTGCTGATGAAACTTTAGCGCCATTATCATTACGGCGTATTTATGTACAGGGCTTGTTGACGAATTTATTTAACCCTAAAGTCGCGATTTTCTTTTTGGCTTTTGTTCCGCAATTTATTAGCCCGCAAGCGGAAAATAAAGCCCTCGCCTTTATTATTTTGGGTTGTATTTTTAATTTAAATGGCATGCTGTGGTGCCATTTACTTGCCGTGACCTCGGCCATGGCCAGCCAGCGTTTGCAAGCGAGTCGCGCAGTGAGTCAATGGTTAAATCGACTCATCGGTGCGCTATTTATTTCATTTGGGATTAAATTGGCCTTGGTTGACCGTTGATGCGTTCTTGTTGGGGATTGCGGGCAGAACTTAATAAAAACTCGCTTCGCCCTCAGGCCGCGTTTTAAAGCGCCGATGTAACCAATAATATTGGCTAGGGTGTTCGCGGGCGATGTCTTCGATAAATTGATTCATTCGCGTGGTGTCGGCGAGCATATCGCCGCTCGGGAAGTTCTCCCAAGCTGGGTAGTAGCGCGAAACGACATGGCCTTTGGCGATGGTGGTGATGACCGGTACGACAGCGGCATCGGTCATTTCGGCGAGTTTACCTAGCATTGGCAAGGTGGCGGTGGGGATGCCAAAGAACGGCGCAAAAATCGATTGCTGCGGCCCCATATCTTGATCGGGTAGGTAATAAAAAGGCAGTTTTGATTTTAATGTGCGAACAATCGAGCGGATGCCGGCGCTGCGTTTAATCAGTTGCGGATTATTGTAGCGCGAGCGGATTTTAAGGCTGATTTCATGAAACACACCGCGCTGCTCGGCGTACATGCTGCTGCCTTGATGATCCATGATAAAACCCATGCCGCCAAAATCGAGCCCTAAAAAATGCGGGACCAACATAATGATCGGCCGATCTTGGACTGCGGTGAAGTTTTCAAAGCCTTCGATATGTATCAGTCTGCGTAGCCTGTTTTTACTGCCGTGTAGCAAGATACTGTAGCCCAGTAATGTGCTGGTCATTTGAATAAAATGTTGGCGCAGCACGGCGCGGCGCTGCTTTTCTGTCCATTCTGGAAAACATAGCCGCAAATTAGTGAGCCCGACTTTGCGCCGACCACTGATGACGAAAAAAAGTAGCGACCCCAAAGGAATCGCAATCCATTGCATTACACGAAATGGCAGTAAATGCAGTAGCCAAAGCAGAGCGATGGTGAGTTTAAGTTTCATGCTGACTCCGAGCAGCGCGTAGACAAAATCGCGCTGAAAAATACGCTCCATTCCAAGCCGTCATTGACTGTGAGCGGCGATCGCGGCGGTGCTGATGCGTTATTTGGGATGGATTTAGACAAATGCAAGTTACGCAGCATCCGGCGGTAATGGTGCGCCCGCTGGGTGTTTGTAACGACTGTAGCTCCAGAAATATTGCGCTGGCACTTGGCGGATCAGGTCTTCTAAATTTTGGTTGAGGACTGTGGCGTCATGTTCGGTGTCCCCATTGAGTTCGCCGACAAACGGTTGCACATGAAAACGGTAGCCTTTGCCAATCCCTAGTCGCTCGACATAACACGGCAAAATAATGGCATTGCTCGATTTTACTAATTTAGATAACAGGGTCATGGTGTAAGCAGGGCGACCAAAAAACGGCGCCCAAACGCCTTCACCACCGCCGGGGGCTTGATCGGGCAGTAAATAAGCCACACCCCCTTGCTTGAGGGTTTTAAGCAACACGCGCACCCCAGAAGCATTAGCCGGTGCAGGTTCGGCGCCACTACGCGAGCGCGAGTAAATCATCAATGGCTCAAGATAAGCTTGTTTAGGTGGACGGTATAGCGGTGCAAGCTTTTTAGGGATTAAGCCAGCGACACATACCCCTACCATTTCTAGTGCACCTAAATGTGGTGAAACAAAAATAATCGGTCGCTCGGTTTTGAGTGCCGCTTCGACGTGTTCCCAGCCGGTTTTTTCATGCACCAGCGTTAGCAGTTCAGGAATCGGTCGCATCCAGTGCGCCAACAGCTCAGTGGCGGCGATACCGTGCTCAGGAATACTTGAGCGAAGTAATCGGGTATAATCCATACTATTTTTCGCAATCGCACTTTGCGTGAGGTTGCTACGTAGGACTTTGCGATGGTGGGCACTGCCCAACCAGACAAGCCAGCCGAGCAACCAACCGAGCGCTTGCAGTAAGGGCAGCGGCAATTTAGCCAATAATTTGCAGAACGTAAGCAGCATAATTCGATGAAAACTGTGATTTAAGGCCTGATTGTAGCTGCGATTGGCTCATTTGGGGTCATGTAACCGAGGGTAATACACGAATGAAAGACTTTTTATTTACTTCTGAATCTGTTTCAGAAGGCCATCCTGATAAAGTTGCCGATCAAATTTCGGATGCAATCTTGGATGCCATTTTCACCCAAGACAAATATGCCCGAGTTGCGGCAGAGACTTTAGTCAATACCGGTTTAGTGGTTTTGGCGGGTGAAATCACCACGCATGCCAATGTCGATTACATCCAAATTGCGCGCGATACCATTAAGCGTATTGGTTATGATCATTCGGACATCGGTTTTGACTACAAAACATGTGCTGTTTTGGTGGCCTACGATAAGCAATCTCCAGACATTGCCCAAGGTGTGAATGAAGGCGAAGGCCTTGATTTAGACATGGGCGCTGGCGATCAAGGCTTGATGTTTGGTTATGCCTGCGATGAAACAGCACAATTAATGCCAGCGCCAATTTATTACGCGCATCGTTTGATGCAGCGCCAAGCTGAATTGCGTAAAGATGGCCGTTTGCCATGGTTGCGCCCGGATGCGAAATCGCAAGTGACGCTGCGTTACGATGGCGAAACTGGCAAAGTGAAAGAAATCGACACCATCGTATTGTCGACGCAACACCATCCTGATGTATCACACGCGCAATTGAGCGAAGCGGTGATTGAAGAAATCATCAAACCGGTGATGCCAAAAGAATGGCTGACGGCCAATACCAAATTCTTGGTCAACCCAACAGGTCGCTTTGTCATTGGCGGCCCAATGGGCGATTGCGGTTTGACCGGTCGTAAGATCATTGTCGACACCTACGGTGGCGCTGCGCCGCACGGTGGTGGTGCTTTCTCGGGTAAAGACCCAAGTAAAGTGGATCGCTCGGCCGCTTATGCGATGCGCTATGTGGCAAAAAACATCGTAGCGGCAGGCATTGCTAAGCAATGCTTGGTGCAGGTGTCATACGCAATTGGTGTGGCGCAACCAGTGTCGATCATGGTTGATACTTGGGATACCGGTGTGATTCCAAACGATCAAATCGTCGACATTATCAAAGAAAACTTTGATTTGCGTCCGAAAGGCATTATCAAAATGCTCGATTTGCTGCGCCCAATCTATAGCCGCACTGCGGCGTACGGCCATTTTGGCCGTGACGAACCTGATTTTTCTTGGGAACGTACTGATAAGGTCGAACAGCTCAAAGCGGCAGCTGGCTTAAAGTGATACAAAGAGGAATTCGCACTCTACCCATTGGGGCGAGTGCGGCTTCCTCTTTTTTTTGCTTGGAGTTTAGCGATGACCGTTATTGCGCGTTTAGTTCGTCCTGCTGAGTTAGCTGCTGTTAAAGCGTATGCCGATACTGCCCGACTGGGTGAGCCAAGCTTGGCTGATTTATTAGTTGTGGCTGAAAACGATGCTCGTTTTGTCGGATTAGTGCGCTTAAGCCACGAGCGTGGCGAGTTAATATTACATGGCTTACAAGCCGATCATCCCGAGGCTCCTGCATTGTTAATGCAAGATGCTTCTCGCTGGATTGCCCATCAAGCTTGCTGGGCACTGGCGCAAGCGGTGGATACCGCCCTCTTGGCTGAGCATGGTTTTATCGAGCCCAGCATCACATGTCCTGAATTTCTGCTAGAACTAAAAGCAAGTCGCGAAACTGGCGATTGTGCATTGCAAATCTTACATAGAGCTGCAAAATAGTCTGGTGTTTCTACTGCCATCTCGACTTCATACCTGCTGTTATTTGGGTGTACCCATTAACCTAAGCAGGTCGGTTGTCGGTTTTTCGGCTGCTGCAGCTTGATATACTGTAATGGTATCGTGATGTAGGCCTTTATTTATAAAGGCTGCATAGCTATACCTTGGATTTGCTTTTATTTCTAAAAGGAAAACCAATGACTCAGTTTACCGATTTTAAAGTGGCCGATTTATCGCTAGCAGCATGGGGTCGTAAAGAGCTCACCATTGCCGAAACCGAAATGCCGGGTTTAATGGCGGTGCGAGATGAATATCGGGCTCAGCAACCGCTTCAAGGCGCGCGAATTGCGGGCTCTTTACATATGACGATTCAAACTGGCGTATTGATTGAAGCCTTGCAAGCATTGGGGGCGAAGGTACGCTGGGCGTCTTGTAATATTTTCTCCACCCAAGATCATGCTGCGGCCGCTATTGCGGCGACCGATACGCCGGTATTTGCTTTTAAAGGTGAATCGCTCAGTGAGTATTGGCAATTTACTCATGAAATTTTTGATTGGCCTAACGATGCCAATGGCCAGCCACAATACGCCAATATGATATTGGATGATGGTGGTGACGCCACTTTGTTATTGCATTTGGGCGCACGTGCCGAAAGTGATCTGAGTGTTGTCAGCCAGCCGAGTAATGCAGAAGAAACTGTCCTCTACACCGCAATTAAAGAAAAAATTAAGCGAGATCCAAAATGGTATTCAACGCGTTTGGCGGCAATTCGCGGTGTTACTGAAGAAACCACCACCGGCGTGCATCGCTTGTATCAAATGCATGAGCAAGGCAAATTGGCTTTTCCTGCGATCAATGTCAACGACTCAGTAACCAAATCCAAATTTGATAATCTGTATGGCTGCCGAGAGTCCTTAGTCGACTCGATCAAGCGCGCGACCGATGTGATGGTGGCCGGTAAAGTGGCCTTGGTGCTGGGCTATGGCGATGTAGGCAAAGGTTGCGCGCAGTCGTTACGCGGCCTCGGGGCAACGGTGATGATTACCGAGATTGACCCAATTTGTGCATTACAAGCGGCGATGGAAGGGTATCGCGTGGTGACTTTGGCTGATGTGGCGGATCAAGTGGATATTTTTGTCACGACGACGGGCAATGTCAGCGTGATTGCCCATGCCGATTTACTGCGCATGCGGCACAACGCCATTGTTTGCAATATCGGTCATTTTGATTCTGAAATTGAAGTGGCCAGTTTGCGTCAATACGAATGGGACAATATCAAGCCACAAGTGGATCATGTGGTGTTTCCGGATGGGAAGCGCATCATCTTATTGGCGGAAGGCCGCTTAGTGAATTTGGGCTGTGGTACTGGTCACCCTTCATTTGTGATGAGTAATTCTTTTGCCAATCAAGTCTTGGCGCAAATCGAGCTATTCACCAAATTGGCGCAATATCCAGTTGGGGTGTATGTATTGCCCAAGCATTTGGATGAAATGGTTGCGCGTTTACATCTTAAGAAAATTGGCGCCAAACTGACTGTTTTAACCGATGAGCAGGCGGCGTACATCAATGTGCCGAAAGAAGGGCCTTATAAATCCGCGCATTATCGCTATTAAAACGCGCTTAACAATCAGGCGACGCTGCGTTGCCTGATGCTGTTAATGTGTGTGGTGATTGCCTGAGTTTGGGGTAGTTTCAAGTTGCTCGACTTGCAGTAGCAAAGCCTTTAATTTATTGCTACTGAGTTGCTGGCGCAGGTTGCAGCTTTTTATTTCTTCATAAATGGCAAAGTGTTGTTGCCAATGCGTAAATTCCAAATCGGTTTGGCCGCTGGCGGCGTAGCTTTTAGCTAAACCGGCATGCGCTAGTTGGACTAGATATTTTGCTGGGATTTCGGTCGCGGTATCGAGCGCCTGCTACATAAAATATTGGCTGGCATGCATTTGCTGTTGTTCTAAATGCAACTCGCCCAGCGCAATCATATTGACGACTTTTCCCCAGTGATTACAACTGCGTGCGTTGAGTGCGAGTGCTCGCTCTAACTGCCGCTTAGCTAAGTCTTGTTGGCCAGCTTTGCGTAATAAATGCGCGCGATAGTAGTGTAGTTCGGGCTCAAATTCACAAAACGGTAGGTCAACTAACAGCGTTTGGGCTCGATCGAGCGCTAATTGCGCGGCAGTATCGTGGCCCAAATGTAAGTGGGCGGCGGCAACATTGATGTGATGGCAAATATGCAGGTTTTTGTCGTTAATTTGCGTCAGTAGCGGTGCTACTTTTAAGTGCGTGGCAAGACTACTTTCTAAATCTTCACTAATAAAAAATAGTTTTCCCAGTCCGATATAGGCCCGAGCAATGCCTTCTGGCCATTGTTGGGCTAGTGAGCGCTTTAACAGCTGCAACCATAAATCCATGGCTTTGGCGTAGTTGGCGATGTCATAGGCGACATCAGCGTGGCAATCGATGGCGGCAAGCCAGCTTTCATCATCGGCATTGTGCACTGCTAGCTGAGTCGCGACTTCGGCCATGTGTTCTCGCACGCCTTCAGCTACGCTGGGTGTCGCACGAAAAGCCAAGGCAATGAGTAAAGCCGCCTGTGTTTCAGCGCGAGCATCGTTAATGCTTTGGGCACGAAAAGTAATGAATTGGGCTAATCGAAGGGTTTCGACGGGGTCGGTATACACCAGGGCACGTGCAATGAGTAACATTTGCTCGATTTCGGCACGCAAATCATAAAAACCCATTCTGTTCTCCTGCTGCCTAAAACCGCTGCGGCATAAGTACAGGGTTGTGCATCGTTAAGCAAAAAAATAAGCAAAAATTGTCTTACGTGATGATTAGCAGCGGGGTTGATCCGCTGAAATTTTGCGCATCATATCGCAAATAAAAAGCGGGCCTAAGCCCGCTGATCTGAATTTATTACTATTTAGGCTTGACCTGAAATAATCAAATATTTGGCTTGAAGCTCTTCTTTGCTTTCTTTGTGTTCTGGATCGAGTGGGATACAGTCAACTGGGCAAACTTGTTGGCATTGTGGCTCATCGTAATGGCCAACACACTCGGTACATAGATTAGGGTCGATGACATAAATCTCTTCACCTTGTGAAATGGCGCTATTTGGGCATTCCGGTTCACAAACATCACAGTTAATGCATTCGTCGGTAATAATAAGTGCCATGATTGACAATTCCTTAGTAAAATAGTCAAGTATTCGATATGTGGGGATTTTCCCACTTTCGGGCCTAAGTCACAACCCTAAGTGTTTTGAGTGGGAAAAAGTATCTTATTGGCCTGATGCACGGCACAATAATGCATATTTGACCGTGCCTGCTTTGCCTTCGCGCAAAATCTCCCAATCGCTGAGCTCTGGCCATTGGGCGCATTCGATATACACCCGTGCTGTAGGGCTAAGATGT
Source organism: Deefgea piscis (assembly GCF_019665785.1). Taxonomy (NCBI): domain Bacteria; kingdom Pseudomonadati; phylum Pseudomonadota; class Betaproteobacteria; order Neisseriales; family Chitinibacteraceae; genus Deefgea; species Deefgea piscis. Next base: position 619,878 of record NZ_CP081149.1, read on the forward strand.
TTGGCAATTTGCGGCAAAATTTCATCGAGCAAAGTGCTGGCAAATGGAGGATCTAGTAAGACCAGATCAAACTGTTCTTGGCATCGGCTGAGGTAATGCTCGGCAGTACTGCAAATAATCTCAATTTGATTGGCAGCGAGTAAAGCTTGATTGCTTTTGAGTGCCGCAACAACGGGTCTTGCTGCTTCGATCATGACTACTTTTTTGGCCCAGCGTGAAGCCGCTTCAAAACCGAGCGCGCCACTGCCGGAAAAAAGATCCAGACAAACCATGCCGGTGCAATCTTGGCCTAACCAGTTAAATAGCGTTTCACGAACCCGATCAGGTGTCGGACGTAACGCCAATGAGTCCGGAAATTTTAAAATTCGGCTTTTATATTGTCCACCAATCACACGAACCTGATTTTTATGCTGTGCTGACATTGCCGCTCCGCGTTAAAATCTAAATAATCAACCATTTTCCTCGATTTGTAGGATAGCCGCCAACGTCATGTTTAGTTTTTTTAAGAAAAAGAAGCCGCCAGAGGCGCAAATTGTCGCAGAAGTTGCGCCAGAAACCCTAGTTACAGTGGTTGAAACTGAGCCGCTCGCTCCAGTCTCTCTACCTGAAACCCCCGCCATCGTTGAGCCGATCGTAAAAATTGAACCGATTGAGCCAGTTGTTACTGCAACTGAGATCAAGCCTGCGCCAGTTGTGCCGATTGAGTCGGCGATTGAACCCTTGATTACCCAAGAAGCTGAGCCTGTGCCGCATGCTGATGCATTTGTACCGCCAGCCGATTTAGCTCAACCACAAGAACGGCCTAAATTATCTTGGACTGAACGCTTGAAAATGGGTTTGGCAAAAACTCGCGATAAATTAGGCAAAAGCTTAGCCAGTATTTTTGGTGGTGGCCAAATTGATGACGAGCTTTACGAGGAGCTTGAAACCGTATTGTTGACCGCCGATATGGGCGTTGATGCCACTCAGCATTTATTAAAAGATGTTCGAGAGCGGGTGTCACTACGTGGTTTAAAAGATTCGGGTGAGCTTAAAGATGCGCTGAAACTCAGTCTGACTGATTTGATCAAACCGCTAGAAATCCCTTTGGATGTATCGGGCCACAAGCCATTTATTCTGATGGTGGCTGGCGTTAACGGTGCAGGTAAAACCACCAGCATCGGCAAGTTAGCTAAATACTTCCAATCGCAAAATTTATCGGTGCTGCTGGCTGCTGGGGATACATTCCGGGCTGCGGCGCGTGAGCAATTGGTGGTTTGGGGCGAACGTAACGGCGTGCAAGTGATTGCGCAAGCGTCGGGTGATGCCGCAGCGGTTGCTTTTGATGCAGTGAACGCTGCCAAAGCTCGTGGTATCGATGTGGTGATTGTCGACACGGCAGGGCGTTTGCCAACGCAATTGCACCTGATGGAAGAAATCAAAAAAGTAAAACGCGTGGTGCAAAAAGCCGACCCCACTGGGCCACATGAAGTTTTGCTGGTGCTGGACGCCAATACGGGGCAAAACGCTTTGGCGCAAGTTAAATCGTTTGACGACGCTTTGGGCTTAACCGGTTTAGTGCTGACTAAGCTCGACGGTACCGCTAAAGGTGGCGTGATTGCCGCGATTGCTAAAAATCGCCCAGTACCGCTGCGCTTTATCGGTGTAGGTGAGTCGATTGATGATTTACGCCCATTTGTGGCAAAAGATTATATCGATGCCTTGTTTGAATAAGTGGGTATTTGCGTAGAGGCTTTTTTGAATAAGCCTTATGTGCACATACCCATACACTCTGTGATTTCGTTGATGCAGAGGCCTCGCTTTGATTTCATCCTGGAATGTATTCAGACGATTGCTCGTTGTAGAACGAGCAATCTTCGGGTAATGAATCAGTGGCCACAAGTCGCTTGGGTGGCTCGTTTTGAGAATGAAGGATTCTAATGATTCAATTTCAACAAGTTAGTAAAAGCTATCCCGGTGGCTTTGATGCCATCAAAAATCTAAGTTTTGAAGTGCCCGATGGCGAGCTGGTGTTTTTAGCGGGACATTCTGGGGCGGGTAAATCGACTTTACTCAAATTAATGGCGGGGATCGAAAAACCCAGTAGCGGCGCGGTGCTGCTCAATGGGCAAAATTTAGCGCGGATGAGTCGTGCTTCTTTGCCGTTTGTGCGCCGGCATATTGGGCTGATTTTTCAAGATCATAAAATTTTATATGATCGCAATGTGTTTGATAACGTGCGCCTACCGCTGGATATTATTGGCTTCGATCATATGGAGGGTCGCCGTCGTGTATTGGCGGCGCTGGATAAAGTCGGTTTGGCGGGCAAAGAAAAGCTCAATCCTATTTCGCTATCGGGCGGTGAACAGCAGCGCCTGTGTATTGCGCGAGCAGTGGTGCATCGGCCGTCGATTTTGTTGGCCGACGAGCCAACGGCAAATCTGGATAGTGATTATGCGCATGATATTTTGGAATTGTTTAAATCCTTCCATCAAGTCGGTGTAACGATTTTGATTTCGGCGCACGATGAATCGTTAATGGCCGATTATGGTCGGCGTATTTTGCGTTTAAAACATGGGCAGTTTTGCGCTTAAACACAGCAAAGTTGAGCTAAGGAAAAATAATGAAAAATTGGTTTCGCCTGCATCTATTGGCACTAACACGCACGATTGGTAGCTTGTTTCGCCACCCGCTAGGTAGCCTGCTGAATTTATTGGTGATTGGGATTACAACCGCACTGCCACTGGCGCTTTGGACTTTGATTATGAGCGTTTCGCAAATTAGCGATCAAGTGTCTGTTGAACCGCAAATTTCTATTTTTTTGCGGCACAGTGCCACGGTTGAAGACGTGAAGGGCTTGCAAGCGACATTAAAAGCCGATGCGCGTTGGGCTAAAGTTGAGTTTATTCCGAAAGCCAATGCATTGGCGGCCTTGCAAACGAGCCTAGGCACAACGGATTTAACCGCTGGATTAGCCGACAACCCATTGCCAGACGCTTTTGTTTTGCAAGCAAAAGAAAATGATCCGGCAGGTTTAGAAGCCTTAAAGAAAGAACTTTCGTCGATTGTGATCGTCGAAGAAGTGCAGTTAGACTCTGATTGGGCCAAACGTTTGGCACGGATTACCGATTTAGGACGAGCTATTTTTGAAGTTCTGGCATGCTTGTTGGCGCTGGCCTTGGTGCTGATCACGGGCAATGCCATCCGGATGCAAATCCTAACGCGCCGTGATGAAATTGAAGTCGCCAAACTGATTGGTGCAACTGATTCATTTATTCGCCGCCCCTTTATGCATGCGGCCTTGGTACAAGGGCTGCTCGGTGGTGGGGTTGCCGTATTGATTGTGTGGGGCTTGGTGGCGTATGTAAATCCAACCGTGATCGAATTGGCGAGCGCTTATGGTCAATCGTTAAGTTTGTTGGCGCCAGACCTTCTAACCACGGTGGTGGTTTGTCTAGCAAGCGCATTTTTGTGTTTGATAGGGGCTAGTTTGGCGGTGTCGCGATATTTATATCAATTTCGTTAAATGCCGCTAAGCAGATTGCTTAAGACTATGACTTGAATAGTAATAATTACCGTGCACAATGCGATCTGCATGTGATTGAATATAAATCCTGATTTGAAGCAAATTAGCACTCTGCGTGTTTGAGTGCTAATATTTTATGCTACAGTCAGCTTTGTTGTTACGACAGGAGATTCAAGCGATGGGCAATGCGATGACACTTTCAACATTATCGATTGGCGATAGTATTGAACGTTATATTCAGCGCGTTAATGCGGTACCTATGCTGTCACCTCAAGAAGAGCACGATTTGGCGACACGCCACCAAGAAAGTGGTGATGTGGAGGCTGCGCGTCAGCTTGTGATGTCCCACTTGCGCGTCGTCGTTTCGATCGCGCGAGGTTATAGTGGCTATGGTTTACCACAAGCTGATTTGATTCAAGAAGGTAATATTGGTTTAATGAAAGCGGTGAAACGCTTTGAAGCCACACGTGGTGTGCGCTTGTATTCGTTTGCAGTGCATTGGATTAAAGCTGAAATCCATGAGTATATTTTACGCAATTGGCGCTTAGTGCGGATTGCGACGACTAAAGCGCAGCGTAAATTGTTTTTTAATCTGCGCTCAATGAAAACTAGCTTTGCGGCGTTAACGCATAAGCAAGCGCAAGAAATCGCGGATGATTTAGGCGTTAAGCCCGAAGAAGTCCTTGAGATGGAAACGCGCATGACCGGTCAAGATATTGCACTGGTGGCTGATGATAGTGATGATGATGGCTATGCGCCGATTGATTGGTTGGCTGACAGCCATAATGAGCCGACTGCCGCGATGGGCAGAATTGCGACCGATCATTTGCAATCAAGTGGGATTTCAGAGGCTTTGGATGGTTTAGATGAGCGTAGTCGCCGCATTATTGAGGCACGCTGGTTGACCGATGAGGGTGAATCATTGACTTTGCATGATTTAGCCGCAGAGTTTAAAGTTTCGGCCGAGCGAATTCGGCAGATCGAGACTAAAGCGTTGCAAAAAATGAAGCAAGCTTTGTTGCCAGCAACGGTTTAAATCAAACCAGCATAAAAAATGAGCGCCTAGGGCGCTCTTTTTTATTGCTGCTAGCTATGTTTTGTATTACACCTTATGCGCGAAAAAAATGCCAAGTGATGGCAATTATGCTGGCCACAATCAGGGTTGCAGCGCTAATTTTACTGATTCGATGCAATTCTTTGCGCTGTGCAGGATGAATGGCACGCCATGCAAAGTGGGCCATGATCAAAATTAAGCACAGATAAAAGAGCTTGCTGCTCATGATTGAGAGTACACGGGATGTCCGGTGGTCGGGATGTTGCGATTGAGTTTTGTCTTATATTCTTACAAAACTTAATGTATCACTTTAGATTTCGATTGTTTCATGCTTATTTTTAAGACTTTTATGAATTAAAAACATTTTTAACTAAGTTATTGTATCAAAAGATAAAAAAACTGGCGCAACTTGTGTCAGTTTTTTTTTTGCTCTATAGTGGGTTTCAGTGGGGTAAAGTGGGTAAAAGTGTATTTTTATAGTCATTTTTTCGCTAAAATTGCACCGCGCGTAGATTGATCGATTTTTTGATCTCGTTAGCGAACAAACAGGGGCGTCTGCATACATGTTGGGTGGTGTGTCATCTCTTTCATTGGACAGTAAAGGGCGCTTAGCGATGCCAGCTAAGTACCGTGCTTTATTGTGCGCTGAAGGGCGACTAGTGATCACCATTGACCCAGCTGGCTGTGTGTTGATTTACCCTGAGGCGCAATGGATACCTGTTCGAGATCAGCTCAATACTTTATCTGGCTCAAAAATGTCTGTGCGTCGTTTAATCGTCGGTCACGCTGAAGAAATCGAAATGGATACAGCGGGCCGTATTTTAATCCCTGCGACTTTAAGGCAACGCGCGCAACTGAATAAGGCGGTTGCTTTGGTTGGCATGGGAAATAAATTCGAATTGTGGGATGAAGCTAAATGGAATGCCGTAACGGATTCTGTGATGGCGATGGATCCGCATGAATTAGAAAACAATATGGAAGGAATCGTGCTTTGAGTGAAGTGGTTGGAACAAACTTCGTGCATTGCACGGTATTGCTCAATGAGGCAGTGGATGCGTTAGCGATCCAGCCTGATGGCACTTATGTGGATTGCACGTTTGGCCGTGGTGGTCATTCTCGATTGATTTTGTCCAAATTAGGACCCAATGGTCGCTTAATCGCATTTGATAAAGATTTATATGCGATTGCCGAAGCAGCAACGATTACAGATCCTCGTTTCACGATTGTGCACGAGGGCTTTGTCACGTTGGCTGAATCTCTTGCCCGGCTCGGGATCGAAAAAATAGATGGTTTATTGATGGATTTAGGCGTGTCCTCACCACAATTGGATGATGGCGCGCGCGGATTTAGCTTTAGATTTGATGCGCCCTTGGATATGCGTATGGATACGACCCGAGGGCAAACAGCGGCTGAATGGCTCAATTTGGCCGAAGAAAAAGATATTGCAGAGGTGGTAAAAGATTATGGCGAAGAACGGTTTGCTAGGCAGGTTGCAGCAGCGATTGTTACGCGTAGGGCAAGCAAACCTTTTGCTACAACAGGAGAACTTTCCGAGGTCGTGGCAACGGCTGTCCGCACCCGTGAGCCGGGCCAGAACCCGGCGACGCGTACCTTCCAAGCTATACGGATTTACATCAATCGTGAGCTTGAGGAATTGTCGCTAGCACTACCCCAAGCATTGCGCTTGCTAAAAACCGGTGGGCGATTATCCGTGATTGCATTTCACTCGCTGGAAGATCGCATCGTAAAACGGTTTATTCAAGACGCGGCTAAGGGGGATCATCTGCCTTCGCGTCTGCCGGTGCGAGCCAGTGAAATTGCCGCTGCGCCATTGCAGATCCTCGGTAAGCCAATCCGAGCATCAGAAATCGAAATTAAAGCCAACCCTCGTGCGCGCAGTGCGATTTTGCGGGTTGCAGCACGTACAGCGGGGCCTTTGTGACGCGTTTAAATATGTTTTTGTTGGCGGTTTTAGTGATTTGCGCTTTAGCGGTGATCACCAGTCGGCATAAGTCGCGAAAACTATTTATTGAATTGCAAAAAGAAGACGTACTGACTCGTAAGCTCGACGTTGAGTGGGGACAGTTACAACTAGAGCAAAGCACTTGGGCGATGCACTCTCGCATCGAACAAGAGGCTGGACACACTTTGGAAATGCAAGTGGCACCATCGAATCGCACTCAGGTCATTTTGGAGCACGGTGAACTCGTGAAGCAACCTGAGGTTAAAGATCTGCAATGATAACAGCGGGAAAAACGGCGGCTAGCCGTCGTCGACCAAAGTATGCCGTAATCCCAAAGTTAGAGCGTTGGCGGGTTTGGACGGTACTCGGCGGTTTGATGGTGTTGTTTGCCGCCTTACTCGGTCGTGCCTTGTATTTGCAAGTATGGAATGAAGGTTTTTTACAAGACCAAGGTGATGCACGCTATCGTCGGGTGTTAAAACTAGAAGCCAATCGCGGCATGATCACCGACCGCAATGGTGAACCGTTGGCGATTTCAACGCCGGTTCAGTCGATTTGGATGAGCCCACGCAGCATGCTGATTTTGCCGGTAGGGCAGCAGCGTGCCGAAGATTGGAAGCCCGCGAACGACGATGAGCTGATGCCGTTGTCGCTGGACGAAGTTAAAAAATTAGAAACGCATTTGCAATTAAAGTCGGGAGAGCTGTTAACAAAATTGACCGCATCACGAAAAAACTCGCAAGGCAAAGAAATAAAATCAGATTTTCTGTGGGTGAAACGGCATATCTCACCTGCGGATGCAAAAAAGCTGATGGCGATGAAAATCCCCGGAGTGTATTCGCAAACTGAATATCGCCGTTACTACCCGGCGGGCGAAGTGATGGCCCATATTGTCGGTTTTACCGATATTGATGGCAAAGGGCAGGAAGGTTTTGAGTTAACACGAGAAAAAATGCTGGCGGGTAAGCCGGGCTCTCGCACCGTGATTCGAGATCGTCGTGGCTACATTGTTGAAGACGTTTCAACGATTGTGCCGCCGCAAGAAGGGCAAACATTGCAGTTGTCGATTGATCGACGAATTCAATATTTGGCTTACCGCGAGCTTAAAAATATGGTGGATAGCTCCGGTGCAGTGGGTGGGGCGATTGTGGTGCTGGATGCGAAAACTGGAGAAGTTTTGGCATTGGCTAATGCGCCGTCTTACAACCCCAATAGCCGTGCTCGAGTTGACCCAGCGTATAAACGCAATCGCGCGCTAACTGATTTGTATGAGCCTGGCTCGACGATGAAAGCGATGACGGTGGCGATGGCGCTTGATGCCGGCAAAGTCACACCGCAGACCATTATTCAAACTGGCGGTGGCACGATGGCCATCGGCCCGAATATGGTCAAGGACGATCATGCGGTGGGCGCGGCAACGGTGGAAACCATTATGCAAAAATCATCTAACGTCGGCATGACGAAGATGGCATTGATGATGGATCGTGAGTCGAAGTGGAATTTTTATAAAGATGTTGGTTTTGGTGAAGTGCCGCATACCGGATTCCCGGGTGAAGCTGCTGGCCGGATCCGCCCTTGGAAAAACTGGCGACCGATTGAAGAGGCCACGATGTCTTTTGGCTACGGGATGTCAGTGAGCTTAATGCAAATGGCGCGCTCGTATCAGCTCTTTGCTGGCAACGGTGAAATTCATCCGGTGACATTTACAAAATTGGTCGCGCCAGCACCGGGCAAGCAAGTGGTTTCTGCCAAGACAGCAGAACAAGTTCGCAAGATGCTGGAGATGGTGACCTTGCCCGGCGGAACAGCAACTCGGGCGCAAGTGGTGGGCTATAGAGTGGGCGGTAAAACGGGTACGGCAAAAAAATTAGTCGATGGTAAGTATTCAGATACGGCGCGTGTTGGTTCTTTTGTCGGTTTAGCCCCTATTTCAAATCCACGTTTAATCGTGGCAGTGATGGTCGACGAGCCATCATTTGCAATGCGTTACGGTGGTTTAGTTGCCGCACCGATTTTTAGTAATGTGGTTGCTGGGAGTTTGCGCTTGTTGGGTGTTCCGCCTGATGCGCCAACGACCAATATTTTCTTACCCAATACCGAAGCCGAAGTAAAGGAAGAAACATGAAGCCTGCGAGTTGGGAATTGCCTGCTTTTGATTTAGCTGCGCTGATTGAATTACAGTCTGGTCGCCCTTTGGTGGCCGATAGCCGACAAGTACAAGCTGGCGATGTATTTATGGCCTTTCGTGGCGAATATGTCGATGGTCGAAAGTTTATTGCCGATGCGCTAGCCAAAGGCGCCGCAGCAGTGATTTGGGAAGCTGAGGATTTTGTGTGGAATCGGGCATGGGATGTACCTAATTTAGCTGTGCCAGCACTACGCTATCAAGCGGGTATCGTGGCCTGTGCGCTATTGGGTAACGATTCTGGGCTTATGCCTATAGTCGGTATCACAGGAACCAATGGTAAAACCTCGATTGCCAATTGGTTGGCACAAGCTTTTGATTTATTGGGCAATAAAACCGGCGTCTTAGGCACTTTGGGAAATGGTTTTGTGAGCGACTTAGTCGCCTCAACCCATACCACCTTAGATCCTTTGGCCTTACAAGGCTGGTTAGCCAAATTTAAAGCCAATGGTGCAACGCATGTGGCGATGGAAGTTTCTTCACACGGCTTAGATCAGGGGCGGGCACATGGCGTGCCGTTTAAGACCGCCGTTTTTACCAATCTAACTCGCGATCACTTGGACTATCACGGCACCATGGCTGCATACGCCACCGCCAAAGCCAAATTATTCCAGTGGGATGGTTTACAAGCTGCCGTTATCAATGCTGACGATGCCTTTGGCCGTGAGTTGATTGAATTTACCACTGCCCCCAAAGTGTATGGCTATGGGTTTGAGCACGGTAATTTGCGCGTTAAGCATTTTGAATCCTCTCTTGATGGTATTTCTTTGGTCGTCGATACGCCGCTTGGTGTTGGCGCGATTAATTCGCCGCTATTAGGACGCTTTAATGTCAGCAATTTGCTGGCTTGCTTAGGGGTCTTACTGGCCGATGGCGTGGCACTGGATGATGCCTGCCGCGTGCTCGGTCAAATTCGTTCGGCTCCTGGGCGGATGCAATGCTTGGGTGGGTCGGGCAAGCCTTTGGTGGTGGTCGATTACGCACATACGCCAGATGCTTTAGAAAAAGCACTACTCACTTTGCGTGAAGTGATGCCGCAAGGCGCGCGCTTATATTGTGTGTTTGGTTGCGGTGGCGATAGAGACAATGGCAAGCGCCCATTAATGGGGGAGATTGCTTGTCGTTTGGCGGACTCAGTGGTGATTACCAGTGATAACCCGCGCAGCGAAAAACCGCAGGCGATTATTCAGCAAATTATTGCTGGCGTAGAAGGTGTGCCAGGTAATGGCGAAGCCAACTATGCGATTGAATCGGATCGTGGTTTTGCAATTACGGACACCATTGATATGGCCGGTCCTAACGATGTGATTTTAGTGGCCGGTAAGGGGCATGAAACCTACCAAGAAATCGATGGCGTGCGGCAACATTTTGATGATGTCGAAGTGGCTAGCCAAGCGCTCGCCAAAAAAGTAATAAGGAAGTCATGATGTTGAATTTGCAGGAAACCGCGCAAGTGCTTAATGGCCGTCTTTCGGGGGGCCCCGAATTGGTCTTTAGCCGTGTGACGACTGATAGTCGTGACATTCGCGCCGGTGATTTATTTGTCGCTTTAAAAGGCGAGCGTTTTGACGCGCATGATTTTGTTGAGCAAGCTTTGGCGCAAGGCGCGGTAGCCGCCCTCGTTGAAAAAGACGGTAGCGGTAACCGGATTGTGGTGGCGGACACTTTACAAGCACTGGGACAATTGGCAAGGTATTGGCGTGCAAAGCACGCCGACATTAAGCTAGCGGCTATTACTGGCAGTAATGGCAAAACAAGCCTCAAAGAAATGTTGGCCAGTATTTTGGCTAAGCATGTCGGTGACGCCAGCAAAGTACACGCAACCAAAGGCAATTTAAACAACCATATTGGCTTGCCATTGACGGTGCTAGGGCTCAATGCTCAGCATCGTTTTGTCGTTGCTGAAATGGGTATGAATCATTTTGGTGAGATTGACTACCTAACGCGCATTGCCTGCCCTGACGTAGCGGTCGTCAATAATGCGGGCGCGGCCCATTTAGAAGCCTTGGGCTCGGTGGCGGGTGTGGCTCAAGCCAAAGGTGAAATTTTTGCCGGTTTAGTCGCCGATGGCGTGGCCATTATTAATCACGATGATGAATTTGCTGGTTTGTGGCGGCAATTAGCGGGCGAGCATCAATGTGTGTCGTTTGGATTGCAAGACGCAGAAATCACTGCCGAGCAGATTGAATTGGGCGCATTGGGCAGTCAGTTTCAATTGCTCACACCATTAGGTTCGGCATCAGTGCAGTTAGCGGTTCCGGGCTTACACAATGTGCGTAATGCACTGGCCGCAGCGGCTACGGCGCTGGCAATGCAAGTGCCTTTGGCCGATATTGCTGCCGGTCTTTCGGCATGGCAAGGGGTAAAAGGGCGTTTACAAGCCAAAAAAGCTGCCAATGGCGCGCAAATTTTGGACGATAGCTATAACGCCAATCCAGATTCTATGCGGGCGGCGATTGATGTTTTGGCGGCGATGGGGGCAAAACGTAGCGTTTTGGTGTTGGGGGATATGGGCGAAGTGGGCGCGGATGCCGCCGAGCAACATGCTTTGATTGGCGCTTATGCGCAGCAACAAGGCATAGCCGCTTTATTCGCCGTGGGTGAACACATGGTGCATGCCGTGGGCGCTTTTGGTGAGCGCGGTCAGCATTTTGCCAGTAAAGCGCAATTGTTGGCGAGTTTGCGTGCCGTATTAACACCCGAATCGATGGTGTTGGTGAAAGGATCGCGCTTTATGCGCATGGAAGACGTTGTTAACGAATTAGAAGGAGCACAGCCATGTTGCTGATGTTGATGCAATGGCTCGGCGAATCAGTTCGTGCCTTTAATGTATTTAATTACCTCACTTTACGCGCCGTATTGGCGACGATTACTGCGCTAACGATTTCATGGACTTTAGGTCCATGGGTGATTCGCAAATTGACCGAGATGAAAGTCGGTCAAGCCGTTCGTGATGACGGCCCGCAAACGCATTTAATCAAAGCCGGTACGCCGACGATGGGCGGCACCTTGATTTTGCTGTCGATTGGCTTGACCACCTTATTGTGGGGTGACTTAGGCAATAAATACATTTGGCTGGTGCTGGTGGTGACCTTGGCCACCGGCATTATTGGTTTTGTGGATGATTATAAAAAAGTTGCACTGAAAAACCCGAAAGGCTTATCTGCCAAAGCCAAGATGTTTTGGCAGTCAGCGATTGCCATTGGTGCCGGTTTATTTTTGGTGAATTTTGGTAATGACGCGGCAACGACGGGTTTTATTGTGCCGTTTTATAAAGAAATTTTGTATCCATTTGGTGCCATTGGCTTTTGTATTCTGACTTATTTTGTCATTGTTGGCACCAGTAATGCCGTCAATCTCACCGATGGTTTGGATGGCTTGGCGATTATGCCGACAGTACTGATTGCTGGCGCTTTTTGTATTTTTGCCTACGTGGCAGGGAATGCAAAATTTGCAGTTTATTTGGGGGTGCCGCATGTACCCGGTGCTGGCGAATTAGTGGTGTTTTGTGCGGCAATGGCCGGTGCAGGCCTTGGCTTTTTGTGGTTTAACGCCTATCCCGCCGAAGTCTTTATGGGCGACGTTGGCGCTTTGGCGCTCGGCGCCGGCCTTGGTATGGTCGCGGTGATTGTGCGGCAAGAAATTGTGCTGTTGATTATGGGCGGTGTGTTTGTGGTTGAAGCGCTGTCGGTGATGATTCAAGTTGCTAGCTTTAAAACTCGCGGAAAACGCGTGTTTCGCATGGCGCCATTGCACCATCATTACGAATTAAAAGGCTGGAAAGAAACTCAAGTGGTGGTCCGTTTCTGGATTATTACCATGCTCTTGGTCTTGGTTGGCTTGGCCACCTTGAAATTACGGTAAGCAAAGATGGAACTCAAAGCAAAGCATTGCATCGTCGTCGGTTTAGGTGAAACTGGTTTGGCGACCGCCCGTTGGTTGGTTGGTCAAGGCGCACAGGTGACCGTGGCCGATAGTCGTCAAACGCCACCCAATTTGGCGCAACTTCAAGCCGAGTTGCCACAGGTCGCGTTGCGCTTGGGCTCATTTAATGTGGATACCTTTGCGGATGCCGATTTATTGATTAGCAGTCCAGGAGTGCCACTGGCAACGCCCGAAGTGGCCGCAGCGATCGCTCGTGGCATTACTGTGATCGGTGATATTGAATTATTGGCCTTGGCGTTGCAAGGCCAGCCCGGCAAAGTGATTGCGATTACTGGATCGAATGGCAAATCCACCGTGACCACGATGGTGGCGCAAATGTGTGAGGCCGCCGGAAAAACCACGGTGATGGCCGGCAATATTGGCGTTCCGGTCTTAGCAGCACTAGCAGAATGGCAGGCGCGCGGTGAGTGGCCTGATTTTTGGGTACTGGAATTATCTAGTTTCCAACTTGAAACGACGCACTCCTTAGCGCCGACTGCGGCGACGGTATTGAATGTGTCGGAAGACCATTTAGATCGCTACGCCGGAATGAAAGAATATGCGGCGACCAAAGCCAGTATTTTTAATGGCCAAGGCGTGCGAGTTCTTAATCGTGAAGATCAGTGGTGCAAGGGTATGGCTGAACCAGACCACAATATAGTGTGGTTTGGTGCAGATACCGCTGCTAATGGTGAGTATGGTTTGCTTGAAATCGATGGTGATTTTAGCCTTCGCTATGGCGCAACTGAATTACTTAAAGCGTCGGAATTACCGGTAGCGGGTTTGCATAACGCCGTGAATGCACTGGCTTCGATTGCCTTGTGCCGCGCCGCCGATTTGCCTTTAGCACCATTGCTTGAGGCACTGAAAAACTTTAAAGGTTTGCCGCATCGCGTTGAGTTTGTCGCCGACATCAATGGGGTGGCGTATTACGACGACTCTAAAGGCACCAATGTTGGCGCGACCGAAGCGGCTTTAAAAGGCATGACGCGGCCAGTGGTGTTGATTGCGGGCGGCGAGGGCAAGGGCCAAGATTTTTCGCCACTGCTTGAAGCTTGCGAGCGAGTTTGCCGGGCGGTGTTACTCATTGGTAAAGACGCACCCGCTTTGGCGGACGTATTAAATGAAGCGCAGTCGGCGTATTTGCCAGATGACGATGATAATTATTTGCCGGTGATGATGTTACCGACGTTAGAGATGGCCGTCTCGGTGGCGAGTAATTTTGCCGAGCCTGGTGATGTGGTCTTGCTGTCACCGGCGTGCGCTAGTTTAGATATGTTCCGTAATTATCATCATCGCGCCGAAGTATTTATTGCCGCAGTGAAAGAGTTGGAGCAGTAATGCGGCAAATTCTTTATCAAGCGATGCAGCGAATGAAGCCCAAAATGAGCGCTTATGATCGAGGCTTATTTTGGTGCGTCACTTTATTGCTGACCATCGGCTTGGTAATGGTGTATTCCGCATCGATTGCAATGGCTGAGGTAGATAAAGATACTGGCTTTAATTCGAGTTATTTTTTGATGCGCCATTCGGCATTTTTGGCCGTTGGGGTGTTGGCTGGATTCATTGCATTTAATATTCCAACCGAGATATGGCGTCGATACGCTCCGGCTTTATTTATTTTGGGTATTGTTTTATTAATTCTAGTGTTGATTCCGGGTATCGGGCGTGAGGTGAATGGTAGTCGGCGCTGGTTAAGTTTATTTGTGATTAATTTACAACCTTCCGAATTAGTGAAGTATTTTGCTGTGCTGTATGCCGCTGATTATAGCGTGCGTAAAAATAGTAGTATGACTTCAACCTTTGTTGATAGCTTAACTAAGGTCTTATTACCGCTAGGCGTTGTAATGGCCATTGTGGGTGGCTTATTATTGGCCGAACCCGATATGGGCGCATTGATTGTCGTAACGGCGATTGCGATGGGCATATTATTTTTGGCTGGATTTAGTTGGCGAATCTTTGCTGGCCTGATCATTTTTTTAGGCGGCGCTTTTTTTGCTTTAATTATTTCTAGCCCTTATCGCCGGGCGCGGGTTTTAGGTTTTTTAGATCCTTGGCAAGATCCGTATGGCAAAGGTTACCAATTAAGTCATTCCTTAATTGCTTTTGGCCGTGGTGAATTTACCGGGGTCGGTTTGGGCCTTAGTGTAGAAAAGCTCTCATATTTACCCGAAGCGCATACCGATTTTTTAATGGCGATTATTGCGGAAGAATTTGGTTTTATTGGTATCGCCGTGGTGATTAGCTTATTTGCATTTTTAGTTTTTCGGGCTTTTTCGATTGGCGTACAGGCAAATAAATTAGAGCGGCATTGGCAATCATTAGCTGCTCAAGGTGTTGGGATTTGGATTGGTGTACAAACGGTGATTAATATCGGCGTAAATATGGGTGTGATGCCGACTAAAGGTTTAACCTTGCCTTTATTATCGTTTGGTGGCTCTGGGCTTGTGGCCAATTTATTAGCGCTAGGTTTTTTATTACGGATTGATTTTGAAAATCGTCAAATGATTCGAGGCTATAAGGTATGACGATTATTTTCTCGGTACTTTTTATTATTGCCATGCTGGCTTTGATTGTCAGCGGCTGGCGAATGCGAAAAGAAGATGCCGAATGGATTGAGCCTGCTGCCACCGGTGGGCAACGTACGCTCTTGGTGATGGCCGGTGGCACGGGTGGGCATATATTCCCCGCGTTAGCGGTTGCCAATGCATTACGTCTTGAGGGTTGGGATGTGGTGTGGTTAGGCGCAAACGGCGCGATGGAAACCCGCGTTGTACCGCAGCAAGGTATAGATTTGGTGACGCTAAAAATTACCGGTGTACGCGGTAAAGGTTGGTTAAAAAAACTCAGCCAGCCATGGGTACAAACCAAAGCTTTGTTGGCGGCATTGAATTTGATTTTCCGCCGTCGCCCCGATGTGGCGATTGGTTTTGGTGGGTTTACCGGTTTTCCCGGCGGCTTGGCGATGCGTTTGTGCTGGCTGCCGTTGGTGATTCATGAGCAAAACTCAGTAGCGGGTTTAACCAATCGCGTGTTGTCGAAAATTGCCAATCGAGTGTTGTTTGCGTTTCCGTCGGCATTTCCTAATCAGGCCGATTGCGTTGGTAATCCAGTTCGCAGTGAAATCGCCCAAGTGGCTGAGCCTGCGGTGCGCTTTGCCAACCGAACTGGGCCTTTAAAGATTTTGGTGGTGGGCGGCAGCTTAGGTGCGCAAGTGTTTAATGAACAATTGCCGAAAGCCTTGGCACTGATTGCACCAGCTGATCGTCCGATGGTGACGCATCAATCGGGTGAAAAGCATTTAGAAACATTGCGAGCCAATTACGCCGCAGCTGGCGCTTCTGCCGATTGCGTGGCGTTTATTGCCGATATGGCGCAAGCGTATGCCGATGCCGATTTGATTTTGTGCCGTTCAGGGGCGTTGACGGTGGCCGAGCTCGCATGTGTCGGTGCGGCAAGTATTTTGGTGCCATTTCCGCATGCGGTGGATGACCACCAAACCGGTAATGCACACTTTTTAAGTGAAGCGGGTGCCGGGATTTTATTAGCTCAATCACACAGCAGCCCAGAAAAACTGGCGCAATTGATTCAAGAAATGACGCGTGAACGCTGCCTAACGATGGCAACGGCCGCGCGTGCTTTAGCTCAACCTAATGCAACGGCCGCAGTCGTTGCAGTGATTAAAGAATTAGCGCAATGAAACATAAAGTAAAACGCATCCATTTTGTTGGGATTGGTGGTGTCGGCATGAGTGGGATTGCCGAAGTATTGCTCAATTTAGGTTTTGAAATTAGTGGTTCGGATTTAGGTGTGAGCGCCACAACACAGCGCTTAGTGAATGCGGGCGCCCAAGTATTTCAAGGGCATGCGGCTGAGTTTATTACCGATGCCGACGTGGTAGTGATTTCGAGTGCGGTGAAAGACGACAATCCCGAAGTGATTGCCGCGCGCCAGCGTAAGATTCCTGTTGTGCCCCGCGCGATGATGTTGGCTGAATTAATGCGCTTAAAGCAAGGTATTGCCATTGCCGGTACGCACGGCAAAACCACTACCACTAGCTTGAGTGCCAGTGTGCTCGAGGCTGCTGGCTTGGATCCAACCTTTGTGATTGGCGGAAAATTACACGCAGCTGGCTCAAATGCCCGCTTAGGGCAGGGTGACTTTTTGGTCGCCGAAGCCGATGAAAGCGATGCGTCGTTCTTGCTACTCACGCCGGTGATCTCGGTGGTGACCAATATTGATGCGGACCATATGGACACTTATGGCCATGATTTTGAAAAACTAAAGCAAGCTTTTATCGATTTTCTGCATCATTTGCCGTTTTATGGCCGGGCGATTTTGTGTATTGATGATCCGCATGTGCGCTCGATCTTGCCGAAAGTCACTAGCCCTGTGACCACGTATGGGGTTTCTGAAGACGCGATGTTGCGTGCAGAAAACATTGTGGCGGATAACGGCATGATGCGTTTTGATGCGGTTTGGCAAAACGGTGAATCACGTCGCTTAGCCGTCACGCTCAATATGCCGGGCATGCACAATGTACTTAATGCACTCGCTGCGATTGCCATCGGGATTGAAGTTGGGGCGGATGAGACAGCGATTGTATCGGCTCTTGAGCGTTTCCAAGGCGTAGGTCGTCGTTTCCAGCGCTATGGCGAAGTCACTTTGCCAGCGGGTGGCACGTTTACCTTGGTCGATGATTATGGTCACCATCCGGTTGAGATGGCGGCAACGCTGGCAGCGACGCGTGGCGCGTTCCCGGGGCGTCGCTTGTTATTGGCGTTTCAACCGCACCGCTATACGCGAACGCGTGATTGTTTTGAAGATTTTGTCAAAGTACTTAACACGGTCGATGGCTTGTTGCTCGCCGAGGTGTATGCCGCCGGTGAAACGCCGATTGTTGCTGCTGATGGCCGATCTTTAGCCCGTGCTGTGCGAGTGGCCGGCAAAATTGAGCCGGTGTTTGTGGCGCAAATTACCGATATGTCAACGGCAATTTTTGCCGCAGTGCAAGCGGGTGATGTGGTGGTGACGATGGGCGCTGGCACCATTGGGAATACACCGAAATTATTATGTGAGATGGTGAAATGAGCGGTGTTGATGTGAAAGCAATGGGTAAAGTTGCAGTATTAATGGGTGGTGCTTCGAGCGAGAGAGAAATTTCTTTGCTCAGCGGCGCGGGTGTATTGGAAGCTTTAGTTCGCCAAGGCGTGGATGCGCATCGCTTTGATCCTGCTGAAAAACCATTGTCAGCTTTGCATGATGAAGGATTTGAGCGCGCCTTTTTGATCTTACACGGTGGTTATGGCGAGGATGGCACGATCCAAGGTGCTTTGGAATTTATGTCGATTCCTTACACTGGCTGTGGCGTGATGGCTTCGGCAATTGGTATGGATAAATGGCGCACCAAGCTGATGTGGCAAGCGGCCGGTTTACCGATTCCTGATTATGTTTTACTTGTTGCCAGTAGTGATTTGGCTGCGGTGGCCAAGCAGTTAGATTTACCGCTGTATGTTAAACCCGCCAATGGTGGCTCAAGCGTGGGGGTTACGCGTTGTACCAGCGTTGAGCAAATTGCTCAGGCTTACGCTGTAGCAGCGCAGTACGATGCTTTGGTTTTGGCTGAACGCTCGATTAACGCCGGTGAGTACTCGTGCGCGGTGCTTGATGGTAAGGCTTTGGCCACCGTCAAGATTGAGCCGGCGACTGAGTTTTATGACTTTGAAGCTAAATATATCCGTGATGACACGGTCTATCATTGCCCTGGTTTATTGGGTGAGCAAGAGCAAAAAGCGCGTGATTTATGTGAACAAGCGTATCGAGTGCTCGGGGCTTCAGGTTGGGCGCGAATTGACTTTTTAATGGATGAGCAGGGCGAAATGTTTTTGCTAGAGCCCAATACGGCCCCCGGAATGACAACGCACAGTCTATTTCCGATGTGCGCTCGTGAAGCAGGCATTAGCTACGACGACTTAGTATTGACAATTTTGGGAACAATCTCATAGGTTTTACGGTTTGTAAGGGTATATCCTTGCAACTATTGTTATAATTTGGCTACGTTTGCATACCCATGATGGGTGGGT
This sequence comes from Deefgea piscis, assembly GCF_019665785.1. Lineage (NCBI taxonomy): Bacteria > Pseudomonadati > Pseudomonadota > Betaproteobacteria > Neisseriales > Chitinibacteraceae > Deefgea > Deefgea piscis. The sequence continues at coordinate 638,592 of NZ_CP081149.1, forward strand.
GTTTGAAGCGCCCAATTAGGAATCAATCAATATGCCTGAGCGGGCTTTAAATCGACACTTAAAAGTGAGTTGTTATGTGGGATAAGCCACAGCTATTGATGTGGCTTGCTAACTTGCTGACAGCTTTAGCATTGATGTTATTGTTTTACTCCTTATTGTTTTTGGCGGTGCATTCGCCATTATTTCCGGTTCGCCGGATTAAGGTCGATGGGGATTTAGCGCATGTAACGCGCGAGCAATTACGCTATGTGATTAAAAACGAATTAAAAGGAACGTTCTTTACCCTTGATTTGGATAAAACACGGCAGAATTTTGAAAAATTACCGTGGGTACGTCAGGTTGAAGTCCGTCGTCGTTGGCCTGATCGTTTAGAAGTCAATATTGAAGAGCACAAGGCGGTAGCGCGTTGGGGAACGACAGGGTTACTTAATTCGCATGGCGAAAAATTTGATGCTGCAACCAGTGATCCTTTGCCAATTTTGGAAGGACCTGAAGGCTCTGAAAAGTTGATGGTGAGTGAGTTTAAGGCTTTGCAAGCGGCCTTATTGCCTTTACAGCGAACGCCAACGCGTTTGTGGTTATCGGATCGCCGGGCATGGCGCTTTGAATTAGATAAGCAATTGATCGTAGAAGTAGGGCGTGATCAAGCAGTGGATAGGGTGAAGCGTTTTGTGAGCGCTTACCCCAATTCATTGGCTTTATTGCAGCAGCCATTTGAGTATGTGGATTTGCGTTATCCGAATGGTTTTGCCGTGCATTTACCATCGTATACGCCGTTAGAGGCTGGCAAGCAGGGCGTTAAGCCACCGCCGGTCGTAAAACCTAAGGCAAATAAAGCTTCGGCATGATTTATGCTTTTGGTATTTTAAATACTTAAAAAGCAATAAGTTGGCTGGGGTATTTAAAGTTAAACATTAAGAATTGTAAAAGAGGCTGTCAGTGACTAGGGATGCAAAAAACCTCATCGTTGGGCTAGATATCGGGACTTCTAAAGTGGTCGCGGTAGTGGCTGATGTGAAGGAAGATGGCTCTTTGAATGTGGTGGGCTTAGGCTCCGCAGCATCCAAAGGCTTGAAGCGCGGTGTTGTCGTTGATATTGAAAAAACCGTTGCAGCGATTCAGTCGGCATTGGGTGAAGCTGAATTGATGGCCGATTGCAAAATCAGCGAAGTGTATACCGGCATTGCCGGTAGCCACATCAAGAGCCTCAATTCGCACGGCATGGTGGCGATTAAAGATAAAGAAGTCACCCCAGCCGATATTGAGCGAGTGATTGAAACGGCGAGCGCGGTCAATATTCCAACCGATCATCAAGTCCTACACATCTTGTCGCAAGAGTATGTGATTGATGGTCAAGAAAACGTGAAAGAGCCGCTAGGTATGTCGGGTGTGCGCTTAGAAGTTCGGGTGCATATTGTGTCTGGCGCAGTGTCGGCAGTGCAAAACATCACCAAGTGCGTGCGCCGTTGTGGGCTAGAGATTGCTGAAGTGGTGTTGCAACCATTGGCCTCAAGCTACGCCGTTCTGACTGAAGATGAAAAAGATCTTGGCGTGTGTTTGGTTGACATTGGCGGTGGCACTACCGATATCGCGGTGTTTATTGGCGGATCGATTCGTCATACCGCAGTGATTCCAATCGCCGGTGATCAAATTACCAATGACGTCGCAATGGCATTGCGTACGCCAACCGGTGAAGCCGAAAACATCAAAATCCAACACGGCGTGGCATTACGCCATATGACCGATCCGCAAACGATGATCGAAGTGCCAGGCGTGGGTGAGCGCGGTGCGCGGCAAATGAGCCGTCATACGCTGGCTGAAGTGATCGAGCCGCGTGTTGAAGAATTGTATAGCTTTGTACAAGCCGAATTACGCCGTGTCGGTTTGGAAGATCGATTGTCGAGCGGGATTGTGATTACCGGTGGCGCTTCATTGATGCCGGGTATGACTGATTTGGCTGAAGAAATTTTCCATATGCCGGTGCGCTTAGGTTTGCCGCGTTATGTGGGTGGATTAGCAGAAGTGGTTAAAAATCCACGCTATTCCACTGCAGTTGGCTTGCTGTTATTGGCGCGCCAACAAATGCAAAAAGCACCCGGTGCTAGAGGTAAAGAAGGCGGCATGGGTGATGTTTTTAGCAGAATGAAGGCATGGTTTCAAAATAACTTCTGAAATATTCGGGTAAGCAGTAAAATCGGGCAAGAGGAGAGTGAAAATGGCATTATTAATTGAAGTACCAGAGGTTTCACATCACGTGAATATCAAGGTGATTGGCGTTGGTGGCGCAGGCTGCAATGCAATCAACAATATGATCGAGCATGCGATGCAGTCGCACGGCGTTGATTTTATTTCCGCCAATACCGATGCTCAGGTTTTGAAGCAATCGCGGGCGGACAATGTGGTTCAGTTGGGCGCTGAACTCACCAAAGGCTTTGGCGCTGGGTGTGATCCTGATATTGGCCGACAAGCTGCTGAAGAAGATCGCGAGCGCATTGCTGAATTGATTTCTGGCGCAGATTTATTATTTATCACTGCCGGTATGGGCGGTGGTACCGGCACTGGCGCCGCACCTGTGATCGCACAAGTGGCGCGTGAAAAAGGCATTTTGACTGTCGGCGTGGTGACTTCACCTGGACAAGATGAAGGCCGTCGCCAAAAAGTGGCACAAGTCGGTATTGATGAATTGTCGCGCTATGTGGATTCTTTGATTGTGGTTTCTAACCAAAAACTTGAAGAAGTTTTAGGCGATGATGTCACGGTTGATGAAGCATTCCGTGCGGCTGATGACGTATTACGTAATGCCGTTGGTTCGATTGTTGAAATCATTCAATATCCAGGTTTAATCAACGTTGACTTTGCTGACGTTAAAACTGTGATGCGTGAAATGGGTATGGCGATGATGGGTTCGGCACATGCCACAGGTCCAGATCGAGCCATTCGTGCTACCGAAGAAGCCATTCGTTGCCCATTGCTCGACAATATTAGCTTTAAGGGTGCACGTGGCGTGTTGGTGAATTTCTCGACTGCACCGGGCAAATTGAAAAAATCAGAAACTCGCCAAGCGCTTGAAATTATCGAATCACATGTTGCCGAAGGTGCATTGGTGAAACACGGTGTGGTTTACGATGAAGCATTGGGTGAAGACGAAATCCGCGTGACTTTAGTGGCAACCGGTTTGGGTGGCAAAGCGATTAGCACGCCATCACTGACGGTGGTGAATAACCCAATGCAAAAAACTGGCACCGATAATGCTGCTTACGATGAAGCCTACGATACGCCAGCAATTTGGCGTAACAATCGTGGTAGCCGTGCGGCAGAAACGCCAGCTCGTCCAGCCGCAATGAGTAATATCGATATGGATATTCCGGCATTTTTACGTCGTCAAGCGGATTAAGGCTTTCGCTGGATTAGCGTAATAAATGAAATCAATCAGTGTGATTGGAATGATTTAACCAGTCTTTTGCCTAGGGCTGGTAAAATCAAGCAATTGATTGTTTAGGCAGAATGGGCATGTTTTTACAAAGAACTTTGGATTCAACGATCCATGCGACTGGCGTTGGTTTGCATTCGGGTGAGAAAGTAAAACTCACTTTGCGACCGGCTGCTGCGGATACTGGCATCGTTTTTAAGCGCTCTGATTTACCCGAGTCAGCGCCTTTCAAAGTCGGCCCCGATTTAGTGAACGACACGCGACTCTCCTCGACGCTGGTGCAAGACGGCGTGCGTGTCGGCACAATTGAGCATTTAATGTCAGCATTTGCTGGGCTCGGTATCGACAATGTGATTGTCGAAGTCGATGCGCCAGAAATGCCGATTATGGATGGTTCTGCTGCTCCCTTTATTTATTTGCTGCAAACGGCTGGGGTGCGTGAGCTCGACGCGCCCAAGCAGTTTGTCAAAGTCTTAAAACCTATCGAAGTGCATGATGGTGATAAATGGGTGAAGTTTGAGCCGCATAACGGCTACAAAGTCACCCTCACGATCGATTTCAAACATCCCGCCTTTAAAAAATCCGCTCAGACCATTAGCCTTGATTTTGCTGATTCCAATTACATCAGCGAAATTGCCCGTGCCCGCACCTTTGGTTTTATTCATGAAGTTGAATACTTACGCATGAATGGCTTAGCTCGCGGCGGTAATATGGATAATGCGGTGGTAATCGATGAGTTTCGCGTCCTGAATGAAGGCGGTTTGCGCTTTGAAGATGAATTCGTTCGGCATAAAGTGCTCGATGCGATTGGCGACTTGTATATTTTAGGTCACCCATTGATTGCCGCATTTTCGGGGTATAAATCGGGGCACGCCATGAATAATAAATTACTGCGTGAGCTACTTTCTGACCCGAGTAATTATGAAATGGTGAGTTTTGATCGGCTTAAAGACGTGCCTTCGTCGTTTCATGACCTCCCTCCGCTTGGCATTTAATGCCCCTTTGATTGACGCGTATTTTATTGCAAGGACATGATGGTGTATGCCGCGCTTTTATATTGATTTGCCACTTTCAATTGGGCAATGTTTTGACTTACCCGAGTCGGTAGCGCGGCATGTGCAAGTATTGCGTTTGCAGCATAGCGAAGAAATTATTTTATTTAATGGCCAAGGCGGTGAATTTACTGCGCAAATTGCGGCAATGGGTAAAAAAACCGTTAGTGTTGCTGTGCTGTCGTTTGCCGATGTGGATCGTGAATCGCCGTTGAGAATAACCTTGGTGCAAGCAATTTCGGCCGCCGATCGCATGGATTACACGGTGCAAAAAGCCGCCGAGCTCGGGGTTGCGGTGTTGCAGCCGGTGATTTCGCAATATTGCCAGCAGCGCTATTCGGGCGAACGCGCCGAAAAACGGTTGGCGCATTGGCAAGCAATTGCCGCTAGTGCCGCCGAGCAATGTGGCCGAACGCGCTTATTAGAAATCCGGCCTATCCTCACGTTGGCGCAATTTTTAGCCCAGCCAAATTCTGACGAATTAAAATTATTGCTTTGCCCAACAGGCGCTGTGGCGTGGGCTAGCTTGCCAGAAAAAGTCGCTAGCGTTTGCGTGTTGATTGGCCCTGAAGGTGGGTATTCTACTGAAGAAGACAATCAAGCTATTGCAGCGGGCTATACCTCTGTATTGTTGGGGCCAAGAATTTTACGCACCGAAAGCGTTGCGCCGGTGATTGCTGGTTTATTGCAATCACGCTATGGGGATTTTTAAAGCGCTTCGCGATTTATGATCCAGTGCGATCAAGTCCATGCTTCGTCTATCCGTCAACAAAGCCTACGCCAGCGTAGGCTTTTTATTGGCGCTAAATAGTGTGAATGTTGCGCTGCTGTCCTGAGCGCGACGTGACTCCGTTATAATCTGACTTTATGCCTTTTCTCTACTGAGCTCATGAATAGCAAACAGCTGTATTTCCGAATTCTTGCCTACTTTGGCCCGTATCGAGGCATCGTCGTGATGTCGATTTTGGCCATGGTAGTGGCCGGTGGCGTTGATGCCGCAATGGTCAAAATGCTCGGGGTGATTATTGATAGCTTTAAGCAAAATCAAGCGGCAGCGCAGGCCGCATGGTTGATGCCATTGGCTTTGTTTGGCTTAGGCTTGGTGCGTTTGATTTCTAGCTTTGGCTATGAATATGGCAGTGCTTGGTTGTCGTCACGCGTGATGCATAATTTACGCCAGCAAGTGTTTGAGCGGATGATGGCCATGCCAATTCGATTTTTTGATCAATCGTCAGTTGGGGTTTTATTGTCGCGAGTGACGTTTGATATTAACCAGATCATGGATGCGGGCCTGAATGTACTCACCGTGTTGGTCAAAGACTCGGTAATGGCCATCGCTTTGCTCGGCATTATGCTGTGGACCGATTGGCAACTGACTTTGTTTTGCTTGATTATGCTGCCAGGTGCGGCGGTATCGATTCGGATTGTGAGTAAACGCCAGCGTAGATTGTCACAACAAACGCAAGACACCATGGGCGAAATGAGCCAAATCTTAGATGAAAGCTTAGGCGGGCAGCGGATTATTAAGATTTTTGGCGGGGCACAATATGAGGCGAAACGTTTTGGTGCCGCCAATCAAAATGTGCGGCGTTTAACCGTAAAGCGTGCAGCCACCGCGAGTTTGAACTCTGGCTTTACGGTGTTTTTAATTGCGGTCACGATTGCGGCGATTATTTATTTTGCCGGTTTACGCGCAGCCGATGGCGCGATGACCGCAGGCTCATTTGTGACGTTTATGAGTTCAATGATGTTGTTGCAGCAGCCAATTAAAAATCTATCTAAGCTCAGCGATTCATTGCATCGCGGTTTGGCCGCCGCTGACTCGGTGTTTGGTATTTTAGATCAGCCTTTAGAGCCAGATCACGGCACATTGGCGCCGCAGCGCGTGAAAGGACACATCACGATTAGCCAGCTTGAGTTTGCGTATCAAGTCGATGGCGTTAAAGCGTTGGCAGGGATTGATTTAGACATTAAACCGGGTGAAAGCGTGGCCTTGGTCGGTCAGTCGGGCAGTGGTAAAACCACCTTGGCGAACTTAATTCCGCGATTTTATGAGCCGAGCGCCGGTGAGATTCGTCTGGATGGCGAGTTGCTGGCGGATTATCGTTTGGCCAATTTACGCTCACAAATCGCCTTAGTGTCGCAAGACATGGTGTTATTTAATGACAGCGTTGCCGCCAATATTGCTTATGGCGTGGATGAAATCGATATGGCGCGGGTACGCGCGGCGGCGGATGCGGCATTTGCGACTGAATTTATCGAGCAAATGCCACAAGGCTTTGCTGAAATGCTCGGTGAAAATGGTGTGCGTTTATCGGGCGGCCAGCGACAACGCTTAGCGATTGCTCGGGCAATTTATAAAGACGCACCGATCTTGATTTTGGATGAGGCGACCAGTGCGCTTGATACCGAGTCAGAACGCAAAGTGCAAGAAGCACTGGAAAACCTGATGGTGGGCCGCACTACCTTGGTGATTGCGCATCGCTTATCCACCATCGAAAAAGCCGACCGCATTATTGTGATGCAGCAAGGCAAAATCATTGAAAGCGGTACGCATCAAGAGCTTATTCAGCGAGAAGGCGTATATACGCAGATGCATGCGGTGCAGTTTTCATTAACTGAAAGTTAACGTTGTAGCAACCAGCGCAAGCGTGTTTTGTATTGCCAAAATGTACGTCGAATCGCTTCAGGTGCTCGATAAAGCTCTCGTTTTATTTTAGTAGAGAGTTTTAATTTGCTACGTTTTCGTGAGCCAATGGATGAAACTAAATTGGCGTCTTCAATGACTAGCGCCGGGGTAATACAAAACATTTTTAGATTGTGTCGCCAAACTTGATCAATCGTATCATCTATTGGATGAATCATCTGTTCAGTTAACTTTAATAAAGTCAGTGCCGCATGCCGGTTTAGAATATAACCTTGAGTACCTCGTGGAGGCTTTAAAAATTCAATGAGTTGGTGTCCAGAAGGTAGTGTGCTTTGAATATTCGTTTTTTTTCGTGAGAACATCGCAAAAAAACGAACATAATCCCATTGGTCTTTTATTGTTTCTAGTTCGGTAATAATATTACAGAAGTCAGTATTTAGAATAATGTCATCTTCGAAAATACTACATAGATCATTACTCTTACTCTCATTTGTCCGATTAATAAAATCGAGCCAAACTGCCCGATGACTTAGAAAGCAGCCCATTTCTCCGGTGGTTAAATCATAGCCATATTGATTTAGGCGTTTTGTTCTTTGATAAATAACTGGCATATCATCATCCGGACGGATGGCATCAAACCAATTTACCTTGAGAGATAGTTGAGTAAATTGCTGCGTCATTCTAGCTCGTCGATCTATTTGATCTGGGAGTGAAATACAGTAATAAATCATTTTTTTGGTTCCGTAATGTACTGTAGGTATCCGCGGACGGCATGAATATGCGTGCTTTTGAGCGTTTCTTCGAGTTTTTTCCAGTTTTCTGCTTGTTTCGAGCGATCGTTTTCACGGTGCCAAAGATGCAGCACCGGCACCGCAAAACGGCCGTCTTTGAGTAAAATTCCAGCTCGAATTAAGCGCACTGCGAAGTCTGAGTCTTCATGTCCCCAGCCAGAAAATGACTCATCAAAGCCGTTAATGCGGATAAAGTCTTGCTTCCAAACGCCAATATTGCAGCCCTTTAATACTGCCCAGCGTTGAGCGCGTTTTTTTCGGCTTTGAGTGAGCGCAAGGCGCAGCCACGGCAGGGCACGATTGGCTTTGCCACTGAACTTGGCCCATAGCCAAGCGACAGGAGACCACTTTGCTGGGTTTCCCCCTGCTTGGCATAATTGCGCGGTGTATTTTTGGCTAAGCAGTACACGATTGCCTGCGACAAACCAACCTGGTTCAGCCAAGCGCAGAGTTTGAACGGCGAAATCGGGGAATGGAATGCAATCGCCATCAAGGAAAACCAGATATTCGCCGTGCGCTTTGAGCGCTGATAAATTACGAATTGCGGCTAAGCGAAATCCCGTATCTTCATGCCAAACATGCTGTAGTGCGCAGGGAAAATGAGTTTGCCACTGCGCAATCAGTTGCTGTGTTGTGACGGTTGAGCCGTCATCAGCAATAATGACTTCCCATTCTTTAGCGTTCATTCCACTTTGTTGTGCGAGCCCTTGCAACACGGCATTGAGTGCGTCGGGTCGATTGTAAGTTGAGACTATAATTGATAGCTTCATTTGGATCCAAGATACATCAATTTAAGATAGCGATAATACGTACCTTCAGCATTGGATACCGCCAAAATAAAGCCTTCTCGGCCATCTAAAAAACCACGTTGTAAGACGTAAGTGCGGATGAACGCCCATAAACCCTTGTAAATCGCTTTGCCTAGGCCAGATCGCTCGCCACGCTGCAAACGCTGCTCAGCGCCTGCACTTGAGTAGCGATTCACTTTATCGAGCACGTCATCTAAGCGATCAAATGAGTAATGTAAGAGTTGCCCAGCTAATAGCGGCGCTGGGCCTGAAAAATTGAGTTTTTCATGTACTAAAGAGTCGGAATAAGCCGCGTGTCCACGTTGAAATAATCGGGGCAAATGATCGGGATTCCAGCCGGAATGATAAATCCAGCGGCCGCAGTAATTCGATAGGCGACTGATTTGATACACGCTGGCCGTTGGCGCTTTGATCGCGGCTTGAATGCTTTGGATTAGCTCGGCATCGAGCACTTCATCGGCATCCAGCGCTAAAATCCAATCGGTATCGAGTAGGGCGATCGCGCGATTTTTTTGGATGCCAAAGCCGGGCCAATCGCTGGTTTGCTCGATCTGCGCACCGTAGGCCTGTGCGATGCTTAAGGTTTGATCGGTGCTACCCGAATCTAAAACAACGATTTTATCGCACCAAGTGACAGCATTAAGACAGTCTGCAAGATGGGCTTGGGCATTTTTAGTAATGATGGCAACGCCAATAGTCGGCATGGGTTTCGTTTTTACTTGAGTCAGGCTGCTATAATCGCTCTTCTCGCGGCGTCAGGCAAGTCGGCTAGGCAGTTGGGGCTGGGTGTTGGCTGTAAGTAAGTGGCTTGACTGATTGAACCAAGAGATGGAATTTGGCGATTCTGGCTTTTCTTTGCTCCGTTCTCGATTGCAATCGAATTGAGAGTGGAGGCATTTTTGGCGAGATAAAAAATAGCAAATCAATGACGACTTAAGCGATTCGCTCTCCAAGTCGTTGTGAGTTCAAGTTAATTATTTGGCTTTGTGCTAACGAAAAAACATTTTATCAAGGTCATTTAGCAATGTTGTGGACGAATCAAAAAGCAGTATTCGTTGTTTTATTGTTCTCGGCTTTGCTCGGCTTTGCGCTGCCAAGCAGCACAGCGCTAACCAATATCATGGTGCCGTTGTGTGGTCTGTTGGGCTTGTATTGGGCACGAGGCCAAATTGTCGAGTTTTTTCGCTCGAACCCATTCGCGTTCTTGCCCTTGCTATTGTGGTTGGCTCTGGCCTTAGGTGCTGTGTTTTCACCCGCGCCTGAGGCGTGGGCTTATTTTGCTAAGTATAAAAAACTGCTGTTTATTCCCTTGTTGGCATTGTTTTTTTTAAAAGGGCCAGAGAAAACCATTCAGTATGCAATTGCTGGTTTTTTATTGGGCAACTTAGGCATTTTATTGCTCTCAACCTTGGTCTGGTCAACGGGGCAGCTTACATGGTTTGGGGTTACGTTTTTCGCCGCGTCGGCGATTTCTAAAAATGCCATCGCGCAAACGTTTTTAATGGCTTTTGCTGGCACTGTATGGCTAGCCATTGGGATCCGTCATCGGCAATGGGCGGCATTTTTGCTGGCCGCCGCTAGTTTTGCTGGCGTGTATTTAATGTCGCCACAGCGCACCGGGCATTTGGCTGGTCTGGTGTTGCTCATGACTTTGGGCTGGATGTATTTGCAACATCGCTGGCGTTATTGGTTTGTCGCTGTGATGGGTTTGGCGATCCTCGCGATTGCATTAACGAATAATCCGGTGCAACAGCGGGCGCAATTGGGCGTTACAGAAGTTTTCGCTTGCCAAGCGGCGCTTAATACGCCGCAGCAAGATCAGGCGTGTTTTACTTCAATGGGTATACGGAGTATTTTTTATCTCACGGCGCTCAAGCAAATTGCTGAATATCCTGTGCTGGGCAAGGGCACTGGGGCGATTAAGACGCAAATTGGCCCGCTGGAGATGAGTAATCCGCACAATGAATATTTGTTGCAAGGCATGCAACTCGGATTGCTTGGCATCGCCTTGTATCTGGCTTTATTGGCGAGTGCGCTCAAAATGGCGCTGGGTCTGCCGCGCGTTTGGGCCGCTGTGGCGGTTGGCGTGACGCTGTCGTACGCCGTGTGTAGTTTGTTTAATTCTTTACTGATGGATATTTCCGAAGGAAATACTTTTTCGGTGTTTTTTGCGCTATTGCTGGCTGCGTCAGCATGCATCGCCAAGTCAAAAAAGGAGTTGAATCGTGTCTGATTCAGTGGGCATCGTTACCCCGCAAAAATGGGTATTTGAGGAGCCGATCACGCTATCATCCGGTGCCGTGTTGCCGCGCTATGAGTTGATGGTGGAAACCTATGGTGAACTTAATGCCGATAAATCGAATGCGATTTTGATTTGTCATGCGTTGTCGGGTCACCATCATGTGGCGGGTTACCACACCGCGGACGATAAAGCGCCGGGTTGGTGGGACAGTATGATTGGGCCGGGTAAGCCGATTGATACCAATCGCTTTTTTGTCATTGGCGTAAATAATCTCGGCGGTTGCCACGGCTCAACTGGGCCTTCGAGTATCAATCCTGCTATGGGTGAGCCGTATGGCTCGGCTTTTCCTGTGGTTTTGGTTCGCGATTGGGTGGAGACGCAAGCGCGCTTGGCCGATCGTTTGGGAATCCAGCAATTTGCGGCGGTTATTGGCGGTAGCTTGGGGGGTATGCAGGCGCTACGCTGG